>DCUH01000100.1 GCA_002327765.1 bacterium UBA2219 | reverse complement strand
GAGCCGGTCGACCTGCCCCTGCACCTCGGCCCGGGTGAACGGGTACGTCATCCCTTTCGCCGACGGCTGCTGGAACTGGCGGACCACGGCCATCCAGCGGCGGCCCGCCTCCTCCGGCTTCCCCTGGGCGTTCGCGGTGTCCCCCTGCTTTTTGAGCGCGACGAGCGCCTCGTCGAACGCTTTGGACGCCTCCGGAAACGCCGGCTTCTCCTTCAACGCGGCGGCGAACAGCTCGAGGGCGCGCTCGTTCCCTCCTTCCTGCAGCGCGTCCAGCCCCGCCGCGTACGCCTTGTCCGCGGCGGTGGCGGCGGGCGGCGCTTCCGGTGGCGGCGGGGGCGCGGGAGGCGCGGGAGGCGNNGCCTTGCATCCCGCGGCGCGGGAGCAGGCCCCACGGTTTCCGCCGCCGGGGCGGCCATCCGCCGCGCGCAGCCGGGGAAGGCCGCCACCGAGAGGGCGAGCAGCGTCGCGAGGAGCAGGCAGCCCCGCATCCTCAAAGCGCCATGCTCCTGTACGTGGCCTCGTCCATCGGGGGAAGCTCCCGGACCATCTTCGCGAAGGCGTCGGCCAGCTCCGGGGAGAACTGCGTCCCCCGGTAGCGCAGGATCTCCTCGAGCGCTTCCTCGGTCGTCAGGGCCTGGCGATACGGCCGGTCGGTCGTCATGGCGTCGAACGCGTCCGCGAGGGCGATGATCTGGGCATGGAAGGGGATCTCGTGCCCTTTCTTGCCGTCCGGGTATCCCTCGCCGTTGTACCACTCGTGGTGGGCGCGCACCACGGGGATGTACCGCCGGAGGAACGGCGCCGCCTGGAGGATGTCCGTGCCGTCGGACGGATGGTTCCTCATCCGCACTTCTTCCGTGTCGGAGAGCGGCTCCTTCTTGAGGAGCACGTCGTCGGGGGTCTGGATCTTCCCCAGGTCGTGGAAAATGGCGGCCCGCTCCAGGTCGACGAGCGCTTCCCCGGCCAGGCCGAGGCGCCTTCCCAGCTCGCAGGACAGCTTCGCGACCCGGGTGGAGTGGCCCAGCGTGTACGCGTCCCGCGCGTCCAGCGATGCGGCAATGACGCGGACCATGCCGAGGTACGCCTCCTCCAGCTGCCGGGCCTTCGCCTCCAGGTCGTCCTTCTGGGAGAGCAGCTCCTCGGCCATCCGGTTGAATTTCCGCGTCAGGTCTCCCAGCTCGTCGGAGCTGGTGACGGGGATGGGGCGGAACGGTTTGCCCGCGCCGAGCGACAGCACCCCCTCGTGCAGCCGCTTGACGCGGGTCGTAATGAGGGAGGACGCCAGCAGCGCGCCGAGGAACACGAGCCCGAGGATGATCGACGCGGCAGTCAGGATGGACCGGTGGACGGAGCGATTGGCGCCGACCAGCGACTCGGTGGTCAGCGCCAGCGTCGCCGTTCCCACCAGCTTCCCGGCGAATTCGATCGGCGTGTTGAATTCCACGAGGGTGCGGTCCTCCCGGATCACCTCGTCGGCGTGCGTGTCGGAGAATTCGGCCAGCGGCGTGATCCGCGCGGACGGCTCGAACGGCTTTCCCCGCTCGCCGATCCGGTTGTGGGCGACCACCTTGTTCGCGGCGTCTCGTATCGCGACGTAGGCGATGTCGGGGCTGCTGGCGCGGGTTTCCGCCGCGAGCCGGTCGAGCCCGAGCTGGTCGTCCGCGAGCATGAGGTATCCCGCGGACAGCGCTACCATCTTCGAGATGGCCGCCCCCCGCTGGAGGAGGTCCTTCCGCAAGGCGGCGCCCGTGATCTTCGACCCCGTCCAGGAGACGGTGAAAACGAGAACGAACGCCAGGGGAAGGAGGAAACATAGCAGTTTCAACCGGATGCCGGGGGAAAACCGCCCGTTTCCCCACCTGTCCGAAAAAAAGTTCTTCATTTATCCATTCATCCCGTGTTCCATCATTATATATGGATTGTCCTCGGAAGGACCGGGTTCCATTGAATATATTGTGAAGAAATTCCGATCTGATAGCGTCGAAGGTCTGACGAACAAACGGAGGTGAGGGATGGGAATGTCAAGCAGAAACATGTATTTGTGCCCGATCGTCGCCTTGCTGCTCTTGTCGGCATGGGGCGTTCGGGACGCGAGCGCGGGGGTCAGCGTCAGCATCAACATCGGCCCTCCGCCGATCGTGGTGGCCGAGCCGCCCGAAGTCGTGATGGTTCCGGGGGCCCAGGTCTATTTCGTGCCGGACCCCCACATCGACGTCTTCTTCTACGCGGGCTACTGGTGGTCGCCCCGGGGGACCCGCTGGTACCGCGCGCCCGCCTATAAAGGTCCTTGGGTGCACATGGTCCCCGCAGCCGTGCCTCACGCCGTCATCTACATGCCGCGCGACTACCGGGTCCGGTACGCGAACGCGCCGCGCTACCCGTACGGCCACTGGAGGCAGGAGCATTACAAGTGGGAGAGGCAGCACGCCAAGGAACACCGGCGCTGGGAGAAGGAGCGGGAGAAGGAATGGAGGCACAAGGCGGGGAACGACCGGTACAACCGGGACTACCTCCGGGGGAACGGCCCCGGCCCCGGCCCCGGCGGGACTCAGTATCGCCCCGGCGACCGCCGCGATGACCGGCGTGACGACCGCCGCGATGACCGGCGTGACGACCGCCGCGACGACCGCCGCGACGACCGCGGGCCGAGGCGGTAACCGGAGCTTCAGGCGAGCCGGCGAAGCACCTCGTTCGATACGAACCATAGCCGTTCCGGGATCCGGAGGCGGCCCCGGCTCCTGAGAAGGCAACCCGATTCGACCAGGCGATCGACGGCCCCCGGCAGCGTTTCCGGCCGGGGGCCGTATCGTTTTTCCCCTTCCGCGACGGACACCCCGTCGGCGAGCCGCAGCCCGAAGATCAGGAATTCCTTCCACGCGTCTTCCGGATCGCGCGCCCCGGCCTCCTCCCAGGGGAGGCGCTCCCCGCCGACCCGCGAAGCGTATTCCGCCAGGGAGGGCGGGTTCGCCGTCCGCATCCCGAGCGGCGCGGATTCTTCCGGGAACAGCAATCCGTGCGCGGCGGGCCCCAGCCCGAGGTACGCCTCCCGGCGCCAGTATTTCCCGTTGTGGCGGCACTCGTGCCCCGGCAGCGCGAAATTGGAGATCTCGTAGTGTCGGTACCCGGCGGAGGCGAGGGCCTCGCGCGCCACGTCGTACATCCGGGCCGCCGCGTCGTCGGAGGGAAGGGTGATTTCCCCGCGCTCGATCTCCGCGTGGATCGGGGTCCCCGGCTCCGGCGAAAGGGCGTACGCGGAGAGATGGTCCGGCCGCAGTTCGACGGCCTGCCGCAGGTCGCCGGCCCAGTCCTCTTCGGTCTGCCCGGGGACTCCGAAGATGAGATCGATTCCGACGGAAGGGAACCCGGAATTCCGGGCGTTCCGGAAGGCGTCCATGGCGGCCTGCGCGGTGTGGATCCTACCGAGCGCCGAAAGCGCCTCGGGCCGGAACGACTGGACCCCCAGGCTCAGCCGGTTGAACCCGGATTCGAGGAGCCGCGGAATATCCCCGCCCCGGAGGGTGCCGGGGTTGGCTTCCAGCGTCACCTCGGCCCCTTCCGCGAGGGGGATGCGGCGCCGGATCCCCCCGAGGAGCCGTCCCAGCCGCTCCGCCCCGAGGATGGAAGGCGTCCCACCCCCGAAGTAGACGGTGTCCGCCCGCTCCTTGGCCAGGGCGGGGAACGACCGGAGAAGCAGGTCCAGTTCGTCCAGGAGAAGAACGCCATACCGGTCCCACGCCTCTTCCCCCGCGGCTATCGAGTAGAAGTCGCAGTAGCGGCATTTCCGGGCGCAGAAAGGGACATGGACGTAGATCCCGGTCATGGGGGCCATTCTCTCACGCCTTGACATGTCGGCGGGGATGCGTTAATTGTATTCCAAATACTGAATCATCATTCAGTCATCTGTCCAGGACAAACCCAAGCGACAGACAGGAGGAAGAAACGATGTTTCCGAAAATCCGCAGGGCAGCCGTCCTGGGGGCCGGCGTCATGGGCTCCGGGATCGCCGCGCACCTGGCCAACGCCGGGATCCCCTGCCTGATGCTCGACATCGTCCCCCCGGCGCTTTCGGAGGAGGACCAGAAGAAGGGGATCACGACGGACAGCCCCGCCTTCCGCAACCGGTTCGCGCTGAAAGGGCTCGAGACGATCCGGAAGAGCAAGCCGTCGCTGATCTACACGAAGAAGGACCTTGGCCTGATCTCGATCGGCAACTTCGAGGACGACCTGGAGAAGATCGCCGGGTGCGACTGGGTCATCGAGGTGGTCGTGGAGAACCTGGCGATCAAGCAGGCGCTCTACGCGAGGATCGAGAAGTTCTGGAAGCCCGGGATGATCGTCTCCTCGAACACCTCGGGGATCTCCATCGCCCGGATGATGGAGGGGCGGGGCGCCGACTTCCGCCGCCACTTCCTCGTCACCCACTTCTTCAACCCCGTCCGCTACATGAAGCTCCTCGAGCTGGTGGCGGGCGAGGACACCGACCCGGAGATCCTCTCCGGCGTCGCCGACTTCGGCGAGCGGGTCCTGGGGAAGGGGATCGTCTACGGCAAGGACACGCCGAACTTCGTCGGGAACCGCGTCGGCGTCTACGCAATGATGTACGCGATGCACGCGATGATGCGCGACGGTCTGAAGATCGAGGAGGTGGACAAGGTTCTGGGCCCGGCGATGGGCCGCCCGAAGTCCGCCGCGTTCGGGACGGCGGACCTGGTGGGGATCGACACGCTGCTCCACGTTTCTGACAACGTGTACGAGAACCTTCCCGGCGACCCGGACCGGGAGAAGTTCCTGCCGCCCCCCTTCGTGAAGGAGATGGTCTCCCGCAAGCTCCTGGGCCGCAAGGCGGGCGCGGGCTTCTTCAAGGTGGAGGGGAAGGGCGAGGCCAAGAAGAAGCTGGTCCTCGACTACGACACCCTCGAATACCGCCCGGTGGAGAAGGTCTCCTTCCCCTCGCTCGAGGCGGCGAAGGGGGAGGAGAACGTCGGCTTGCGGATCCGCAAGGTGATCTCGGCTGACGACAAGGCGGCGAAGTACGCGTGGGACGTCCTCGCCGAGTCGCTGGTCTACGCGGCGAAGCGGATCCCCGAGATCGCGGACGACGTCTTCAACGTCGACAACGCGATGAAGTGGGGCTTCAACTGGACCCTCGGGCCGTTCGAGACCTGGGACGCCATCGGCGTCGCGGACTCGGTGGCGCGGATGAAGGCGGAAGGGAAGGCCGTGCCGGAAGCCGTCGAGAAGATGCTCGCCGGGGGGGCCGCCTCCTTCTACCGCCGGGTGGACGGGAAGCTCGAGTTCTACGACTTCGCCGCCGGGAAGTACGTCCCCGCGCCGATCTCTCCGAACGTGATCTTCCTCCCGGCCGTCGCGGACCGGAACAAGGTCGTGAAGAAGAACGCCGGCGCGACGCTGTACGACATCGGCGACGGGGTCCTGTGCGCCGAGTTCCGCACGAAGATGAACACGGTCGACGCCGACGTGGTCAGCATGCTGATGGAAGGCGTGGATCTCTGCGAAAAGGATTTCGCGGGGATGGTGATCGCCAACCACTCGGAGTATTTCTGCGCCGGCGCGAACATCATGATGGTCTTCCTCGCCGCGCAGAACAAGCAGTGGGACGAGCTCGAGAAGATCGTCAAGGGGTTCCAGGACTGCTGCATGCGGCTCCGGTACTCGGGGGCCCCGGTGGTGGCGGCCCCGGCGGGCGTGGTGCTGGGCGGCGGTGTCGAGATGTGCCTCGGCTCCGACCGGATCCGCGCGGCGGCCGAGACGTACATGGGGCTCGTCGAGGTGGGCGTGGGTCTTTTGCCCGCCGGCGGCGGCTGCAAGGAGATGGCGATCCGCCACCTGGAGGGGATCCCCGACGGCGTGAACGTCGACCAACTTCCGTTCCTGCGGAAGGCGTTCGAGACGATCGGGATGGCCAAGGTCTCCACGTCGGCGAAGGAGGCCCGGGAGATGGGGTTCCTCCGCCCCTCGGACCGCATCACGGTCCAGCGCGACTTCCTGATCCAGGACGCGAAGAACACCGTCCTGGGGATGCTCAAGGAAGGGTACGAGGCGCCGAAACCCCGCACCGACATCAAGGTCCCCGGCCGCTCGGCGTATCCGCAGTTCGTGTACGGGCTCTTCGCGATGAAGGCGGCGGGGCAGATCAGCGACCACGACGAGAAGATCGCCCTCAAGATCGCCCGCATCCTGACGGGCGGCGACGTCCCGGCGGGGACGCTGCGCACCGAGCAGGAGTTGCTCGACATGGAGCGCGAGGAATTCCTGTCGCTCTGCGGCGAGGAGAAGACCCAGGCGCGGATCACGCACATGCTGATGAAAGGGAAGCCGCTGCGCAACTAGGCGGCAGGGAGGAATACGACGATGAGCAAGGCGTATATCATAGCTTCCGTGCGCACGGCGGTCGGGAAGGCGTACAAGGGGAGCCTGAAGGACACGCGTCCCGACGACCTCGGCGCGGCGGCGATCCGCGGCGTCCTGTCCAGGGTGCCGGACCTCGACCCCGCCCGGGTGGACGACGTGATCATGGGCTGCGCGATGCCGGAAGCGGAGCAGGGGATGAACGTGGCCCGCACCAGCGCGCTGATGGCGGGGATCCCCGACCACGTCCCCGCGATGACGATCAACCGGTTCTGCTCCTCGGGGCTGCAGTCGATCGCGATGGCCGCCGAGCGGATCATGGCGGGGTTCGACGACATCATCATAGCGGGCGGCATCGAGTCGATGACCATGGTCCCCATGGGCGGGAACAAGCCGTCCTTCAACCCGTCGGTCCTCGAGTCCCGGCCGGAGGTGTTCCTGCCGATGGGGCTGACCGCCGAGAAGGTGGCCGCGCAGTACCAGGTGACGCGGGAGGACCAGGACCAGTTCGCCTTCCACAGCCACCGGAAGGCGCTCGAAGCGATCGAACAGGGGAAATTCCGCGGCGAGATCGTCCCCGTGGGCACGGTGGTGTTCCGGGAAGGCGAGGACGGCAGGCCCGTTCGCAAGGAGATCGTCTTCGAGGTGGACGACGGGCCGCGGGCCGACACGACGATCGAGGGGCTGGCCAAGCTCAAGCCCGCCTTCACCGCGCAGGGAACGGTCACCGCGGGGAACTCCTCCCAGATGAGCGACGGCGCGGCGGCGTCCATCGTGGTGTCCGAGAAGGCGCTCAAGGAGCTCGGCGTGGAGCCGATGGCGCGTTTCCTGGGCTACGCCGTTGCGGGCGTGGCGCCGGACGTGATGGGACTCGGGCCCAAGGAGGCGATCCCGAAGCTGCTCAAGCGCATGCGCGTCAAGCAGACGCGGGTGGACCTGTTCGAGCTGAACGAGGCGTTCGCCGCCCAGGCGCTTCCGGTCATCCGGGAGCTGTCGCTCGATCCCGACAAGGTGAACGTGAACGGCGGGGCGATCGCGCTGGGCCATCCCCTCGGCTGCACGGGCGCCAAGCTCACCGCGACGCTGCTCCACGAGATGAAGCGGCGCGGGGCGGGTCTGGGCGTGGTGTCGATGTGCATCGGCGGCGGGATGGGCGCCGCGGGGCTGTTCGAGAGGGAGTGACCGGGCCGGCACGGCCGGACGGAGCGCCGTAAAAGGGGGCGTTCCCGCGCGGGTCGCG
Organism: bacterium UBA2219; assembly: GCA_002327765.1. Classification (GTDB taxonomy): domain Bacteria; phylum Desulfobacterota; class Deferrimicrobia; order Deferrimicrobiales; family Deferrimicrobiaceae; genus UBA2219. Next base: position 3,306 of record DCUH01000100.1, on the reverse strand, counting down.
GGGACGCCCCTTCCTTTTTTTCGGGGCCCCGGGCCGGGGAAAGGCATGAGCTATATTCATCAAACCGGGTCTTACGGGATACCATGGACGAACGTCCGATTCCTTCTTCCGCGGGACGAAACCGGCCTCGAAAAGGCGGCGCCCATGGAGCGATTGCGCGACCTGTTGGCGGGCAGCGAATCCTGGCTCGTCGAAAGGATCCTTTCGTACATCCGCCGGAACGGCTACGCTTCGGCCGTCCCCGCGAACGAGGAGGTCTGGCGCGCATCGATCTCCGCTCTTTCCTCGGCCGTGGGAAGCGCCCGGCCCGACGCGGCCGCAGCGTTCGGTGCCCTCGAGGAGGGACGCCACAGGGATCTGCATGGAATTGCGTCTCTCCTTCATCCTGCTCAGATATTTCCGGAAGCTCTGCTTCGACCTGGTCCGGGGCGAGGGGTTTCCACGGGATGAAGAGGTGCGGCTCCGCAGGCACCTGGAGGGGTTCTTCAACCGGGTCGAGGAGGCGTTCTTCCTCGACAGGGACGGGCGCGTGGAGAACCTCAACCGGTCCGCCGCGGCGCTGCTCGGGGAGGACACCCTGTCGGCGAGGATCGAGGGTACGGGGATCCTGTTGACCGACCACGCGAGGCGAAGGGAAGCGGAGGAAACGCTGCAGGTCGTGCTCGAGGAGATGGAGGCGAGGGTCGCCGAACGCGCGGCCGAAGCGGGGGGGGACCTTGCCCGCCGCAGGGAATCGCGCCCGCCGGGCGATGCGGCCGAACCGACCGGAACACCGACCGGGAACTCGTAAACCACGTTTGAGTCGGCGGTTGAGAGGCGCTCGAGAGAGTATGTTGCCGCAAATGGGCAAATTTTTACCCAGAAGTTCAATTTATATTTATATCTTACGTGAATGAAAAATATTATGTCTGCAGTATCAACCACTTGTCTGTAATTTCGGGTTGGCATCAAAGGTGCAGAAATATATGTCCAGAGACAGGGGATTCACGGTTTGGTATGATGTGCTCCATGTTCACGGATGAAAGGTGAAACGCATGAAAATCGCCCTGATCGTCATGCTGGTGATTCTCGGAGGCCTCCTCAGCGGAGTCGGGCAGGCATCCATCGGCGGCGCGTTGCCGGCGGAGCCGGGTGTGCTCGTGCTTCTCGGGGCAGGCATGGTGGGGATCGCTGTCTGGGGCCGCAGAAAGTTCAAGAGGTAATATCGGGCCGCCGACGGACAGCGACCTTAAAAATCAAACAACGGGGCGAAATTCGCCCCGTTTTTTTTTGGACGCCGTACTTTACATGAACGTTAAGTGTAAGTATGATATCCCCATGAACCCCTGGTAACAGGGGAAGCCCGAGTGCGAGGTAAAAAAATGGCCCCCGAAAAGCTTTTGAAAGGCGGAGAATTCCTGATCGCGGACGTTCCCCCCGGGGACGTGTTCACACCGGAAGATTTCACGGAAGAGCAGATTTCCATCGCCGACACGACGGACCAGTTCGTCCGGAACGAGGTGCTGCCGAACGTCGAGAAGCTGGAAGAGCACGACTTCGAGCTGATGGTGAAGCTGCTGCGCCAGTTCGGCGAGCTGGGCATGCTCACGATCGACGCCCCCGAGGAGTACGGCGGGCTCGAGCTGTCCAAGACGACGGGGCTGATCGCCGCGGAGAAGGCGTCCATCTATGGCGGGTTCTCGACGGCGGTCACCGCCCACTCGGGGATCGGGACGCTTCCGCTCGTGTACTACGGGACGAAGGCGCAGAAGGAGAAATACCTTCCGAAGATCATCTCCGCCGAGTGGATCGCGGCCTACTGCCTCACCGAGCCCGAGGCCGGAAGCGACGCGATGAGCTGCCGCACGGTCGCCACGCTGTCGCCGGACGGCAAGCACTACATCCTCAACGGGACGAAGCAGTACATCACCAACGGCAGCTTCGCGGACCTCTACACCGTCTTCGCCAAGATCGACCGGACGCAATTCACGGCGTTTCTCGTGGAGCGCACCTTCCCCGGCGTCTCCCACGGCCCCGAAGAGAAGAAGATGGGGATCAAGGGCTCCTCGACGACCCCGGTCATCCTGGAGGACGCGCAGGTTCCCGTGGAGAACGTACTGGGCGAGATCGGCAAGGGGCACAAGATCGCCTTCAACGTCCTGAACGTCGGGCGGCTGAAGCTGGGCGCCTGCGTCACGGGCGGCGCGAAGTACATCATCGCCGAGTCGGCGCAGTACGCGAACCAGCGGAAGCAGTTCGGTGTGACCATCGGCACCTTCGGCGCCATCCGGGAGAAGTTCGCCGACATGGCTGCGGCCACCTACGCCTCCGAGTCGGTCGCCTACCGCATCGGCGGCATGATCGACGAGCGTCTCGAGCCGCTGAAGGCGGACAAGGGGGCCCCCGACTATTACGAGAAGTACCAGGCGGGGATCGAGGAGTACTCCATGGAATGCGCCATCGCGAAGGTGTTCTGCAGCGACGCCATGGCGACGGTGGCGGACCACGGCGTGCAGATCTACGGAGGGTACGGCTACACGCAGGAATACCCCGCGGAGCGGGCCTACCGCGACGAGCGGATCAACCGGNNGGATCTTCGAGGGGACCAACGAGATTAACCGGATGCTGATCCCCGGCACCCTGCTCAAGCGCGCCCTGAAGGGCGAGCTCCCGCTGCAGGACGAGATCATGAAGGCGGTCGGGCGCCTCTCCGCCCCCGCGTCCGACCCCCCCGCCGTGCCCTTCGGCGCGGAGAAGCAGCTCCTGCGCAACCTGAAGGACGCCTTCCTGGTGCTGGCCGGCTCGGCCGTGCAGCGCTACATGGCGAAGATCAACGAGGAGCAGGAGGTGCTGATCGCGCTGGCCGACCTGGCCATCGGCTGTTTCGCCCTCGAGAGCTCCATCCTGCGGGCGGAGAAGATCTCGGGCTCCGGCAACGCCATGCGGACCGAGCTTTCCGAGGCCGCGACGAAGGTGTTCGCCTTCCAGGCCCAGGAGGATTGCACCACCGCCGCGCGGCGCGCGGCCTTCTACATCGGCGAGGGGCCCATGCTGAAGACGCTCCTCACCGGCATCCGCCGGTCGGGACGGTACGAGGCCGTGGGGCTCCTGGAAGCGAAGCGCAAGCTCGCCGCCGCGACGCTCGAGAAGGAGCGGTTCCCGATCTACTGAGGCCATGGGGCAGCGGCCCTTTGCTTCGGGCCGCTGCCCTAGCTCAAGACCTCCCCGTTCGGGACGGCTTGCAGGCGGATCCAGGCGATCGGATCGCCGAACCAGCGGATACCGCTTACGCCGAAAAGGGCTGTCCCCGTTCACTGCGGGCCGCAG
>DCUH01000124.1 GCA_002327765.1 bacterium UBA2219 | reverse complement strand
AAGGACATCCTTCCCCCCGAGTCCTCACGCTGGTCCGCGGTCGAGGCGTCGTTCCGGGCGCACGCCGGCCGATACGGCTTCCGCGAGATCCGCACGCCGCTCCTGGAGCGCACGGAGCTATTCTCGCGCGCGGTCGGCGAGACGACCGACATCGTCGAGAAGGAGATGTACACCTTCGCCGACAGGTCGGGCGACAGCCTGACGGTGCGGCCCGAGGGGACCGCGTCGGTGGTGCGGGCGGTCCTCGAGCACCGGGCCGAGCTGGGGGAGTGGCCGGTCCGGCTGTTCTACATCGGCCCGATGTTCCGGCACGAGCGGCCGCAGAAGGGGCGCCTCCGGCAGTTCCACCAGTTCGGGGCGGAGCTGTTCGGGACCGGGTCGCCCTACGCCGACGCCGAGACGATGGCCTTCCTGTACGGCTTCCTCCGGGACGCCGGCCTCGACGGCGTGTCGCTCGAGATCAACTCCCTCGGGGACCCGGAATGCCGGCCCCGCTTCAATGAGCGCCTCGCGGAGTTCCTCGCCGGGCGCGACGCCGACCTGTGCGACGACTGCCGCCGGCGCAGAGGCCGCAACCCCTTGCGCGTACTCGATTGCAAGGCGGAGCGGTGCATCCGGGCGACCGCCGACGCACCCTCGATACTCGATTCCCTGTGCGGGCCGTGCCGCGACCATTTCGCCGATGTCGAGGCGTCGCTGTCCGCGGCGGGGATCCCGTTCCGCAGGAACCCGCGGATGGTCCGGGGGCTCGACTATTACCGGCGGACGACTTTCGAGTTCGTCATCCCCGGCATGGGGGCGCAGAACACCGTCGCCGCGGGGGGGCGGTACGACGGCCTCGCGGAGATGATCGGCGGGAAGGAGGCCGTCCCGGCCATCGGCTTCGCGATCGGTGTGGAGCGGCTCCTGATGCTCCTGGGCGAGGGCGGCGCGGCGCCCCCGGCAGCGGACGTCTTCCTCGTGACCACGTCCCCGGCGCTCCTGCCGGAGGCGTACCGGTGGAAGATGGAGCTCGTCGCGCAGGGCGTGCGGGCCGACATGGACTACGAAGGGCGCAGCCTGAAGAGCCAGTTCCGGCGGGCCGACCGGTCGGGCGCGAAGGCGGTCCTCGTCCTCGGCGAGGAGGAGGCCGCGCGCGGCGCGGTGGCGTACCGCGACATGGAGAAGGCGACGCAGGAAGAGGTTTCCGCGGAGGAGGCCATGCGAAGGCTCCGCGGGTACAAAAAGGAGGATTGACGTTGGACGCGTTCCTGCCCGAGCACAAGAGGACCATATACTGCGGCCGGCTGCGGCCCGAGCACATCGGACAGGAGGTGGTGCTTTGCGGCTGGGTACACCGGCGCCGGGACCACGGAGGGCTTGTGTTCATCGACCTGCGCGACCGGGAAGGGCTGGCGCAGGTCGTCATCAACCCCGAGGGGTCCGTCGAGGCGCACGCCAAGGCCGAGGCGCTGCGGGTGGAATTCGTCCTTTCGGTGCGCGGCACCGTCCGCCGCCGGCCGGAGGGGACGGTGAACCCGAACCTGCCCACGGGGGAGGTCGAGGTCGCGGCGGTCTCGCTCGCCGTCCTCAACGAGTCGAAGCCGGTCCCCTTCTCCCTCGAGGACGACACGGACGTCGCCGAGAGCGTCCGGCTCAAGTACCGCTACCTCGACCTGCGGAGGCCGTCGGTCCAGTCGAATTTCCTTTTGCGCGCGCGGCTTGCCCGCAGCGTGCGGGAGTATCTGTTCGAGAACGGCTTTCTCGAGATCGAGACGCCGGTGCTCACGAAAAGCACGCCGGAAGGCGCGCGCGACTACCTGGTTCCGTCCCGCGTCAACCCGGGGATGTTCTACGCGCTGCCGCAGTCCCCGCAGCTGTTCAAGCAGATCCTGATGATATCGGGGTACGACCGATACGCGCAGATCGTGAAATGCTTCCGGGACGAGGACCTCCGCGCCGACCGCCAGCCGGAGTTCACCCAGATCGACGCGGAGATGTCGTTCGTCGACCGGGAGGACGTCTTCCGGATGTTCGAGGGGATGATGACGCGGGTTTTCCGCGACGTGCTCGGAAAGGAGCTTTCCTCCCCGGTCCCGAGGCTCACCTACCGGGAGGCGATGGACCGGTTCGGCGTCGACAAGCCGGACACCCGCTTCGGACTCGAGATCGCGGACTACACGGAGCTTCTGTCGAAGACGGAGTTCCGCGTGTTCGCCGAGGTCGCGGCGAAGGGCGGCTTCATCCGCGGGATCACCGCCCCGGGGCTGGCCGAGTCCAGCCGGGCGGAGATCGCAGCGCTCGAGGAGGTGGCGAAGATCGGCGGGGCGGGAGGCCTCGCGTGGTTCAAGGTCACGGGTCAGGGGCTGACGTCGCCCTTGACGAAGTTCTTCAGGGAGGAGCAGCTCAAGGAGTTGCGCGAGCGGTCCGGCGCGAAGCCCGGGGACCTGCTCCTGTTCGTCGCGGACGGGTTCGACGTGGTCTGCGCCTCCCTGGGGCGGCTCCGGCTTCATCTCGGGGAGAAGCTCGGGATGATCGACCCGAACCTGCACCATCTCCTCTGGGTCACCGACTTCCCGATGTTCGAGTGGGACAAGGAGGAGAAGCGGTGGGGGGCGATGCACCACCCGTTCACCTCGCCGCTCGACGAGGACCTGCCGCTCCTCGAAACGGATCCGGGGAAGGCGCGCGCCAAGGCGTACGACATGGTTCTCAACGGCTCCGAAATCGGGGGAGGGAGCATCCGTATCCACCGCAAGGACATCCAGTCCAAGGTGTTCGGGCTCCTGAACATCGGGCCGGAGGAGGCGCGCGTCAAGTTCGGCTTCCTCCTCGAGGCGCTGGAGTTCGGCGCCCCGCCGCACGGGGGGATCGCATTCGGTGTCGACAGGATATCGATGATCCTGTCCGGGGCGGAGTCGCTGCGCGACGTGATCGCGTTCCCGAAGACGCAGAAGGCCACGTGCCTCATGACCGACGCCCCATCGGAGGTCGACGTCAAGCAGCTCCGGGAGCTGTCGATCCGGGTGACCACTCCCGTGAAAAACTAGGGGAACGGGGCTGTTTTCGCCCCCTTCCATGCCTCCTCCGAATTGGTTTATAGTGGACCCGTGCTGCCCAGGGAACTGTTCCAGCCGAAATCCGTAGCGGTCGTCGGGGCGTCCCGGAACCCCGAGAAGGTGGGGTACGGCGTCTTCGCGAACCTCGTGCAGGCCGGGTTCCCCGGGCCCCTGTACGGCGTGAACCCGGGCGGCGGCGAGCTGCTGGGACGTCCGCTGTACGCCTCCGTCGAGGCGATTCCCGGCCCCGTGGACCTCGGCGTGTTCGTCGTGTCCCCGAAGGACATCCTGAAGGCGTTCCCCGCCCTCGCGGCGAAGGGGATGAAGGCGGCCATCGCCATCTCCGCCGGCTTCAAGGAGGTGGGGGGCGCCGGCGTCACCCTGGAGCGCGAGCTCACCTCCATTGCGCGGGCCACCGGAATCCGGGTCGTGGGCCCGAACTGCCTCGGGGTGATCGACACCCACGCCCGCCTGAACGCCTCCTTTTCCAACGGCACCCCCGGCAAGGGGAACATCGGCTTCCTCTCCCAGTCCGGGGCGCTTTGCACGGCCCTCCTGGACCGGTCTCTGGGCGAGAACATCGGCTACTCCAAGGTCGTGAGCATGGGGAACAAGGCCGACGTCTCCGAGTCGGACGTCCTCGAGTTCCTGGCCGACGACCCGGAGACCCGCGTGATCATGGGCTACATCGAGAGCATCGACGACGGCCGGCGGTTCCTGAAAGCCGCCAAGGAGGTGACTCTCCGCAAGCCGGTCGTCCTTCTGAAGGCGGGCGCCACGGCCTCGGGCGCCCGGGCCGCCTCCTCCCACACGGGAAGCCTGGCGGGTTCCGACAGTGCCTACGCCGCGGCGTTCCGCCAGGCGGGGATACTGCGCGCCGCCTCGATCGAGGAGCTGTTCGACTTCACCGTCGGTTTCTCGATGCAGCCGGTGCCGAAACAGGGGAAGCTCCTCATCCTGACCAACGCGGGCGGGCCGGGGATCCTGGCGGCGGACACGGCGGACCGCCTCGGGATCCGTCTCGCCGAGGTCTCCGAGTCGCTGCGCGCGCAGATCGCCCCCAAGGTCCCGCCGACCTCCAGCCTGGTCAACCCGGTGGACATCATCGGGGACGCCCGAGCCGACCGGTACCGGGACGTCCTCAATATCCTCGCGGGCGACGATTCCGTCGACATGGTCCTCGTGCTGCTGACGCCGCAGGTCATGACCGAGCCCGAGGAAACGGCGCGCGCCGTCGTGTCCGGGCTGGGGAAGACGGGGAAAACGGTGTTCGGGTCGTTCGTCGGCGGGACCAGCGTCGCCTCCGCCCGCAAGATCCTCATGGAGGGCGGGGTCCCCAGTTACATCACCCCGGAGCGCGCCGTGGGCACCGCGCACGCGATGGTGCGGTACTCCCGCATCCAGACCGCCGATTTCCCTGAGGATGGCGGCTCCCTCGGCGGCCGCCCGATGGCCGCCCAGCGCGCCATCGGCAGGATCCTCGGCAAGGGAGGGCAGGGGGGGGAGGAGGACGCGCGGGCCATCCTCGAGGTGTACGGCTTCTCCTTCCCGAAGAACTCCTTCGCCCAGACGTCCGCGGACGCCGTGCAGGCGTTCCGGGGAATGGGCGTCCCGCAGGTCGTCATGAAGATCGTCTCCCCGCAGATCCTCCACAAGACCGACGTGGGGGGCGTGCGCCTCGGCCTCGCGTCCGAGGCGGACGTCGAACGGGCGTTCGCCGAGATCACCTCCTCGGTCCGCCGTCACGCCCCGGACGCCTGGATCGCCGGGGTCTCCGTGCAGGAGATGATCGTCGGCGGCCAGGAGCTCATCCTGGGGCTGACCCGCGACCCGCAGTTCGGGCCGCTGCTGATGTTCGGCCTCGGCGGCATCTACGTCGAGGTTCTGAAGGACGTCGCGTTCCGGGTGGCGCCGGTCTCGCGTCGCGACGCCTCGGAGATGATCCGGGAGATCCGGGCCTACCCGCTGCTGGCCGGGTACCGCGGCACCGAGCCGGCGGACGAGGAGGCCATCATCGACGCCATGTTGCGGCTGTCAGCCCTGTCGTGCGACTTCCCCGAGATCATGGAGCTCGACATCAACCCCGTCCGGGTGATGCCCAGGGGCAAGGGGCTTCGGGCGATCGACTGCCGGGTAGCGGTAGCGGAGGGCAGGAAATGAACCTGTACATCGCGTCCACGTCGGAATACGCCGGGAAAACGCTTGTCGCGCTCGCCCTCGGGAAGATCTGGGGCGGGGCGGGCGTCAAGGTGGGGTACCTCAAGATCCTCGGGAAGATCCCCGTCATGGAGGGGGGGCGGCTGGTCGACGAGGACGCCTCGTTCATCGCGAACCAGCTTGGGCTCGAGGGGCCGCCGGAGGCGTTCTGCCCGGCCGTGATCACGCCCGACCTGGTTATGGCCGCGTACCGCGGAGAGGACCTCCGCCTGCGGGGGAAGATCACCGCGTCGGTGCGCGACGCCGAGGCCCGCTCGGAGATCCTGCTCGTCGGGGGCACCGCCAACGCCCGCGACGGCTATTTCTTCGGCCTATCCCCCCTGGAGCTGATCGTGAACTTCAACTGCCGCGTGGTCCTGGTGGACCGGTTCGAGGGCGAGAAGTCGATGGACCAGGTGCTGTGGGCGGCCCAGGTACTGGGGCCACGGCTGCTTGGGGTGATCTTCAACCGGGTCGCACCGGCGCAGGAGTCGTTCGTTCGGGGAACGGCGGGCACCTTCCTGGAGGGGAGGGGGATCCGGGTCCTCGGGGCCGTCCCGCTCGATCCGCTGCTCGACAGCGTCAGCGTGGGCTCGCTGGTCCCCCGGCTCAACGCGGCGGTCCTGGCGGAGGGGCCCTCCCCCGGGACGATGATCGAGCGGTTCTGCGTGGGAACGATGGACGTGGAGCACGCGCTGCGGATCTTCCGCGGCATCCCGCGGAAGGCGGTGGTCACCGGCGGCTTCCGGACGGACATCCAGCTCGCCGCCCTCGAGACCGACACGGTGGCCCTGGTGCTGACGGGCGGGGTCGCTCCGAACGACATCATCCTTTCGAAGGCGCGTGAAAAGGGCGTGGCCGTCCTGAAGGTGGCGGAGGACACCTTCTCCACCGTGGAGAAGTTCGAGCGCATCCTGGGGCGCCTGCGGATTCGCGAACCGGAGAAGGTCGCCCGGGGGGTCGAAGCCGTCCGCGCGTCGGTCGACACCGACGCCCTGCTCGCCCTCTGCCGGAAGGCGTAGCCCCCCGCCGTACCCGGTTTCGTCTCCCGGTCCCTTGACGGTCCGGCGATCGTCCAATATTCTGTATTTTTATCCCCCAACAGGAGGAAAACATGGCGCCCTTCCGGATGCTGGACCCGCCCTCCGACGGGGAACAGATCGTCATGAGGCCCGATCGCACCCTCGACGTCCCGGACCGGCCGATCCTGCCGTTCATCGAGGGGGACGGGATCGGCGCCGATATCTGGCGTGCCTCCGTCCGCGTCTTCGATGCCGCCGTCCTGAAGGCCTACGGGGGAAAGCGGAAGGTCCGGTGGCTCGAGGTCCTGGCGGGCGAAAAGGCGTTCAACCGGACGGGGGAGTGGCTGCCCGAGGACACCCTCGCTGCCTTCCGGGAATACCTCGTGGGGATCAAGGGCCCCCTGACCACGCCGATCGGGGGCGGCTTCCGCTCGCTGAACGTCGCGCTGCGCCAGGAGCTCGACCTCTACGTCTGTCTGCGCCCCGTGAAGTACATCCCCGGCGTCCCGTCGCCTGTGAAGCGGCCGGAACTGGTCGACATGGTCATCTTCCGCGAGAACACCGAAGACATCTACGCCGGCGTCGAGTGGGAGGCCAATTCCGAGGCGGTGCAGAAGGTCATCGCCTTCCTGCAGCAGGAAATGGGCGTGACCAAGATCCGCTTCCCCGCGACCTCGGCGATCGGCATCAAGCCGGTGTCCATCGAGGGAACCGAGCGTCTGGTGCGCAAGGCCATCCAGTACGCGATCGACCACGACAAACCCAGCGTGACCCTGGTGCACAAGGGCAACATCATGAAGTTCACCGAAGG
>DCUH01000056.1 GCA_002327765.1 bacterium UBA2219 | reverse complement strand
CGCGTCGAACCGCTCGGGGTTGTTGAAGTCGACCTGGATCGTGGAGCATTGCCAGGAACGTCCGAGCATGTCCTTGATCTTGATGTCGATCTTCGGCCCGTAGAACACACCTTCCCCGGGGTCGACCGAGAACGGGAGCCCCTTCCTCTCCAGCGCCTTGCGGAGGGCCGTCTCCGCCAGCTCCCAGTTCGGGAGCGTGCCGGCGTACTTTTCCGGACGGGTGGACAGGTAGATGTCGTACCGGTCGAACCCGAACGAGCGCAGGACGAAGAGCGTGAAATCGAGCAGGGAGAAGATCTCCTCGTCGAGTTGGTCGGGACGCAGGAACAGGTGCGCGTCGTCCTGCGTGAAACCGCGGACCCGCAGGAGCCCGTGAAGCGTCCCCGAGGGCTCGTACCGGTATACCGTCCCCAGCTCCGCGTACCGCACCGGGAGATCGCGGTAGGAGCGCATCCGCGATTTGTAGATCTGGATATGGAACGGGCAGTTCATGGGCTTGAGCTGATATTCCTGCCCCTCGATGTCGATGGGGCTGAACATGGACTGCCGGTAGTAGTCCGTGTGGCCGCTGATCTTCCACATCTCGAGCCGGGCGATGTGCGGGGAGAAGACCAGGTCGTACCCCGCGCGGGCATGCTCCGCCCGCCAGAAGTCCTCCATGATCTTCCGGACCGCCGCCCCCTTCGGGTGCCACAGAATGAGGCCCGGGCCGATGTCGTCGGTCACGCTGAAGAGGTCGAGCTCCTTGCCGATCTTGCGGTGATCGCGTTTCTTGATCTCCTCGAGGATCCGGAGGTGCTCGTCGAGCTCCTTCCTCGTCGGGAACGCGACCCCGTAAATGCGGGTGAGCATCTTCTTGTTCGAATCGCCCCGCCAGTACGCGCCGGCCGTGTTCATCAGCTTGAAGGCGCCCAGCTTTCCGGAGTCGGGCACGTGGGGGCCCCGGCACAGGTCGAGGAAATTCCCGGTGCGGTAGAGAGAGACGGTCTCGTCGGGGATGTCGTCGAGCAGCTCTTCCTTGTACGGCTCGCCCGGGAAGATCTCCCGCGCCTTCTCCTTCGGCACTTCCTCCCGGACGAACGGCTCGGCCTTCTTCACGATTTCCCGCATCCGCTCCTCGATCCGTACGAGGTCCTCGGGGGTGAAGGGGATGTCGACGTCGAAATCGTAGTAGAAGCCGTTCTCTATCGAGGGGCCGATGGTGATGAGCGCCTCCGGGAACAGCTCCTTGACCGCGGCCGCCATCACGTGGGCCGTGCTGTGCCGGAGGATGTCCGCCCCCTCGGGATGGGAGGCGGTGATCCACTCGACGGGCTGGCCTTCGGGCGCCGGGCGCCCGAGGTCGAGGACCTTGCCGTCCACCCTGGCCGCCACGGCGACCTTGGCCTTGCCCTCCTTTTTTGCCAGCTCCAGGAGCGTCATATCACCGTAACCCTTCGATTTACAAAAAGTAAAAAAACTCCCCGCGCACCGTCGGCCCGGTGGCTTCGCCGCCCGTGAATCGCGCCGTGCCGGGGAGTGAAAATGGTGGGCGATACTGGACTTGAACCAGTGACCCCCTGCGTGTAAAGCAGGTGCTCTAACCACTGAGCTAATCGCCCAGGATGGCACGCCTGGTGGGATTTGAACCCACGACCTCAGCCTCCGCAGGGCNNCTCTAACCATCTGAGCTAATCGCCCGTCCCACGTCGTCCAAGACCAATGAATATATCGGACACTGCCTTTCGATGTCAACGATTTATTGAGCGTTTTCCGGAATACACCGCTTCGTGGAAGCCCCGGGGAGTGGGCTCGAAGATCCGGACCGGGCCCCCCAGCCTTCGCGAGACGTCGTCCGGGGTGAGGCCGTCGAGGAAGAAATCCCCCGCGTCGCGAAGCGTAACCGACGGGATATACAGCGGTCCGCGGACCTTGCCGGCCGCGGCGGACACGATGTCCTCCCCTCCCAGCAGCCCGGTCACGGTGACGCTTTCCCCCATCAGGCGGTTGGCCGCCGGCAGCGGCCGGAACGTCGCGCCCGCCCTGCGGGAATATTCCCGAAGGAAATCCGACACGATCCCGGCCGCGGACCATCCCGTCACCACGGTGCCGCCGGAGGCGCCGGCCGGCCACCGCTTCCTTCGGAACAGGGCGGCGGAATCATCGCGGAAAGTCCGCAACAGCCCCACCCCGTTCCCGATCTGGGCGAAGGAGCCGTAGGCCTTCCTCCCGGGGACCTCCCTCTCCGCCAGGAGGTAATACTCGTCGGCCGCCATGGCGAACGGCTCCCCGTCGCGTTCTTTCCGGAACGCGCGGAGCAGGTCGAGCGTTTCCCGCGCCTCTTCCCGCGTGACGGGGCGCAGCGGGGGAAGACCGGCGCGGTGCGACGTGAGCCCCACGGGGACCACGGCGACGGTGCGCAATCCCGGGCGCAAGGTCGAAAGGCGCGACAGGGTGCGGGAAAGCTCCTCCCCGTCGTTGATCCCGGGGCAGACGACGATCTGCCCGTGAAGGGCGATCCCCGCGCGGGTCAGGCGGCGCATCACCTCCATGACGTCCCGGGCCCGCGGGTTGCCGAGCATGCGCCGGCGCAGGTCCGGGGAGGCGGTGTGGATCGACACGTACAGCGGAGAAAGGCGGTATCTCATGATCTTGCGCGCTTCCTCCTCCGAAAGGTCGGAAAAGGTCACGTATTGCCCGTGCAGGAAGGAGAGCCGGACGTCCTCGTCCTTGACGTACAGAGCGGGCCTCAAGCCCTTCGGGAGCTGGTGGACGAAGCAGAAGATGCACCGGTTGCGGCATCGCCGGACCCGGATCGGCTCGGGCGAGATCCCCAGTGTCTCGCCGGAGGGGCGGAAAGCCTTCTCGCGGACTTCCCCCGACGCCGCTCTCCAGCGGACGGCGAACCTGGCGCGCGAAGTCAGGAAGTGCAGGTCGAGCAGGTCCTCGACCGGTTTCCCCGAGACCGAGAGGATCCGGTCTCCCGGGCGGATGCCGGCCGCCGCGGCGAGCCCTCCCGCCGCGACGGAATCGACGCGCACCCCCTCACTGCCCATCGGAGAGCTTCCGGATCCCCATGTAGAGGTACTGCGCCCCCGAAACGGCGGTGGTCACGGCGCACAGTCCGATGAGCGCGGGGGAGACCGCCGGCCCGACCCCGGCGGGAAGGAGGCGCGACGCCCCGGGAAAGGCCGCCCGGGCGAGGAAAAAGACGACGGTGACGATCTGGACCGCGGTGTTCAGCTTGCTGACCGTCGTCGGCCGGATGTCGGTGGCGTCGATCAGGATCAGGTACAGGGAGCTGCCGACCAGGATGAAGAGGTCCCTGCTGATCACGAGAACGGTGAGCCACAGCGGGACGACGTTTATGTAGGCGAGGACGACGAAGGCGGTCGCCATGAGCAGCTTGTCCGCGATCGGGTCGAGGTACGCCCCGACCAGCGTGCGCTGGCGAAGGCGCCGCGCGAGGATGCCGTCGAGGCCGTCGGTGAGGCCGCACACGGCGAAGACCACGAGCGCCTCCCGTTCCCTCCCCACGAGGATGAGGTAGACGAACAGCGGGACGAGCAGCACCCGCATCGCCGTGAGGCAGTTGGCGATGTTGATCAGTCGGGCCTGGTCGAACCGGCTCTTTCCGGGCGGTGCAGGCATAGCTCCCTCTCGACGGCGGTCAGCAGTTCCGGGACGCCCTCCCCCGTCTTCGCCGAGATCCGGATGGCGCCGGCGGGGCGCGGCAGCCCGGGAAGGCAAAGGTCGCGCTTGTTCATCGCCAGGAGGAACGGCTTCTCGCGGAACGAAAGCTCCGCGAGGATGGATTCCACGGACGCGATGTTGCTCTCCATCGCGTCGGAGCTTCCGTCGACGACGTGGAGCAGGAGGTCCGCCTCGCCGATTCCCTCCAGCGTCGCCAGGAAAGCCTGTCGAAGCTCCGACGGCAGGTCGTGTATGAACCCGACCGTGTCAACGAGTATCGCCTCCCTCCCGCCCGGCAGCCGGAACCTCCGGGCCGTCGGATCGAGGGTCGCGAACAGCTTGTCCGCAACGAAGACGTCCGCCCCGGTGAGACGGTTGAACAGGGTCGATTTCCCCGCGTTGGTATAGCCCACCAGCGCGACCACCGGGTAACCCACCTCCCTGCGATGCTGATAATGGAGCGAGCGGGTCCTCCGGACGGTCGAAAGCTCTCTCTCGATCTGCCGGATCTGCTGGCGAATGCGGCGACGGTCCTCTTCGAGCTTCTTCTCGCCGGGTCCCCGCGTCCCGATGCCGCCGCCCAGCCGGGAAAGCTCCTTGCGCCCGCCCGCGAGCCGCCCCAGCCGGAAGGAGAGCTGCGCCAGCTCGACCTGGAGCTTCCCCTCCCGGGTGCGGGCCCTCTGGGCGAAGATGTCGAGGATGACCTCGCGACGGTCCAGCGTCTTCACCCCGAGCTCCTCTTCCAGCAGCGCCTGCTGCTTGGGCTTGAGGAGGTTCTGGAACACGACGAGGTTCGCCTCCTTTTCTCCGATCATCTCCTTGAGCTGCGCGATGGTCCCCTTCCCGACCAGCGTCGCCGGGTTCTCCGCGTCGACGGTCTGGACATGGGACGCCGCCACGACGGCGCCGGCAGACTTCACCAGGTCGGCAAGCTCCTTCATCACCTCGGACACGTGCAGGACCGAGGCGGGCCCGCGAAGGCGTTTCCGCCTCGCGTAGACAAGGAAGGCGCTTTCCCTGCGGCGACCGTCCATGGGCGTCAATGCAGGCGGAGGACGCCGTACCCGAAGCGGGTCTTGAGCTCCCGCGCCAGGTCGAGCGACGGGGAAACCCCGAGAGAATCCGGCAGCGACACGACCGCCTCGTACTCGCCTGCCCGGACGATGTGGACGTACGCTTTCTTGTCCCCCGGGTGCCGCCGGATCGCCCTGGCCAGCTCCTCGACGTCGCGCACCCCCGCCCGCCCCATGTCGATCCGGAAATGGACCGACTTCGCGAGGCGCTCGCGCACGTTCGACATGAGGAACACCTCGTCGGCGTGGATCTCGATCCCCTTGTCCGTCGCTTTCAGCCGCCCGACGACGAAGATCGGGTCCGGGCTCTCCAGGGTGTCCCGGCACTCCTGGTAGACCCTCTGGAAGACCGTCACGTCCACCGTCCCTTCGAGGTCCTCTAGGACCAGGTTGGCCATCTTCTCCCCTTTCCGGGTGATCCGCTCCCGCATCTGGGCGACGATCCCGCCGATCTTCACCTCCGTCTCGGGTTTCAGCCCGGGAAGCGACGCCGTCGTGCAGTTCGAATACATCGAGATCTCCGCGGCGAAGGAATCGAGGGGGTGCCCGGTGATGTAGAACCCGAGCGCCTCCTTTTCGTACATCAGGCGTTCCCGGCGGTTCCAGGTCTCCGGCGCGGGCGCCGGGGCGGCGGCCCTTCCCCCCGGCTTCGCGGGGGCGGACCTCTCCTCCGCGGGGGCGCCGAAGAGGGCGAACTGGCCGGATTCCCTGCGGCGCGTCTCAGCCTGCGCCTCCTCCAGCAGGCCGGGAAGCCCGGTGAAGATCTTTCCCCTGTCGGGATCGAGCGAATCGAGGGCCCCGGACTTGATCAGGCTCTCCAACGCGCGCTTGTTCACCTTGCGCAGGTCGATCCGGTCGAGGAAATCGCGGATGGAATCGAAGCCCCGCTCCGCGCGCGCCTCGATGATCGACTCGACCGCGGACGCGCCGAGCCCCTTGATCGCGGACAGGCCGAACCGGATGCCGGCGCCCGAAGGGAAGAACGCGTACCGGGACTCGTTCACGTCGGGGGGGAGTATCGGGATCCCCTTCTCCCGGCAATGGGCGATGTACCGGATGATCTTGTCGGTGTCGCCGGACTCGGACGTCATCAGGGCGCTGTAGAACTCGACCGGGTAATGCGTCTTCAGCCAGGCCGTCTGGTACGCGACCAGCGCGTACGCGGTGCTGTGGGACTTGTTGAACCCGTAGCCGCCGAACTGCCGCACCAGCTCGAAGATCTCGGACGCCTTCCTCTCGTCGATCCCGTTGGCGCGCGCCCCTTCCAGGAAAAGCCCTTTCTGCTTCTCCATCAGGGCGTCGTCCTTCTTCCCCATGGCCTTGCGGAGGACGTCAGCCTGCCCCATCGTGAAGCCGGCGAGCGCCTTCCCGATCTCCATGACCTGTTCCTGGTAGACGATGACGCCGTACGTGTCGCTCAGGATCTCCTGGAGTCGCGGGAGCGGGTAGGTGACCTTCTTCCTCCCGTGGCGCCTCTCCACGAAATCGTCCGCCATCCCGCTCTGCAGCGGCCCCGGGCGGTACAGCGCCATCATGTCGATCAGGTGGTTGAACCGGTCGGGCTTGAGGCGCGCGATCAGCCCGGTGAACCCCGGGCTCTCGCTCTGGAAGACCCCCGCCGTGTCGCCGCGGGAAAGGGTCTCGTACGTCTCCTTGTCGGTCAGCGGGAGCGACGCCAGGTCGATCTCGATCCCCCGCTGCTCCTTCAGCAGCCGGAGGGTGTCGTGGATGGCCGTCAGGGTGCGCAGCCCCAGGAAGTCGAACTTGACCAGGCCCACCTTCTCGGCCGCCTTCATCTCGTACTGCGTCGTGATGTCGCCGGTCGTCTGCCGGAACAGCGGGGCGTATTCCGTGATCGGCCGGTTCGCGATCACCACCGCCGAGGCGTGGGTCCCGGCGTGGCGCGACCGCCCCTCGATCTGCATGGAGTAGCGGAACAGCTCCGCGACCTTCGGGTCGGAGTCGATCATCTCCTTCAGCCGGGGTTCCGCCTTCGGAGCGTTCTCCAGCGTCATCTTCTGGTCGGCGGGGATCAGCTTGGCGATCCGGTCCACGTCGGCGTAAGGCATCTCCAGGACCCTTCCCACGTCCCGGACCGCGGCGCGCGGCTTCCACGTCCCGAAGGTGATGAGCTGCGCCACGTTCTCCCGGCCGTATTTCTCCTGCACGTAGGCGATGACCTCGTCCCGGCGCTCCTTGCAGAAATCGCAGTCGATGTCGGGGAGGCTGATCCGCTCCGGGTTGAGGAACCGCTCGAAGAGGAGTTTGTAGGGGATGGGATCGACCTCGGTGATCCGCAGGCAGAACCCCACGAGGCTGCCGGCGGCGCTCCCGCGGCCGGGGCCCACGGGAATCCCCTTCGCCTTCGCGAACTTTATGAAATCGGAGACGATCAGGAAATATCCGGAAAAGCCGGTCTTCTCGATCACGGAGAGCTCGTAGTCGAGCCGGCGGCGGTATTCCTCCTCGACGCCGGGCGGCATGTCCCCTTCCCTGCGCCTGCGCTCCTCGAGGCGCTCCCGGAACCCCTCCTCCGAGTCCTTGCGCAGCCGCTGCTCGGAGGTTTCGCCGGGAAGAAGCTGGAATTCGGGGATCCTGGGCCGGCCGAGCTCGATCTTCACGTCGCACCGCTCGGCGACGAGCAGCGTGTTGGACAGCGCGTCCGGGGCGCAGGCGCCGAAGGCGCGCTCGAACTCCTGTGCCGTCTTGACGTAGAACTGGTCGGTCCCGAAGCGCATCCGGGTCGGGTCGCCGATCGTCTTCCCGGTCTGGAGGCACAGTAGGATCTCCTGGAACCGCGCGTCCTCCGGGTTCAGGTAGTGGCAATCGTTCGTCGCGACCAGCGGCGTTCCCGTGCGCCTCGCCAGCTCGATGATGCGCGGGTTCATCCGTTCCTGTTCCGGAAGGCCGTTGTCCTGGATCTCGAGGAAGAAGCGCCCGTCATCGAAGATCGACCGGTATTCCTCCAGTATCTCGAGCGCCTTCCCGTCCCCTTCCGTCGCCAGCGCCAGCGGGATCTCCCCCTGCAGGCATGCCGACAGTGCGATCAGTCCTTCCGAGTGGCTTTTCAGAAGCTCCTTGTCGACCCGCGGTTTGTAGTAGAACCCCTCCGTCTGGGCCAGGGAGGAGAGCCGGAGGAGGTTCCGGTACCCCGCCGCGTTCTCCGCGAGGAGCACCAGGTGGTAGGCGTACTCCCCGTTGGGCGCGACCTTCCTCTCCTCCCGTGAGCCGGGGGCGACGTAGATTTCCGTCCCGATGATCGGCTTCACCCCGCCGCGGTTCGCCTCCTCGTAGAACTCGATCGTGCCCATCATGCCGCCGTGGTCCGTGACCGCGACGGCGGGCATCCCGAGCTCCTTGACGCGGCGGACGAGGGGGCCGAACTGGATCGTCCCGTCGAGGAGGCTGTACTGCGAGTGCAGGTGGAGGTGGACGAAGCCCTTCATTCCCATTCGATCGTTCCGGGAGGCTTGGAGGACACGTCGTACACGACGCGGTTGATCCCCTTCACCTCGTTGATGATCCGGGAAGAGATCGTTTCGAGGACGTCGTAGGGCAGGCGGACCCAGTCGGCCGTCATCCCGTCCTGGCTCTGCACTGCCCGCACTGCGGCGACGTTCTCGTAGGTGCGAAAGTCGCCCATCACCCCCACGGTCTTGACCGGCAGCAGGACGGCGAAGGACTGCCAGATTGCCTCGTAGAGCCCGGCCTTCCGGATCTCCTCCACGACGATCTCGTCGGCGTCCCGGAGGATCCTCAGGCGCTCCCTCGTGACGGCGCCGAGGATGCGGACCGCGAGTCCCGGCCCGGGGAACGGCTGGCGGTCGAGGATGACGGGGGGAAGCCCGAGTTCGCGCCCCAGCGCCCGGACCTCGTCCTTGAACAGCTCCCGCAGCGGCTCGATCAGCTTGAGCTTCATCTTCTCCGGGAGCCCGCCGACGTTGTGGTGGGACTTGATGACGGCGGAAGGCCCCTTGAAGGAAACGCTCTCGATCACGTCGGGGTAGAGGGTGCCCTGCCCGAGGAACTCGACCCCGGGGATCCTCCGCGCCGCCTCCTCGAAGACACGGACGAACAGCTCCCCGATGATCTTCCGCTTGCGCTCCGGGTCCTCCACCCCGTCGAGCGCGGAGAGGAACCGGTCCTCGGCGTCGACGTATTCGAGCCGCAGGCCGACGGTGTCCCGGAAGGTATGCACGACCTCCTCCGCCTCCCCTTTGCGCAGCACCCCGTTGTTGACGAAGATGCACGTGAGCCGCTCGCCGATCGCCCTGTGGAGCAGGACCGCGGCGACGGAGGAATCGACCCCTCCCGACAGTCCGAGGATCACCTTCCCTTCTCCGACCTTCTCCCGGATCTTCCGGATGCCGGACTCCGCGAAGGAGGCCATCGTCCACGAGGGCTTGAGATCGCAGACCCGGAAAAGGAAGTTCGACAGGATGTCCTTGCCCCGTGGGGTGTGGGCCACCTCGGGATGGAACTGGACGCCGAAGATCGTCCCTTCCCGGTTCGCCATTGCGGCCACAGGGGTGCTGCCCGAGCTGGCGATGGCGGAGAACCCCTCCGGAAGCCGCTCGATCCGGTCCCCGTGGCTCATCCACACCGGGATTTCCATATCCCTGCGGAACTCCTCGATCCCGAGGAACAGGGGGCTTCCCCATTGCCCCTTTATGCGCGCGATGCCGTATTCCCGGTCCTCGGAGCGGGCGACCTCGCCGCCGAGGAGGTCGGCGACAAGCTGCATCCCGTAGCAGATCCCCAGAACCGGGACCCCGAGTTCCAACACTTCCCGCGGCACGCGGGGGGCTCCCTCCTCGTACACGCTGGACGGCCCGCCCGACAGGATGATGCCGGACGGGTCGAAGGACCGTATGGCGTTCATCCCGACGTTGAAGGGGTGGATCTCGCTGTAGACCCTGAGCTCCCGGACGCGCCGGGCGATCAGCATCGTGTACTGCGACCCGAAATCCAGGATGAGTATGCCCTTTTCCAACGATTCGGCCTATTCCACCCGGTAATTCGGGGCTTCCTTGGTGATGATGACGTCGTGCACGTGGCTCTCCCTCAAGCCCGCGGGCGTGATCTTCATGAAGGAGGCGCGCTGCTGCAACTCGGGGATGTTCCGGGCGCCCACGTAGCCCATGCCCGACTTGAGCCCCCCGATGAGCTGGAAGATGACGCCGGACAGCGGCCCACGGTTCGGGACCCGCCCCTCGATCCCCTCGGGGACCAGCTTGCTCATCGTGTCCACGTGTTCCTGGAAATACCGGTCCCTGC
The DNA here is from genome assembly GCA_002327765.1 of bacterium UBA2219. Lineage (GTDB taxonomy): Bacteria > Desulfobacterota > Deferrimicrobia > Deferrimicrobiales > Deferrimicrobiaceae > UBA2219. The sequence continues at coordinate 20,874 of DCUH01000056.1, read as the reverse complement.
CTCCCTTGCGCATCGCCTCCAGGGACCCCATTCCGCGGTACACCTTGTAGGAGCGGCCCTGGAAAAGGATCATCTCGCCGGGGCTTTCCTCGGTGCCGGCGAAGAGGGAGCCGATCATCACCGCCGAGGCGCCCGCGGCGATCGCCTTCGTGATGTCGCCGGAGTACTTGATCCCCCCGTCGGCGACGATGGGGATCCCCTTCTTGCCCGCCGCCTGGGCGCACATCATGATCGCCGTGACCTGAGGAACGCCGACTCCCGCAACCACCCGCGTGGTGCAGATGGACCCCGGCCCCACGCCCACCTTGACGACGTCGACCCCCGCCTCGATCAGCGTCGCCGTGGCTTCGCCGGTCGCGACGTTCCCCGCCATCAGGGGGACGTCCCTGTATTCCGCGCGGATCGCCTTGACGGTCCGCAGGACGTCCCGCGAGTGCCCGTGCGCCGTGTCGACGCACACGATGTCCACTCCCGCCTTGACGAGCTTCTCGATCCGGTCCTCCCACCCCGGCCCCACACCGATGGCGGCCCCGACGCGTAGCCGGCCCATGGGATCCTTGCAGGCGTTGGGGTATTTCTTGATCTTGAGGATGTCCTTGATCGTGATGAGCCCCTTGAGGTTGTTGCGGGAGTCGACGACGAGGAGCTTCTCGATCCGGTTCCTGTGCAGGATCTCCCTCGCCTGCTCCAGCGTCGTCCCGACGGGGACGGTCACCAGGTCGTCCTTCGTCATCACGTTCCGGATCGGCTGTTCGAAATTCGTCTCGAAACGCAGGTCCCGGTTGGTCAGTATCCCCGCCAGCTTGCCGTCGCGGGTCACCGGCAGCCCCGAGATACGGTACTTCTTCATCACCTCGAGCGCCTCGAAGACCTTCTGGTCCGGATCGACCGTGATCGGGTCGGAAATCATCCCCGATTCGGACTTCTTGACCCGGTCGACCTCGGTCGCCTGCTCGTCGGCGCTGTTGTTCCGGTGGAGGAAGCCGATCCCCCCTTCCCTCGCCATGGCGATCGCGGTGTCGGCTTCCGTGACCGTGTCCATCGCCGAGGACAGGAGCGGGATGTTCAGCTGGATTCCGGGCGTGAGGTTCACGGTGACGTCGACGTCCTTCGGGATGATGTCGGACTCCGCGGGAACCAGGAGCACGTCGTCGAACGTCAATCCCTCCATCATCCCGTCGCCGGGCCCGCCGGAAATGTTCTTCATGTCCCCTCCCTTCAAGGGTTGCACGGATTCTGTTTCTGCCGACCGATCCCCGCGATGATCCCTTCCAGCAATCCCGCGTCGCTGACGGTCACGCCGTCGGAGCCGAAGCGCCGGACCGCGGCGCAGATGAGGGCCATCCCCGGGACCATGAACCTCTCCCTCCCCTTTTCCATCCCCGGCAGCCGGAGCCGCTGGGCGTCGGTCAGGACCGACAGCCGACCGGCCCACCGCAGCACCGTTCCCCTCGACAGGCGCGCGCCGTTGATACGGTCGGGGTCGTAGCGCGTCATCCGCCGGTCCAGCGCGAGCAGCGTCGTGAAGGTCCCCGCGGTGCCGATGATGCGCCGCTTCTTCCTGCGGCCGAAAAGCGCCGTTCCGTCGTCCACCCTCCGCTGCGCGTAATGGGTCAGGGCCTTCCACTCCCAGGCGCGGGGCGGGTCCGAAAGCGGCAGGAGGGAGGACAGGACGACGACGCCGACGGGCAGGCTGACCGACTCCCCCTCCCGGGGGCCCGCCGTGAATTCCGTGCTGCCGCCCCCGACGTCCATTGCGATGTCGCCGGGCCTGCCGGGAAGCGCGGACCGGATGCCCTCCCAGACCAGGCGGCCTTCCTCGGCCGGCCCGATCACCTCGATCCCGATCCCCGCTTCCAGCGCGGCGGAGAGGAACCGGTCGCGGTTCCCCGCCTCCCTGAGGCAGGCCGTGCCGCAGGAGCGGCAGGCGTCGACGCCCAGCCGGTCTATCTCCCGGCGGAACTCCCTCAACGCCCCGACCGCCTCGCCGAACTCCTTCTCCCCGATGTTCCCCGTGTCCCTCAGGGCCCGGCCCAGCCCGACGATGCGCTGGTAACGGGCCAGCGGCCGCACGGACTTCCCCTCGCGCTCCGCCACCATCATCCGTACGGTGTTCGTGCCGATGTCGATCGCCGCCAGCCGCATCCGACGCCCAGGTGCTCCGTTTCGGGTTTAAAGTGACAGTATAAAACAAATGGGGCGTGACGGACGACGATCAACGTTCCCGGTAGACGATGCGGATGGGGGAGCCCTCGAAGCCGAACCGGTCGCGGATGCAGTTCTGCAGATAACGGGTATAGGAATCCGGTATCCCCCGGCGGTCCTTCACGAAGACCGCGAACGACGGCGGGGACGTCCCGATCTGCGTCATGTAGAAAGCGCGGTTCCGGCCCCTCTGCGAAGGGATGGGGATCGCGAACAGGAAGGTCTGGGCCATCCGGTTCAGCTGCCCCGTCGGCACCCTGCGGCGGAAGTTCGATATCGCCTCCTCGATCTTGCGGAAAAGGACCGGCATCCCCTTCCCCGTCGTGGCCACGGTGGGGACCACCGGGGCGAAGGAGGCGTAGTCGAGCGACTCCTGGATCCCTCTGAGCCCTTTCCGGCGTTCCTCCTCCCCTTTCCACCCGTCGGCCTTGTTCGCCGCGACGACCACGGCCCGCTCCTCGTTCAGCACATACCGGAGGATCTGCCGGTCCTGGTGGTTCATCCCCTCCGGGCCCTCGATGAGGAGGACGGCGAGGTCGCAGCGCTTGAGCGATTCAAGGCTCTTGAGGACGGAGATTTTCTCGATGACCGTTTCGGTCTTGCGCTTCGCCCGGATCCCGGCCGTGTCGATCAGCAGGTACCGCTTGTCTTCCCGCTGGATCATCACGTCGATGGAGTCCCGGGTGGTCCCGGGCACCTCGGACGCGATGACCCTCTCGAAGCCGGCGAGGGAGTTCACCAGGGTGGATTTTCCCACGTTGGGACGCCCGACCACGGCGATCTTCGGGATGCCGGAGGTCTCGGGGGCGGGCTCTTCCTCCGGGGCCTCGCGCCCCGGCACGCGGGACACGATCCCCTCGAGGACATCTTCCACGCCGGTGCCGTGCTCCGCAGACACGGTGATCACCCGGTCCACCGCGAGCGCGTGGAACTGCGCCGCTCCGTCGCGCCCCTCCCTGGAGTCGACCTTGTTCGCCACGAGGAGGAACGGCTTTCCCCTCTCGCGGAGCATCCCGGCAATCTCCTTGTCGAGCGGAAGGAGGCCGTCCTGTGCGTCGACCAGGAACAGCACGAGGTCGGATTCGTAGATCGCCCGCAGGACCTGCGCGCGGACCTTCTGCAGGAGGTCGTCGCCGCTGCGCGTGACGTACCCCCCCGTGTCGACGATGGTAAATCGGCGCCCGTCGTATTCCGCCGGCAGCGAAACCAGGTCCCGGGTGATGCCGGGCTGGTCGAACGTGATGGCGCGCCTCTTCCCCGCGATCCGGTTGAAAAGCGTCGATTTGCCGACGTTCGGCCTTCCCACCAGGGCTACGGTGAAATCAGCCCGGCTCATAACCGAGGCGCCTCAGCATTTTCTCGTCCCTCGACCACTCCTTCTGGACTTTGACGAACAACTCCAAGTATACCCGTCCGCCGGTCTCTTTCTCCAGCTCAAGACGCGCCGCCGTTCCCACTTTCTTCAGGACGCCCCCGCCCTTCCCGATGACGATCCCTTTTTGCGACTCGCGTTCCACGAGGATATCGGCCAGTATCCGGACGAGCCCTTTCTCCTGGTCTTCCTTGTATTCCCGGATCTGCACCGCGACGCTGTACGGAAGCTCCTCCTCCAGCATCCCGAAGAGCTTCTCCCGGATCACTTCCTGGGCGATGAAGCGCATCGGAAGGTCGGTGAGGTCCTCCTCGGGATAGTACGCGGGTCCCTCGGGAAGCATCTCGAAAAGGGAGGAAACCAGGTCGTCGACGCCGGAGCCCTTCGCGGCGGAGACCAGGAACGACCTCGCGTAGAACCCTTCCGCGGCAAGCTCCGTCCTGCGCGCCTCCGCCAACTGCGTCCCCATCCGGTCGATCTTGTTCACCACGAGGAGACGGGGAACCGGAAGCCGCGACAGGAGCTCCCGGACGAGGGCGTCCTCCCCCCCCTTCCCGATCTCCCGGTCGTCGACCAGGTGGGCGACGACGTCGGCCTCCTCGCCGATCCGCTGCGCCGTCCGCACCATGGCGGCGTTCAGCGCCCTGTGCGGCCGGTGGATCCCGGGGCTGTCGAGGAAAATGATCTGGCCGCGCTCCTCCGTGTAGATCCCCGCGATCCGGTCCCGCGTGGTCTGCGGCTTCGGCGTCACGATGGCGACCTTGGCGCCCAGGATCCGGTTCATCAGGGTGGACTTCCCGACGTTGGGGCGGCCGAGGAGCGCTACGAATCCGGACTTCGGGCTCACAGGGTCTCCTTTCCCTCGGCGGCAAGCCGGGCCAGCATCTCCGCGGCGGCGGAAGTCTCCGCCTCCTTCTTGGACCCGCCCGATCCCTCGGCGGCGGCGTGGCCCCGGACCGAAACCTCGGCACGGAAGACCTTCTCGTGAGCGGGCCCTTCCGAGGAAAGCAGCCGGTACACGGGCAAATCGATCCCCTCCCTCTGGCACCATTCCTGGAGCCTCGATTTCGCGTCGAAGCCTTCCACCAGCGCGTTCATGAAATCGGGAAGGCGGAACTGCTCCTGGACGAAGGCGAACGAGGCGTCGTACCCGCCGTCGAGGAAGATGGCGCCGATGACGGCCTCGACCGCGTCCGAGATCATCTTCCGGGTGATTCCCTTGGGACCTTTCCTGCGCACCGACGGGTCGATGGTCAGGGATTCGGGCACGCCGATCCGCTCCCCGACCTGCACGAGGTTACGGTTGTTGATGACGGCGGCCCTTGCCCGCGTGAGGACCCCTTCGCCCGCCAGCGGGAGCATCCTGTAGATGTCGTAGGCAATGCAGAGGTTGAGCACCGCGTCCCCGAGGAACTCCAGCCGTTCGTAGGACCGCTCCCCTCTCGCCCGCGACTGCGCCGAGCCGTGCCGCAGCGCCTCTTCCAGCAGTTCCGGGGACCGGAACCGGTACCCGATCCGCTCCTCGAGCCCGGCCGCCGTCATCCCCACGCCTCCCCGCGAAGCGTTCCCCCGGCAACCGACAGTATCCGGACGGGGACGATCACCCCCGCCGCCTTCCCCTCCCCCGGGAAAGCCACCTCGACGTAGTTCTCCGACGTGCCCCTCATCTCCCGGATGCCGTCCCGGGCCGTTTCCGATTCCGCGATCACCGCCAGCGTCCTCCCTACCTGCCCCTCGAGATATTTTCCGCGCATACCGCCGTCCGCCTCGCGGAGCAGCGCGACCCGCCTCTTCTTTTCCGCGGGCGTCACGTCGTCCGGCCAGCCGGCGCTTTCGGTCCCAGGCCTGGGGGAATACGGGAACGCGTGGAGGTAGCTTAAAGGACATTCCGCGATCCCGAGCAGCGTCTCCTTGAAGTCCCGTTCCGTTTCCCCGGGAAAGCCGGCGATCACGTCCGCCCCCAGTCGAATCCCCGGGACCGCCGACCCTATGGCCTGCAGTTTCTCACGATACTCGATTCGGGTATACGGCCGGCGCATCCTCCGGAGCACCGCGTCGGAGCCGCTCTGCATCGGGACGTGGAGGTGCGGGCAGACCCTCCGGCCGGCGGCCAGCATTCCCACGAGGCGCGGGGTGATCTCCCGCGGCTCGACGGACCCCAGCCGGAAACGGGCGATTGAAGTGGCCGAAAGCAGCGCCTCGAGCAGCATCGCCAGGCCGTCGGCCTCCCCGCGGTCGGCCCCGTACCGCCCCGCGTGGATGCCGGTGAGGACGATCTCCCGGGCGCCGTCGCGCTCCGCCCGGCAGGCCGATTCGACGGCTTCCCCCAATGGGACCGAGCGGCCCGGCCCCCTCGCCTTCGGGACGATGCAGTAGGCGCAGGCGGCGTCGCAGCCGTCCTGGATCTTCAGGAACGTTCGGGTATGGCCTAGGAGCCGGTCGACGACGGCCAGGGAAGGCTCTTCCCCCGGCGGCCCTCCGGCCCCGGCCAGCGAGGCGAGCAACCTGGGGAGCGCTTCGGGATCCCCGCCCCCGACCCAGTGGTCCACCTCCGGAAGGGCGTCCCGGTCGCCCGTGGCCATCCGCGCGTAGCAGCCCGTCATCACGACCACGGCCCGGGGATTCCCCCGGCGCAGGCGGCGGGCGAGCGCTCGGGAGTCGCGGTCGGCCTTTCGGGTAACGGTACAGCTGTTGACGATCAGCACGTCGGCCTGCACGGTCTCGGGGACCAGCTCGAACCCCGCGCGGACCGCGATGGACGCGATGCCGGCGGAATCGGCGAAGTTGGCCTTGCAGCCTACCGTTACGACCGCAAGGCGTCTGCGCATTCGATCCAGCCGCCCCCGAGGACCTCGTCCCCGTCGTAGAGCACGAGGGCCTGCCCGGGCGTCACACTGCGCTGCGGCTCGTCGAACCGCACCTCGAGGCGCTTCCCCGCGGCGGTCACCGTGCACGGCGCGGCGGGGTGGCGGTACCGGACCCTTGCCGCCGCGCGGAAGCGTTCCGCCGGCGGCGCCCCGGCGACGAAGGTCGCGCCGGAGACCGCGGCCTCCGGCGAGAACGTGTCGTCCGCCGGCCCGAGGACGACCTCGTTCCTCTCGGCGTCGATAGCGACCACGTATAGCGGCGTCCTGGCGGCGATCCCCAGCCCCTTCCGCTGCCCGATCGTGTAATTCAGGACTCCCTTGTGGTTCCCCAGGAAGTTGCCGTCGCGATCCACGAACCGCCCCGCCTCCTCGCGGATCCCCCTTTGCTCGAGGAATTCCGGGTAGGATTCGTCCCCGACGAAGCAGATGTCCTGGCTTTCCTTCTTTTCGTAGACGGGAAGACCCGCTTCCGACGCGATCCGGCGCACCTCCCCCTTGGGCGTCTCCCCCACGGGAAAACGGATCCGCCCGAGACGCACGCTGTCGAGCGAAAAGAGGAAGTACGACTGGTCCTTCGCCCGGTCGGGCGCGGCGAAGAGACGGCATCGCCCGTCCGTCTCCCTCCGGATCACGGCGTAGTGGCCCGTGGCCACCCCCTCCGCCCCCAGCTCGTCCGCCTTCCGCAGGAGGGCCCGGAATTTGAGGTGCTCGTTGCACAGGATGCAGGGATTCGGCGTCCTCCCCGCCCGGTACTCTTCGACGAACGGATCGATCACCCCGCGGCGGAATTCCTCCCGGAGGTTCAGCGCATAATGCGGGATCTCCAGGAGGTCGCAGACCCTGCGGGCGTCGTACAGGTCGTCGAGCGAGCAGCAGGCCGTGTCCCGGTCGCGCTCGGCTCGGGAGCGTTCGTACAGATCCATCGTCACGCCGACGACGTCCCACCCTTCCCTCTTCAGCAGCAGCGCCGCGACGGAGGAATCCACCCCGCCGCTCATCGCCGCGAGAATGCGACCTTTGCTCATCTGGCCTTCGCCTCCCGCGCGTTGTAGAGGGGCGACATCGCCCGCAGCTTGTTCACGACCTTCTCGATCGCGTCCACGGCGCAGGACACGTCCTCGTCGGTGTTCCCGTACCCGAGGGAGAACCGCAACGCCCCCTGGGAATCCGTCGGATCGGCCCCCATCGCGAGGAGCACCGGAGACGCCTCCAGCGATCCCGAGGTGCAAGCGGAACCGGAGGAGCAGGCGATCCCCATCATGTCGAGGTTTAGCAGGAGCGCCTCGCCCTCCACGAAGCGGAAGGAGATGTTCACCGTGTTCGGCATCCGGAGCGTCGGGTGGCCGTTGAGCACGAGATCGGGGATGCGGTCGAACAGGGCGCACTCGAGGGAGTCCCTCAGTCGGCGGACCTCCGCGACCTCGGCGTCCATGTTCCTGCTCAGGAGGGAAAAGGCTTTCCCCATGGCGACGATCCCGATGACGTTCTCCGTCCCCCCGCGCAGCCCCCTCTCCTGGTGGCCGCCCTGTATGACCGGCGCGATCTCCACCCCCTTGCGGACGATCAGCCCGCCGGCCCCTTTCAGCCCGTTGATCTTGTGCCCGGAAAAGGTGAGCAGGTCCACCGGGAGCGTTGCCCAGTCGAGCGGTATCTTCCCCGTGGCCTGCACGGCGTCCGTGTGCATGAGGACGCCGGCGTTCCTGGCAATCTTCCCGATCTCGGCGATGGGCATCACGCACCCGGTCTCGTTGTTCGCCGCCATGATGGAGACGAGGACCGTGTCGGGGCCGATCGCCTTCCGGACGCTCTCCGGCTCGACGATCCCCTGTCGGGTCACCGGCACGTAGGTCACCCGGAAACCCCGGCTCTCCAGGAAACGGCACGTGTTCATGACCGCCGGGTGCTCCACCTGCGAGGTGACGATGTGCTTCCCCCGGTTCCCTTCCAGGTACGCCACCCCCTTCAGGGCGAGGTTGTCGCTTTCCGTCCCCGAGCTGGTGAAGACGATCTCGAGAGGACGGCAGCCGTAGAAGGCGGCGATCTCCTCCCTGGCGTCCTCCACGGCCTTGCGGACGTCCCTGCCCGCGTAGTGGATGCTCGAAGGGTTTCCGAACCGTTCCCCCAGGAACGGCGCAACGGCCTCGGCAACTTCCGGGTGGACCGGGGTTGTCGCGTTATGGTCGAAATACACTTTCCTCATGCCTTCGCCTCCCGGGCCGGTTCCGTTCTTTCATTATCGAACAGGTCCTCGAGCGATATGGAGTCGAGGAACTCGTCGATCCGCCCCTCGAGGGCGTCCCACATCCCCTGGGTGCGGCACTTGTTGATCATGCTGCACTGCCTGCCGGTCTTCCTGCATCCGACGGCCGCCTGCCTGCCTTCCGCCGTCCGGATGATCTCCCCCACCGTGATCTCGGAAGGGTGCCTCGAAAGGATGAACCCTCCTCCGGGGCCCCGGACGCTTTTCACGATGTTCTTCTTGCGCAGCCGAAGGAAAAGCTGCTGCAGGTACGATTCCGGTATCGAGTCCTGCCGGGCGATGAACTGGATCGGGACGGGGTTGCCCCGCGAATGCCCGGCCAGCGACACCAGCGCCATCACGGCGTATCTGCCACGCGTCGTGACCTTCATGAAGCCGGCCTCACCTTGTCGGATTCCTTCATCGATTCAAGCTCTTTCGTGATGCGCTCGAGCCGGTTCTCCAGCTGGTAAATCTGCTCGGTCAGGCACCGGATCGCCTTCCCTTCGGGATCGGGCGTACCGCCCACTCCTTCCGGATCGGCGTAGACGTTCCCTTCCCGGTAGACGACGCGACCGGGAATGCCGACCACCGTGGAATTCGGAGGGACGTCCCGGTTGACGACGGAGCCGGACCCGATCTTCGAGTTCCTCCCGATCCGGATGTTCCCGAGCACCGCGGCCCCCGCCCCGATGATGACGTTGTCCTCGATCGTGGGGTGGCGCTTCCCCTTGTTCCATGTGGTCCCGCCGAGGGTCACGCCGTGATATAGCGTGACGTTTTCCCCGATCTCGGTCGTCTCGCCGATGACGACGCCCATCCCGTGGTCTATGAAGAAGCCCTCCCCGATCGTGGCGCCCGGGTGAATCTCGATTCCGGTCAGAGTGCGCGAGATGTGCGAAAGGATGCGGGCGGGCACTTTGATGCCATGCGTCCAGAGCCAGTGCGCGGCGTGATGGAACCGGACGGCGTGGAACCCGGGGTAGCACAGAAGGATTTCGGCCACGCTCCGGGCCGCAGGGTCCCGCTCGAATATGACCCGGATGTCGTTCCTGATCGACCGGAGCATGCCTCCCCTTTCCCGGAAGAATTACATGACCATTTAGATCAATTATTCTCCATCTTCTCCAGAAAAGGAAGGATTATCTTCAGACGCTTCTCCTTGATCCCCTTCACCCGCAGAAGGTCCTGTGGAGAACGGAACCCTCCGATACGTTCCCTCTCGGTCATGATAGCCGCCGCCATCGCGTCGGAAACACCGGGCAGGGCATTGATCTCATCTTTTAATGCCTTGTTAATATCTACCCGTTTTCCAATAAGATATTTCTGCTTTATCGTCAGCGGAGCGTTGCGCGGCGAAACCGTGTTATCGTGGGACGCGGCATGCGGCGGTGCGGAGGAAGATAGCCGAATCGCCCCGCCGACAAGTGGTGTCAAAGGAGAACCGCCCGAAAACAGGTAGACGGCAGTAGACACGGTATTCCAGACCAGAAGAATCATGGAAAGGAACAGGTAAGACCTTTGTGTTTCCCGGCTACCCTCCCGTGTCCTTTTCACCGGGCTGTTCACGGCGCGTCCTCCAGAGCTTGAACCGGATGCTGTCCACCAGGGCCTGCCAGGACGCCTCGATGATGTTGTGCGACACCCCGACGGTTCCCCAGTTGGACTCCCCGTCCCCGGAATGTATCAAGACGCGTACCGACGAGCCGGTGCCTCCCTGCTGGATGACACGGACCTTGTAGTCGATCAGCCGCACTTCGGCGACTTCCGGGTAGAATTTCTCCAGCGCCTTCCGAAGCGCGTTGTCCATCGCGTTCACCGGGCCGTTCCCCATGGCCGCGGTGTGCTCCACCCGGTCACCCACCGCGATCATGATCGTGGCCTCGGCGATGGGGGCTTCCCCCTCGGACCGTTTTTCGTCTATGACCCGGAACCCTTTGAGTTCGAAAAACGGTTCGTCCTCCCCGAGCGCCCGCCGGGCCAGCAGTTCGAACGAGGCGTCGGCGCCCTCGAACTGGTACCCCTTGTGCTCAAGGTCCTTGATCTCCGAAAGGATCTTTTCGGTGTTCGGGTCCTTGGACGCGAACTTGAGTCCCCGCTCCTGGATCTTCGACAGGATGTTGCTGCGGCCCGAAAGGTCGGAAACGAGCACGTGTCGGCGGTTTCCCACGGCTTCCGGATCGATGTGCTCGTACGTCAGGGGGTGGCGCCGGATCGCGGAAACGTGCATCCCGCCCTTGTGCGCGAAGGCGGCGTCGCCCACGTAGGGCTGGTGGAGCCACTGCCCCATGTTCGACGCCTCTGCCACGAACCGCGAGACCGCGTAAAGCTTCCTGAGGTTTCCTTCGGGCAGCGCTTTCCGCTCCAGCTTCAGGTGAAGGGCCGGGATGATGGAGCACAGGTTGGCGTTTCCGCACCGCTCCCCGTAGCCGTTGATCGTCCCCTGGACCTGGACGGCGCCGTTCTCGACGGCCGCGATGGTGTTGGCCACCGCCATCTCCGCGTCGTTGTGCGTGTGGATGCCCAGCGGGACCCCGACGGCCTTCTTCGTCTCCTTCACGATCCGGGCGATCTCGGAGGTGATCGTCCCGCCGTTGGTGTCGCACAGGACGAGGCAGTCCGCGCCCGCCTCGGACGCGACGGAGAGCACCTTCAGGGCGTACTTCGGGTTTTTCAGGTACCCGTCGAAAAAATGCTCCGCGTCGAAGAACACCTTGTCCGCTCGGCGCTTGAGATGCTCCACGGTCTCGAATACGGAAGCGAGGTTCTCCTCGAGGGTGGTCCGCAGCGCCTCGGTGACGTGGAAATCCCACGCTTTCCCGACCACGGTGATGACCGGGGTGCAGGCCCCCAGCATCGCCTTGATGTTCGCGTCGTCCTCGACCTTCTTCCCCACCCTCCGGGTCATCCCGAAGGCGCAGATCGCCGAATTCTTCCAGCGCATCCCGCGTACCCGCTCGAAGAACTCCATGTCCTTCGGGTTGCTGCCCGGGTATCCCCCCTCGATGTATTGGATACCGAACTCGTCGAGCTTCTCCGCGATCTTTATCTTGTCGAGGACCGAGAGGGACACCTCCCGCATCTGCGTCCCGTCCCGGAGCGTCGTGTCGTACAGGTGGACCGTCTTCATGCGGAGGGGTTCCCGAGGCCGAACGCGCCGTGCAGGACCCGCACGGCGAGCTCCGTGTACTTTTCGTCGATGAGCACGGAAATCTTGATCTCGGAGGTGCTGATCCCCAGGATGTTGATGCCCTCCGCCGCGAGCGTCTCGAACACCTTCATCGCGACGCCCGAGTGCGACCGCATCGCCATGCCGACGATGGATACCTTGGAGATCCTGTCGTCCCCGACCACCTTCTCCGCGCCGATCTCGGAGGCCGCTTTCTCGGTGATCGTCATCGCCTTCCTGAAATCGGACCGCCCGACCGTGAAGGTCATGTCGGTGTAGCCGGTGACGGAGACGTTCTGGACGATGACGTCGACGACGATCTTCGCCTCGGAGAGCGCCCTGAAGATCCGGGCGGCGATCCCCGGCTTGTCGGGGACCTTCACGATCGTGACCTTCGCCTCGTTCTTGCTGTAAGCAACGCCCGACACCACCGCCGTTTCCATGATCTCGTCCTCCGTGGTCACGATCGTGCCCTGGTTATCGTTGAACGAGGAGCGGACATGGATCCGCACCCCGTATTTCATCCCGAATTCGACCGACCGGATCTGCAGCACCTTCGCGCCGAGCGACGCCAGCTCGAGCATCTCCTCGAAGGAGATCTTCTCGAGCTTCCGCGCGTCGGAGCAGATATTGGGGTCGGTCGTGTAGACGCCGTCCACGTCCGTGTATATCTCGCAGACGTCCGCTTCCAGCGCGGCGGCGACGGCCACGGCGCTGGTGTCGGACCCGCCCCGCCCGAGCGTCGTGATCGACCCCGTGTCGTCGATCCCCTGGAAGCCGGCGACCACCGCGATGTACCCTTCCTTCAGGGCCTTTCGGATCGTGTCGCCCTCGATCGTCCTGATCCGAGCCTTGACGTACGCGTCGTCGGTGCGGATGGGGATCTGGAATCCGCAGAACGACCTCGCCTTGTACCCCATCTCCGACAGCGCGATCGCCAGCAGGCCGATCGTCACCTGCTCGCCCGTCGCGGCGACGACGTCGAGCTCCCGCTCGTTCGGGATCTCGGCGATCTGGTGCGCCAGCCCGAGGAGCCGGTTCGTCTCGCCCGACATCGCGGAAACCACGACGACGACGTCGTTGCCGGCGTCCCGGGTTTTCGCCACCCGTTTCGCGCAGTTCTTGATCTTTTCGATGGTGCCGACGGAGGTGCCTCCGTACTTCTGAACGATCAGTGCCATTGCCCGATTCTACCTCCTGGCGGAGAAACGTCGAGAACGGTCCCTGAAGCCGGAAAACCTCTCCAGGTCCGGGGCCGAAACCTCGATCTCCCTGCTGTCGTCGCCTGAAATGGTAAATGTAACCCGGATGCAGTCCGTTGGCAACAATTCCCCCAGCTTTTCGGCCCATTCGACGACGCACACTGCCCCGCTTCCGGCCAGCGTCTCGTCCAGTCCGATCCCGGCGGCCTCTCCCGGCGTGTCGATCCGGTAGACGTCGACGTGGACCAGCGGCGGTTTCCCCTCGTGCTCCGTGACGATGGTGAAAGTGGGGCTCACGATGCGGTCGGGCGGGATGCCGAGCGCGGCGCCGATCCCCTTGCAGAAACAGGTCTTTCCGGCGCCGAGGTCGCCCGTGAGTGCGACGACGTCCCCCGGGGCGAGCGAAAGCCCCAGGAGCCGCGCGATCTCGAAGGTGTCGTCGGGAGACCCGGAATGGAGGCGCAGGATCACTCTTCCGGCGGCAGCTCGTCCATGGTGTGCTGCAGTGCCCCCTTGATGTTCCCGATGACGTCCGTCGCGGTGACCGGCGTCATCGGGTGCTTCCGCACGAGCAGGTCCGCCGACAGCCCGTGGAGGAAGACCCCGGCGCAGGCCGCGTCCGTGATGGAAAGCCCCTGGGAAGCGAGGGCTGCGATCATCCCGGTCAGGGCGTCCCCCATCCCGGCGGAAGCCATGTACGGGTTCCCGGACATGTTGATGAAGATGTCCCCCTTCGGCGTCGCCACGACCGTCCGGGCCCCCTTGAGCACTACGGTGACGCTCTCCTCTTCCGCGACGTGCCTCGCCGAGTCGAGGCGGCTCGCCTCGATTGCCTCGACGGATTCCCTGGTGAGCCGGGACATCTCCCCCGTGTGCGGCGTGACGATGCAAGTCGCCCCGGCGGTCTGCAGCGCTTCGACCTGTCCCTCCAGCGCGTTCAGGGCGTCCGCGTCGAGCAGGAAGGGGATCTTGAGCCGGGGCAGAAGCTCTTTCAGGAACCGGGGGGTGCTCTCTGTCATCCCGAGCCCCGGGCCGACGACGACGAAATCGGCCTTCGCGATGGCGTCCAGCAGGGCGGGGATCATCTCGGGGGTGAAGTGCCCCCCGCCGCCGTCGGGCACGCCGACGCTCATCACCTCCATCTGCTTTGCCTCGACGATCGGGCGCAGGGACGCAGGGACCGCCACGGTGACGAGCCCCGCCCCCATGCGAAGCGACGCAAGGCCCGAAAGACAGGGCGCGCCCGTCATTCCCGGCGACCCGCCGACGACGAAGACGCGGCCGGCGTCCCCCTTGTGGAAGTCCGGGGGGCGGACGGAGAGCATGCTCTTGACGACCGGTTCCTCGAGCGTCTCCGTCTTGATCTCCGCGTCGAAGACCGCCCTCGACGGGATGCCGATGTCGTAGATCTCCGTCTCGCCGCAGTGGATGGAGCCGGGCAGGATGACGTTCCCGATCTTCGGCAGGCCGAGGACGCCCGTGTAGTCCGCCCGGATCGCCTCCCCGAGGATCCGGCCCGTCGTGGCGTCGATTCCGCTCGGGATGTCGACGGCGAACACGGTGGCCAGCGACAGGTTGATCGCTTCCACCACTTCCCGCAGGATGCCGGACAGCGGGGAGGAGATGCCGGTACCAAGGATGGCGTCCACGCAGAGGTGGACCTCCTCCAGGTAGGAGCGCAGGTCCTCCACCCCCTCCGTGTCCCGGATGACGCGGACCTCGAGGTCGAGCTTCCTGAGGATCTCGGCCTGCGTCTTGGCGTCACTCGAGAGCTCCTCCGTCTCCCCGAGAAGGAACACCTCGACGTAGACCCCCCGGTTGTGTAGGTGGCGGGCGATCACCATGCCGTCCCCGCCGTTGTTCCCCTTGCCGCAGACGACCGCGACGGACGCCTCCTGGGGCGCCCCCACCTTGTCCTCGAGGATGCGAAGGATCCGGTCGGTGCAGGACCTCCCGGCGTTCTCCATCAGCACGAGGGCGGGAATGCCGTAGTGCCGGATCGCCGTCCCGTCCAGATCGGCCATCTGCCGCGCCGTCGCCACTTTCATTCCTTCGCACCCCCGGCCCTTTCGAGTATGACGAAGGCGATCGCCTTCCCTCCGTCGTGGGAGATGGACACGTGTACGGTGCCGCCCCCCTTCCACTTCGCCCGGCGGACCGCCTGCCCGTGCAGGCGGACGACGGGCTTCCCCGCGGGGCCTGGCAGCGTCTCGACGTCCTGCCACAGGATTCCGCCGCTTTTCCCCGTGCCCAGCGCCTTGAGCACCGCCTCCTTCACGGCGAACCGCCCCGCGAGCCGCTCCGCGAAGTTTACGCTTCCCATCGCGTATCTCGCCTCGTTTTCCGTGAACACGCGCGACAGGAAGCGCACGTCGTACCGTGCGATCAGCCGCTCCACGCGCGAGACATCCACGATGTCCACGCCGATGCCGATGATGGCGCTCAAGTCACGCCCCGTGGACCAGGTCGGCGATCTCCCTGACGGCCGCGGCCAGCCCGAGGAACAGCGCCCGGGCGATGATGCTGTGCCCGATGTTGAACTCCCGGATCTGCCCCACCGCCAGCACGGGAACGATGTTCCGGACGTCGAGACCGTGCCCCGCGAGCACCTGAAGGCCCAGCGAATCGGCGTACGATGCCGCGGCCCGGATGCGGGAAAGCTCCGCTTCGTGTTTCCCCCGGAGGAACGCCTCGCAATAGGCGCCGGTGTGGATCTCGATCGCGTCCGCCCCGGCGTCGCGCGTCGCCCGGACCTGGTCCAGGCCGGGATCGATGAACATGCTGACGAGGATCCCCTTTTCCCGCAGGGCCGCCGCCGTCCGGGAGAGGGCATCCGCCTGCGAAAGCACGTCGAGCCCCCCCTCGGTGGTGATCTCCTCCCTCCGTTCGGGCACGAGCGTCGCGGAACGCGGCCTGAAGTCCCGGGCTATTCGCGTCATCTCCTCCGTGGCCGCCATCTCCAGGTTGATCCGGGTGGTGACGACGCCCGAAAGCGCCGCGAGGTCCCGGTCCTGGATGTGCCGCCGGTCTTCCCTCAAGTGCACCGTGATCCCGTCGGCCCCGGAGAGCTCGGCGATCGCCGCCGCCGCGGCGGGGTCGGGGAAGCGCCCCCTCCGGGCCTGCCGAAGCGTCGCCACGTGGTCGATGTTGACCCCGAGCAGTTTCCCCATCCGGTCAGCGTCCCTCCTCTTTCGCCTTCTCCGCGAGCGTCTTGACGATCGCCTCCACCTCGGGGCGGTTCTCCCCTTCCGCCATGATACGGAGAAGCGGCTCCGTCCCGCTGTACCGGACGACGATCCGGCCCCGGCCCCGCAGCATCCGCTCGAACTCCCCTTTGGCCTTCTGGAAACCCTTCATCGATTCCAGCGGGATGCGCTGCTTCATCCGGACATTGAGGAGCATCTGGGGGTAGGCGACCAGGTCCGACGCGAGCTCGGACGCCTTCTTTCCCCTCTCCACCATCACGGAGAGCACCTGCAGGGCGGCGAGTACGCCGTCTCCCGTCGTCGCGTGATCGAGGAAGACCAGGTGGCCCGACTGCTCACCTCCGAAGTTGTACCCACCCGCGCGCATCGCCTCGATCACGTAGCGGTCCCCCACAGCCGAACGGACCAGCTTGATCTTCCGTTCCTTGAGGAAGATCTCCAGCCCGACGTTGCTCATCACGTTGGCGACCACCGTGTTCCGGGCGAGCTTCCTCTTGCGGGCGAGCGATTCGGCGGAGATGGCCATGATCCGGTCACCGTCCAGCACGTCCCCCTGGTGGTCGACCAGGATCACGCGGTCGGCGTCGCCGTCGAGGGAGATCCCGAGGTCCGCCCTGGACTCCCTTACCTTCTGCGCGACGATCTCCGGGTAGAGGGAGCCGCACTGCTCGTTGATGTTCAGGCCGTTGGGCGACGCGCCGATCGTGATGACCTCGGCGCCCAGCTCCGAGAACACCTGCGGGGCGATCCGGTACGCCGCACCATTGGCGCAGTCCACCACGAGACGGAGACCGTCGAGCGAAAGGTGGTGCGGGAACGTGTTCTTCAGGTAGACGATGTACCTCCCCGTGGCGTCGTCGATCCGTTGCGCCCTGCCGATCTCCGGCGAAGGGGGGCGGTTCTCCCTGAGGTGGTCGCCGAACATCAGCGCCTCGATCCGGGACTCCACCTCGTCCGGCAGCTTGAACCCGTCCCTGCCGAAGAACTTGATCCCGTTGTCGGGGTACGGGTTGTGCGACGCGGAGATCACCACCCCGGCGTCCGCGCGCATCGAATGGGTCAGGAACGCGATCCCGGGGGTCGGCATCGGCCCGACGAGCAGCACTTCCCCCCCCATGGCGCAGATCCCCGCCGAGAGCGCCGTCTCGAACATGTATCCGGAAAGGCGCGTGTCCTTCCCGATGAGGATCTTGTGGCGGCTGCCTCCCTTGTCCTGGAAGATGTGCGCGGCCGCCTGGCCGAGAGCGATGGCGGTCTCGACCGTCATCGGCTCGGTGTTTGCGACCCCGCGCACGCCGTCGGTTCCGAACAGCTTCCTGGGCACGGGAGATCTCCTATTGGCGGAAGTGGATCTTCACGCGGACGCTCTTTTCCCCGATGATTTTAGCATGCGCCTCGCGCAATTCCACCCGGACGACCGCGGAGAGCGTGTCCACGTCGGGCTCCAGCACGATCTCCTCGGTGTAGGCGACCGGCATGCGGGAGAACTCCGCCGGCAGCGCCTCCACCTCGACCTCCGGCGGATCGATCTCGATGCTCCGGATCCGGCTCCGCAGGGCTTTTCCCCCCTTGAGCTTCAAGGAGACCGGGATGGACCGGCGCTCCGTCCGCTCCAGGACGACGTCGATCTCCTGGGGAAAGATCCTCTGCACCTGGATGCCCGGAGGGACCTTCACCGCCCGGAGGTCGAATTTCACGGTCTGCCGCCCGGGCCTGCCGTTCCCAAGGTCGAGCGCCATGGAGATGTCCGACGGCTTGAAGCCCGTCAGGAGGGAAGACGGTCCCTGGAGCCGCACCTCGACCTGCCTGTCCACCTGGTTGGTCAGCGTCAGCCCCCTCGGGACGTTGCGGATCTCCAAAGGGACGTTGAAGCCGACCAGCACCTTGCTCTCCCCGGCGACGAACCACCACGTGGAGACCGCCAGAGCCAGGGCCAGGAGCTTCAGGGCGAGGTTCCGCCGGGCGAACCGCATCGGGGTCCGGAGGAGGTCAGGTGCTCGCATCCGGGACCCTTTCCTCGCCGAAAAGTCGCCCCAGCATGGAGCGCAGCTCCTCCGGCGAATCCGCCCGCCTCACGACCCGGTTGCTGAAGACCGTGACGTTCCCCGTTTCCTCGGACACGACGACGGCCACGGCGTCGGTCTCGGAAGCCGCCCCGAAGGCGGCCCGGTGACGCGTCCCCATGCCCTGGGTCTCCAGCGACGGGGGCGGGATGGGCAGGATGACGCCCGCGGCCTCGATCCGGTTCCCGCGGACGACCGCTGCGCCGTCGTGTATGGGGGAGCTCACGGAGAAGATCGCTTCCGCCAGCTCGCGGCTGAAGACGGCGTCGAGCCTCTTCCCGTGCTCCACGAAATCCTCGAGGCCGACCTTCCGCTCGAGGAGGAATATGGCGCCGATGCGGCTGCCCGCCAGCAGGAAGGCGCTCTTCCCGAGCTCGTCGAGCACGGTCGGGCCGGGAGCCGCCCTGTTGCCGCCCAGCAGCTGCCATTGGCCGATCTTGGCGAGAGCCCTGCGGATCTCGCTTTGGAAAATCACCACGAGGACGACGAGGAGGTTCCCGAGGAAGTTGCCCACGAGCCACTGGAACGTGACCATCCCCGCCTTTTTCGAAAAGACATACATGATCAACAGCACCAGCAGGCCGAACAGCATCTGCACGGCGCGCGTCCCGCGGATGAAAAGGAGCAGCCAGTAGACGATGAAGGAGACCAGCAGGATGTCGAGGAAGTCAACCGCCCGCATGGAAAGAAGCCCGTCGATCACTCCCCGTCCCCCCGGATCGCGGCGGCCACCTGGATCACTTCCCGCATCTCCTTCACGTCGTGGACGCGCAGGATGTGCGCGCCGTTCATCACCGCGATGGCCACGGACGCCGCCGTGCCGAAAACCCTTTCGAGCGGGGGGCGGCCCGTCAACGTCCCGATGAATCCTTTTCGCGAGGGGCCGAACACGATCGGCCGCCCGAGGACCTCGAGCCGGCCCAGCCCCCGGTGCAGCGCGAGATTGTCCTCGAGGCGCTTCCCGAACCCGATCCCCGGGTCCACGAGGATCCGCTCCCGGGCGATGCCCGAAGCCGTCGCGAAGTCGACCCTCGCGGACAGCTCGGGGATCAGCTCGCCGAACAGGGAATCGTAGTGCGGCCGCTCCTGCATCGTCGGTGGCACGCCCCGCCGGTGCATCAGGACCACCGCGCAGCCCGAATCCCGGACGACGGAAGCCATATCGGGGTCGTCCGCGAGGGCGCTCGTGTCGTTCACGATCCCCGCTCCGGCCTCGATCGCCTCCCCGGCCACGGCCGCCTTCGTCGTGTCGATGGAAAGGACCGCATTCGTTTTCCCGGAAAGCTCGCGGAGCACCGGCAGGACCCTCCGCAGCTCCTCCGCCGCCGCGACCGGTTCCGACCCGGGGCGCGTGGACTCGCCCCCGACGTCGATGATCGCCGCGCCGTCCTCCGCCATCTCGAGGCCGCGCTCCGCCGCCTCCCTGGGCGAGCGAAACGACCCGCCGTCCGAGAACGAGTCCGGCGTGACGTTCAGGATCCCCATGATCAGCGGCGGGCCGGTCAGGTCGAGACGGCCTCCCGGGACGGGGACGACGTAACGCTTCAGGCGGGAGCCCCGGCTTCTTCCGGCGAACCGCCGTGCCCCCCGGCGACCCCTTCCTCGATCATCCGCTGGATCTCCGCGCCGTCCATGACTTCCTTCTCCAGCAGGGTCTTCGCCACGTTGTGCAGCACATGGAGATGCTTGCGCAGGATCGTTTTCGCCCGCTCGTAGCAGGACGTCACGATGCCGTGGACCTCCTGGTCGATGTCCCGCGCGGTCGCCTCGCTGTAGTCCTGGTGGCGGTTGAAATCCCGCCCCAGGAAGATGGCCTCCTGCTTTTGCCCGAACGTCACGGGCCCCAGCTTGTCGCTCATCCCCCACTCGCAGACCATCTTCCGCGCGAGCGCCGTGGCGCGCTCCAGGTCGTTCCCGGCGCCGGTCGTCAGCTCGCCCCGCACGAGCTCCTCGGCCACCCTTCCGCCCATGAGGATGGTGATATTGCTCTTCAGGTACTCCTTTGAGTAGGTGTGCCGCTCGTCGATCGGGAGCTGCTGCGTGACGCCGAGCGCCATCCCCCGCGGGATGATGCTCACCTTGTGGATCGGGTCGGCGCCGGGGGTCAGGCTGGCGACGATGGCGTGCCCCGCCTCGTGGTACGCGGTCGACCGCTTCTCCTCCTCGCTTATGATCATCGAGCGGCGCTCCCGCCCCATCATCACCTTGTCCTTCGCCATCTCGAAGCATTCCATCGAAACCTTGGTCATGTTTCGGCTGGCCGCGTACAGGGCGGCCTCGTTGCACAGGTTCGCCAGGTCCGCCCCGGTGAAGCCGGGCGTTCCCTTGGCCAGGGTCTCGAGGTTGACGTCCTCGCCCAGGGGGATCTTCCTCGTGTGGACCCCCAGGATCTGCTCCCTTCCCCGGACGTCGGGCTTCGGAACGACCACTTGCCGGTCGAACCGGCCGGGGCGCATCAGGGCCGGGTCGAGCACGTCGGGACGGTTCGTGGCGGCGATGAGGATGAGCCCCTCGGTCGACTCGAACCCGTCCATCTCCACGAGGAGCTGGT
>DCUH01000114.1:5652-10077 GCA_002327765.1 bacterium UBA2219 | reverse complement strand
CGCAGAAGCTCATCAATGTCGACGTCAAGCGCAAGCCTCCCATCGAGGACGTCCCCGAGATCATCGAGGCGATCAAGGCGGTCGAGGCCGAGCTCGGCGAAGAGGGGCGCGTCCTCGTAAGGTACTCCGGCACGCAGAACATGTGCCGGGTCATGGTCGAGGGACCGACCGACGAGATCACACAGAAGCACGCCGCCCACCTGGCGGAAGTCGTCCAGAACGCCATCGGATAGGAGCTCACCGTGTCCTTCAAGATCTACGTCACCCGCGACTTCGACCACATGAGCAGCGTCGCCGCCGAGATAGTGGCCAAGGACATCGCCGAGAAGCAGGCCAGCAGCGACGAGTACGTGCTTGGTCTGGCGACCGGCAACTCCCCCACAGGGCTGTACAAGAAGCTGGCGGCGACGTTCAACGACGGCGCGATCGACGCCTCGCGGGTGCGGAGCTTCAACCTCGACGAGTACGTCGGCCTTCCCGGCGAAAACGTCCAGCAGCGGGTCACGCACCCCGAGAGCTACTGCTTCTTCATGATCCAGGAGTTCTTCGGCCACCTGAAGAGGAAATTCGTCGAGACGAACGTCCCCCTCGGGTCGCTGATCGACCAGAAGACGCTGGTCGGCGAGCTCAAAAAGCATCCCGGGGACTGGGAGTACAGGGGCGCGGACGCCGGGAAGTCCATCGCCGTGAAGAGGACGGCCCGGTCGAAATATCTCTCCTGGATCCGGAAGGAGATCCTTTCGGGCTACGCGGAAAAGATCCGGAGGTGCGGCGGCATCGACCTCCAGGTCATCGGCGTGGGGGGCCGCGGGCACGTCGCGTTCCACGAATCGGGCATTCCGTTCCGCGGGAGCTCCGTCATGCTGGTGAAGCTCGACGACGACACCATCCGGAACTCCATCGTCGACGGTCATTTCGAATCGGCGAAGGATTGCCCCAATTACGCGATCTCCATGGGGGCGGAGATCGTCTACCGGGCGAGGACGGTGATGCTCCTGGCCAACGGGGAAAGGAAGGTCGATTCGGTCACCCGTTCGCTTTTGGAGGACATGACGCCCGAGGTGCCGATATCCTATGGGCAGAAATACGCCCGCGACGGCGGGAACCTGGTCTACGTGCTCGACAAGGTGGCGGGCAGGGAGCTGCTGGCGAGCAGGAGGGTGCTCGACGCGAAGGGGATCGCTCTCGAGGACCTCACGTGACCGGACGGGCGGCCGGCGCATGCGGGACCCTGTAGAGAGGGCCGTCGCCGACCTCGTCCGGGCCCGGGGCCCGCTGACGGGCGCCGAGATCGCGAAGGAGATCGGCGAGACGGGCAGCCTGCGGATCTGGAAAGCGTGCAAATCCTCCCCGGAGCTCCGGGTCCGGTCCCTGGGGATCCGGTACATGCGGCTCGAGCGCAACGTCGAAGGGTTCGCGCGCCTTTCTCCTTCCATCCTTAGGGAGTTCTTCACCTATTCGGTCGTGGGGCTCGCGGGCGATCCGGGCCCGCTCGAAAAGCGGTGCGGGGAGATCTCCGGCCGGATCCGCGCGATCAGCGATTACAAGCTCGGGCTGGCCCGGCAGATGGTCTTCGAGATCATGGAGGAGTTCCGGTCGGACGTCCCGGGCGATCACCGGGTCTGCTTCATCATCGCCGGCGACATCGTCTACGGCATGGCGCACGACGTGCCCAGGCCCGAGCACAGCACCGGGAAGCTGGTGAAGGGCTCGGACATCGACCTGATCGTCGTCGTTGGGGACGCCTTCCCGGATTCCTCCATCGAACGGCTGGACAGGATCATCTACGGTAAGAAATACCGGATGCTGATCAACCCGGCCGTCAACGAGGAGGTCGATTACATCATCAAGCGGCTGGCCACGATCGAGAAGCAGGCGCTCTTCGACGATTTCCGGCGGAAGGTCGCCATCAAGATCCTGCAGGAAGGGGTGCTGCTTCACGGGAGCGAGGAGCTGTTCGACACCGTCAAGACCCTCCTGAAGGACCGCGGGCTCGTCGAGAAGCTTGAAGAGCTCGCGCGGCAGGCGAAGGCGCACCGGGAGGACGCCGAGGAGGCGCTGCTGAGCGGCCGCCTGGACGAGGAATCGATCCGGAAGACGCACCTGTTCTATTCCGCCGACGAGTTCGAGGAATTCGAGTAGGATGGTACCCAATTCCAACCGCGCAGGCACAGGGGGGAAGATGCTGAAGAACATGAGGATCGGGTCGCGGCTCTTCGTCGGCTTCGGGATCGTGCTTCTCCTCACAACGTGCACCACGTTCTACGCCATCCACTACATGGGGAAAATCCAGGACAACCTGGACGGCATCGCGAAGGCGACCTCCGCCCAGTCGAAGGAGGTGGAGTCCCTCTACGCCGAGTCCGTCGCCGTGTACAAGGGCGCGCGGACGACGATGTACGCGCTGGCCGCGCTGGTCATCGCGCTGGCTGCGGTGATCGCGACCATCCTAACGCGCGGCATCGTCCGGCCGCTGAACCACGCGCTGGGCATCGCCGACGCCCTCGCCGCCGGGAACCTGAACAAGGAGGTCGGGTTCCGAAGCGAGGACGAGATCGGCAAGCTGCTCCAGGCGATGCAGGCGATGGTCGAGCGGCTCCGGGGGGTCATCGCGAGCGTGAAGATCGTCTCGGACGACGTGGCCGGCGGCAGCCGGCAGCTCTCCGATTCGTCCGACTCCTTGAGCCGGGGCTCGACCGAGCTTTCGCACCACATCGACCAGATCGTGACCGCGATGACCGAGGTCTCCCAGACCATCACGGACGTGGCCAAGAACGCCGGTGGCGCCGCCGACGCGAGCCGCAAGGCTTCCGAGATGGCCGCCAAGGGGAGAGGACTCGTGGACACGACGGCCGACGACATGACCAAGATCGCGAAGACGACCGAGGAGGCGGCGGGGACCGTCGAGGAGCTCGGCGCCAGCTCCAAGCAGATCGGGGAGATCGTCGCCGTCATCAACGGCATCGCCGACCAGACGAACCTCCTGGCGCTGAACGCCGCCATCGAGGCCTCGCGTGCCGGCGAGCAGGGGAAGGGCTTCGCGGTCGTCGCGGACGAGATCCGGAAGCTGGCCGAGAGGACGGGGCAGGCGACGAAGGACATCGCCCAGAGGATCAGCTCCATCCAGCACGCCTCGGAGGAGTCGGCCGAGGCGATCAAGCGGGCCAGCAGCCAGGTCGCCGACGGTGTGAACCTCGCGAAGGAGGCGAGCTCGGCCATGGACCGGATCGTCGAGGCGTCCACCGGCGCGGGCGACATCGTGCACCGGATCGCCGCGGCGACCGAGGAGCAGTCGACGGCCGCCGAGGAGGTGACGCGGAGCATGGAGAACATCTCCGGGATCACCGACGCCGCCGCGAAGTCCGCGCAGGACATCAAGGGCTCGGCCGACGATCTCGCCCGGCTTACCATGGAGCTGCGGGAGAAGGTGTCGTTCTTCAAGGGGACGACCGCGGAGGCGGAGGCCCTCGTGAAGAAGGCGGTCGCGTTCATTAGGGAGCAGGGCCCGGGGAAGGCCTTCGAGGAGATCAACAACAAGGGCGGGATGTTCACCAACCGGGACCTGTACGTGTTCGTCTACGACATGAACGGGAAGGGCGTCGCGCACGGGCAGAACCTGGCGCTGATCGGCAAGGACCTGGCCGGCGCGAAGGACCCGGACGGGAAACTCTACGTCAAGGAGCGGATCGAGATCGCGAAGACCCGGGGCAAGGGATGGCAGGACTACAAGTTCCAGAACCCGAAGACGAAGACCATCGAGGACAAGACGGCCTACATCGAGCGCTGCGACGATCTCATCGTGGGGGCGGGCGCCTACAAGTGATCCCGGGCCGGCGGACGTGAGCCGGGTGCGGTTCGGCCGGTTATGCATCGTCCTGTATTGTTCCTTCGGGGTCCCGCGGAAATGGTACCCAGAGGACCGGTCGCGCAAGTTCGCCCGCCTGATCGCCACGGGCTACGGGTTGGACGTCTCCGAGGAGGAGGCGCGGGAAATGCTGGAAGCCGCGACGGCGCGGGCCACTTCTTCGGGACGGGGGGAGGCATGAACGGGAAGATCGCCCGGCTTGAGGCCGCAGGCGAGTAGGGAAGGATGGAGATCGGAACGTTCCGGCCGTGCCTGCCGGCCAGGAACCGCCACGTCCAGTCGATCCTCGCCGGTTCGCGGCTGCGTGTCCTTTCGAAGCGGTCCGCCCTCGCGAATTCGGAGGAGCGGATCGTCGACACCCCCTGCGGCGCGCGGCTGCTTTCCCTGTACACGCGCCACCCGGCGCCGAAGGGGCTGGTTGTCCTGCTCCACGGGTGGGAAGGGTCCTCCTCCTCCCCGTACATGATCGACGCGGGCGCATTCTGGCGCCGGCTCGGCTTCGACGTCTGCCGCCTGAACCTGCGGGACCACGGCGAGTCCCATCACCTGAACGAGGGGCT
>DCUH01000114.1:0-5596 GCA_002327765.1 bacterium UBA2219 | reverse complement strand
GGCAATTTCGCCCTGCGCATCGCCCGCAGGTATTCCGATCTCGGCCGGAGCCGGCTGCGCGGCGTGTTCGCCGTCAGCCCCCCGCTCGACCCGCACAAGGCCACGCTGGCCATCGACTCCGGCCTGCCTTTCTACCGGCATTATTTCCTCGGGAAGTGGAAGCGGTCGCTGGAGAGGAAGCAGGCGCTTTTCCCGGGGAAGTACGATTTCGGCGACATGCTCCGTTCGGGAACGTGCATGGAGCTGACGGAAAGGATCATGCGCTACTACACGGAGTTCCCCACGTACCGGGATTATTTCCGCCAATACACATTGCGGGATGATTTCTTCCGGGGCCTTTCGGTCCCTGTGACGGTGTTCATCTCGGAGGACGACCCGGTCATTCCGCGAGAGGATTTCGACGCCCTGTCGGAGCATGAGAACCTGCGGGTGATCCGTACCCGGTACGGCGGCCATTGCGGCTTCATGGATTTCTTCCCCCTGCGGTGCTGGTGCAACGAGGTGATCGCGGAGTCCATCAAAAAGAAAGAGGATGCGGCACGATGACGTGCGATTCGAACATCGGAGACGGGATGCCCTACACCCATCGCCTGTACACCCCCACCCGGATCACGAAGCTTTTCGGCCTGTATTTCATCGTCGACTGCTGGCACCACCGCATAATCTATTCGGACGTCGTGGATCGCCCCGTCGGGGAATGGAAAACGCTCGACGACGACCTCGCCGGGCCGCACTCCATCGTCTCGGACGGCTCCATCTACGTGGCGGAGGACACGGGTCGCCACCGGCTCCGGGTTTACGTGAAGGGCGCCTCGGGCTTCGAGGTCCGGCAGATCGTCGCCGGCGTGGGGAACCGTCCCCACCGGGTCCGCTACGAAAGCGGCACGGGACTGTTTTACGTCGTGGGGTCCATCGACCAGAGCATCCACGTTTTCCGGAACGTCGGCGACCGCCTCCGCAGGGTGAGGTCGAAGGCGGTCGGGGAGCTGAACGGGCAATACACGCGGTCGATCACGATCCGGGGCGGGAAGCTGCACTTCGTGGGGGCGGACGACATCGTGACTTTCCGGATACTGGGCGAAGACGTCGAATTCCTCTCCCGGTTGCCTCTCGCGGCTCCATACCGGGGGGCGAACGACCTGCATTTCTTCCCCGACGGCAGCGGCCTGTTCGCGTCGACGCCGCAGAAGCTGTACTTCTTCAGGCGCCTGGAGGAGCTGTCCGCCGGGAACGCGGCCGATATCTCCCGGATCGTCCGGGGAACGCCCTACTATGCCGACGAATTCGACGGGGCGCTCTGGGTCCCCGAGATCACGGAATACTCCAGGATCGTGCGATATGCCATGGAAGGCTCCGCGGTGAATTTCGCCGACGGGCGCGTCCTGTTCGATTTCGGCAAGCCGACTCCGGCGTCGGAGCTCCGGTTCGCGGCGCTGCCGCAGTAGGGACGCGGCGAGGTGGGCCTCCTGGCGGCGATCGGCGCTTTCCTGGCCGCGCTGTGCGCGCAGCCGGCTTTCGCGGAGACGGACCCGGTCACGGGCATGGAGTTCGTGTTCGTGAAGGGAGGATGCTACCGGATGGGGGATTTCACGGGGGAGGGGAATCCCGACGAGCGCCCGGTCCACGATGCGTGCGTTTCCGATTTCTCCATCGGCAGGCACATCGTCACGCAGGACCAGTGGGTGAAGGTGATGGGGAGCAACCCCTCCCGGAACCGCAAGGGGGGGGATTATCCGGTGGAGAACGTCTCCTGGGACGACGTGCAGCGCTTCATCCGGCGCCTGAACGCGAAGACGGGCCGGAAATACCGGCTTCCCACCGAGGCCGAGTTCGAATACGCCGCGCGCAGCGGGGGGAAGGAAGAGAGGTACGCCGGGACGAGCAGCGACGCGGAGCTTTCGGAATACGCCTGGTACTACCTGAACAGCCGGGCCTCCACGCACCCCGTGGGTAGAAAGAAGCCGAACGGGCTGGGGCTGTTCGACATGACGGGGATCGTGTGGGAGTGGTGCGGCGACGTCTACGGGGAGAAGTACTACCACAACGCGCCGCGGGTGGACCCGAAAGGGCCGCCGAAAGGCTTCTACCGCGCCCTCCGGGGCGGCTCCTGGGACACCGACGCCAGGAACTCGCGCACCGCGTCCCGCTATTGGTCCCCGCCGGAGATCGGCAACGGCAAGCGCGGCTTCCGGCTCATGCTTCCAGCGCGGCGCCCGGGGCCGTGAATGGTATGATGGACCCTGCAGGCATTCCTGAAGGGACGGAGGATTCCATGAAAGGGAACGCGAAGCTCATCGAGACGCTGAACTCGCTGCTGTCGGACGAGCTGACCGCCATCAACCAGTACATGGNNCATGGTCCACTCGGAGATGTGCGACAACTGGGGCTACGAGAAGCTGCACAAGCATTTCGAGGCGCGGGCCATCCAGGAGATGAAGCACGCCGAGGACCTCATCGCCCGGATCCTTTATATGGAGGGCATCCCCACGGTGTCCGTCCTCCGGAAGATCACGATCGGCTCGGACGTCCCGAAGCAGCTCGCGGCGGACCACAAGGCGGAGGAGGAGGCCATCAAGGCATACAACGCGGCGATCTCCCTGGCCGGCGAGGTCGGCGACAACGCCACCGCCGATTTCCTGACCGGGATCCTCAAGGACGAGGACAGCCACATGAGCGGGATCGAGGAGCTGCAGGCGCAGGTCGGGCAGATGACGCTTCCCATCTTCCTCACCACCCAGGTGGGCAGCAAGTAGCCGGAAGGGACCCGGCGCCCCCGCCGGGTCCCCCCATTTCTTCCTTGGTCTAAAGCCCCCGCATCGCCTCGCGGGCGATGTGCAGGTCCTCGCGCGTGCGCAGGGCGAGGATCCTTCCCCCGGGACCGTCGGCCGCGAGGTCCGCGTCCGGCCGCAGGGAACGGTTCCTGACGGGGTCGAGGCGCAGGGACAGGCATTCGAGCCCGCGGCAGACCTCTTCCCGCAGCTCCGCGGAGTTTTCCCCCACCCCCGCGGTGAAGACCAGGGCGTCCACGCCTCCCAGCGCCACGGCGAGCGACCCGACGGCCGCCCGCACGGAGTGGGAATAGATCGCCAGCGCCAGACGGGCCCGCCCGTTCCCCGCCTCCGCCGCCGCGCGGACCTCGCGGAAGTCGGAGGAGACGCCCGACACCCCCAGGAGCCCGCTTTTCCGCTGGAGGATGTCGAACAGCTCCATCCGGGTAAGTCCCATCCTCTCCATGGCGTAGAACAGGATCCCCGCGTCGACCGACCCCGCGCGGGTCCCCATCATCAGCCCTTCCATCGGCGTGAACCCCATGGTGGTGGCGACCGGCTTCCCGTCGAGCGCTGCCGTCGCGGAGCAGCCGTTCCCGAGGTGGCAGACGACGGCGCGGAAACCCGCGGGGGGGCGGCCGAGGAACTCGGCGGCCCGCGCGGAGCAGTAGGCGTGGCTGATGCCGTGGAAGCCGTAGCGGCGGATGCCGGGATTCTCGTACCACTCGTACGGAAGGGGATAGACATGCCGGTCGGGGGGGAGCTCCGCGAAGAACGCCGTGTCGAAGACCGCGACGTGGGGCGCGCCCGGGAGGGCGCGCCGCGCCGCGACGATCGTCCGGAGTGCCGGGGGGTTGTGGAGGGGCGCCAGCTTCGTGAGGCTCCCGATCAGCCCCAGGACGCGGTCGTCGATCCGGACGCTCTCCCGGAAGTGCCGCCCGCCGTGCACGACCCGGTGGCCGACGGCGGCGACCGGGTCGGAGGCGACGCGGGCGGAGATCGCGGCGAGGATCTTCTCCACGGCGTTCGCCGGCGGGTCCTCCAGCGTCTCCCCCGCGACGAGTTCCATCGAGCCCCCGGCGAAGAGGGAGTACTTGATCGTGCTGGACCCTGCGTTGAATGCGAGGACGCTCAAGGCGTCCACCGCCAGTTGCGGATCTCCGGCATGTCCTCCCCGTGCTCCCGGATGTACTGCTTGTGGTCGATCAGCCGGTCCCGGAGGTCCTGCTTGGCGTACGCGGCCTTGGCCGCCAGCGCCGGCACCCGGTCGATCACGTCCCCCGCGAGGTGGAACCGGTCGATGTCGTTGAGGACCGCCATGTCGAAGGGGGTCGTGGTCGTCCCTTCCTCCTTGTATCCGCGCACGTGGAGGTTGACGTGGTTGGTCCTTCGATAGGTCAGGCGGTGGATGAGCCACGGGTAGCCGTGGAACGCGAAGATGATGGGCCTGTCCTTCGTGAAGATGGCGTCGAAGTCCTTGTCGGAAAGCCCGTGCGGGTGCTCGCTCGGCGGCTGGAGCTTCATCAGGTTCACGACGTTGACGACCCGGATCTTCAAGGTCGGCACCATCTCCCGGAGCAGGGACACGGCCGCCAGCGTCTCGATCGTCGGGACGTCGCCCGCGCACGCCATCACGACGTCGGGCTCGGCGCCGCGGTCGTTGCTTGCCCATTCCCAGATCCCGATTCCCGCCGAGGTGTGGTGGATCGCCTCGTCCATGGAAAGCCACTGCAGCTGCGGCTGCTTGCCGGCGACGATGACATTCACGTAGTTGCGGCTCCGAAGGACGTGGTTGGTCACCGAAAGGAGGCAGTTCGCGTCGGGGGGGAGGTAGACGCGGATGACGTCCGCCTTCTTGTTCACCACGTGGTCGATGAAGCCCGGGTCCTGGTGGCTGAAGCCGTTGTGGTCCTGCCGCCAGACGTGCGACGAGAGCAGGTAGTTCAGCGAAGCGATGGGCCGACGCCACGGGATCCCGGCCGCGACATCCAGCCACTTGGCATGCTGGTTGAACATCGAGTCCACGATGTGGATGAATGCCTCATAACAGGAGAAGAATCCGTGACGGCCTGTCAGCAGATATCCTTCGAGCCAACCCTCGCATTGATGCTCGCTCAGCATTTCCATCACGCGGCCGTCGGTCGCGACATGGTCGTCGCCGGGAACGATCTCCGCCGTCGAGCAGCGGTCGGTCGTCTCGAATACGGCTCCCCAGCGGTTCGAGGACGTTTCGTCCGGGCTGAAGACACGGAAATTGCTCGGATTCCGCGCGATCACGTCGCGGATGAACTCGCCCTGAACGCGGGTGGCTTCGCCATCCACGGCGCCGGGCTGCGTCACCTTGACCGCGTAGTCGCGAAAATCCGGCAGAAGCAGATCGCGCAGGAACAGGCCGCCGTTGGCGTGAGGATTGGCGCTCATGCGGCGCTCGCCCTTCGGGGCCAGGTCGGCCAGTTCGGAACGCAGTTTTCCGGCTTTGTCAAAAAGTTCCCGCGGCCGGTAGCTTTTCAGCCATTTTTCCAGGATCTGCAGATGCCCCGGATGGCTCATGTCGCCCATCGGCACCTGGTGCGAGCGCCACGAGCCCTCCGTGGGCTTGCCGTCCACCGTTTTTGGGCCGGTCCAGCCCTTGGGCGAGCGCAGGATGATCATGGGCCAGCGGGGCCGCTCCCGAAAGCCATTTTTGCGAGCCTGGCGCTGGATGAGCCGGATCTTGCCCAGCGCCCTGTCGAGCGCGGCGGCCATGAGCCGGTGCATCGTCAGGGGATTGTCCCCCTCGACAAAATAGGGCGTGTAGCCATAGCCGCGGAAGAGCGCGGCCAGCTCGT
>DCUH01000097.1 GCA_002327765.1 bacterium UBA2219 | reverse complement strand
GACATCGCCCGCGAGGTCGAGTCGCTGGGCGGGGAGATCAACGCCTACACGAGCTTCGACCAGACGGTCTACCACATCACGATCTCGGGCCGGTATCTCGAGAACGCCCTCGACATCCTTTCCGACACGCTGGAGAACTCGGTGTTCGACGCCGGGGAGCTGTCCCGCGAGCTCGAGGTGATCCTCGAGGAGGTCCGGATGAACGAGGACAACCCGGGCCGGGTGGTCGGCAAGGCGCTGTTCCGGGAGGCGTATCGCGAGCACCCGTACGGCCGGCCGGTCATAGGGTACGTGGACACCATAAAGAAGACCACGCGGAGCGACCTCCTCTCCTACTTCCGCAAATGGTACGTCCCCGGGAACATGGTCCTGGTGATCGCGGGGGGGGTCGACCCGAAGGCTTCGCGGCCGCTCGTCGAGAAGACCTTCGGGAAGCTCCCGGCGCGCCCCGCCCCCAAGACGAAGATGCCCGCCGAGCCGAAGCAGAAAAAAACGCGCGTGGTCCTGAAGGAGAAGGACGCCCGCCGGGCGTACCTCGAGATGGGCTTCCACGGCCCCTCGATGTCGGACCCCGACGTCTACGCGTGGGACCTGCTCTCGATCATCCTGGGGAGCGGGGAGACGTCGCGGCTGGTCCACGCGGTCAAGGACCGCAAGGGGCTGGTCGACTCGGTGTACGCGTCGGCGTACACGCCCAGGGACCCCGGGCTGCTCTTCGTCGGCGGGGTCCTTTCCCCCGAGAAGACGAAGGACGCCCTCCGGGAGATCCTCTTCGAGACGTTCCGCGTCGCCGCGGAGCCGCCGGAAGGGCCCGAGCTGGCGCGCGCGAAGACGGCGACGGAGACCGACTTCACCTACTCCCTCGAGTCCCAGTCGGCCCTCGCCCGCCTCGTGGGCTTCTACGAGACCACCCTGAACGACGCCGCGTTCGAGCAGACCTACCTGCGGAAGATCCGCGCCGTGACGGCGGAGGACGTCCATGCGGCGGCCCGGAAGTACCTCTCGCCCGGGAACCTCACCGTGTCGATGGTCTTCCCGACGGGGCAGCGGGCGATCGCGGACCCGGAGGAGGTGCGGCGGATCGCGAGGGAGGCCTACGATGCGGCGACGGCCCCGGCGAAGGCGAAGGATGCGAAACCCGGCGTGGTGAAGGAGGTGCTGCCGAACGGGATCCGGGTCATCGTCCGGGAGGACCGTTCCGTGCCGGTGGTCGCCTTCGAAGCGGGCTTCCTCGCGGGGCTGCGCGCCGAGCCGGCGGACAAGGGGGGCGTGGCCGGCATGGTGGCGGGGATGCTGACGAAGGGGACAAAGAACCGCTCCGCGCGGGAGATTTCGGAGGCGGTCGAGAACATCGGCGGAGAGCTCTTCGGGTCCTCCGGTCGCAATTCCTTCGGGTTGCAAGGGAAGTTCCTCAAGCGCGATTTCCGGCAGGGGTTCCGCCTCTTCGCGGAGTCGCTCAGGGAGCCCGCGTTCCCCGCGGACGAGCTGGAGAAGAAGCGGAGGGAAACCCTGGGCGCGCTGAAGCAGCAGAAGGACCAGCTGACGCAGGCCGCGTTCCTCCTCTTCATGGCGGCCCACTACGGGGACCACCCCTACGCGCGCAACCCGCTGGGCACCGAGGCGTCTCTCGCGGCGATGACTCCGGAGGACCTGAAGGAGTATTACGAGCGGTGGGCCGACCCGCGGAACATGGTGATCGCCGTTTCGGGCGACATCGGTGCGGAGGAGGCGCTCGAGGCCGTCCGCAGCGCGTTCGGCGATTTCCCGCAGCGCCCGGCGTTCCTGCCGCCGGAGGCCCTGCCGGTTCCGCCCCTCGAGAAGGCGCGCAAGGCGCAGGAGCAGCGGGAGACGCAGCAGGCCCACTTCGTCATCGGCTATCCCGGGGCGCGCTTCACCGACCCGGACCGGTACGCCCTCGACGTCCTGGGCTCGGCGCTCGCCGGGATGGGAGGGCGGCTGTTCGTCAACCTCCGGGACAAGAAGTCGCTGGCGTACTCCGTCACCTCCTTCTCCTCCGAGCAGGTGGACCCCGGCTTCTTCGCCTTCTACATGGGGACGAGCGCGGACAAGCTCGACACGGCGGTCGCCGACACGCTTTCGGAGATCGCCGAAGTGAAGAAGGGAGGCATCACGCGGGAGGAGTTCGAGCGGGCGAAGAAGTGGATGATCGGGACGTACGAGATAGGCCTGCAGAGCAACGGTGCCTACGCCGACAAGATGGTATATAACGAACTGTACGGGGTGGGGTATGAGGAGACCTTCTCGGCCCCCGGGAAGATCGCGGCGGTGACGCTCGCCGACGTGAACCGGCTGGCGGCCTCCGTCCTCGATACGGAAAGGTACACGATCGCGATCCTCCGGGGCCGGTGAGTCGGGCGCCGGAGGGCGGGAAGCAGGGCGGCGTATCGGACCGAACCATTCATCGACGCGGCGGGCGCGGGAAGGAGGATCGGCATGCTGAAGGAGTTCAAGGAATTCGCGATGAAGGGGAACATGGTCGACATGGCG
>DCUH01000131.1:3087-11817 GCA_002327765.1 bacterium UBA2219 | reverse complement strand
GGGTGCAGTTCCGGACCAACCCCGCGAACCAGGAGCATGTCCGGAAACTGTTCGAGGTCAAGCCGCCGCGCTTCTCGCGGGCCTCCCTGGAGACCGTTGCGATCATCGCCTACAAGCAGCCGCTGACCCGCCAGGAGATCGAGCAGATCCGCGGAGTGGACTGCGCGGGGTCGCTGAAGACCCTCATGGAGCGGCGGCTGGTCCGGGTCGTCGGAAAGAAGGACGTCCCCGGCAAGCCGTTCCTGTTCGGTACCACGCGGGAATTCATGGAAGTGTTCGGCCTCGGCTCGCTGTCCGAGCTGCCGTCGATGCGGGAGATCGAGGAATACCTCTCCTCCTCGTCCGCCACGCCCGTGGATGCCGCGCGCCCGGGACTCGAACTGCCCCTGCCGTTCCCCGACGCCGAAGCGGCCGACCGGGAGGCGGAAGGGGGCGCTGAGGGCGGGGGGGAATCCGCCGTGGGCGCGGGCGAAAGCCCGGAAACCGGTTCGCCCGGGGTCGACTCTTCGGCGGCCGACGTCCCGGGAGGTGACCCGGATGCCCGCTGAGAGGCTGAACCGGTACATCGCGCTCGCCGCCGGCGTTTCGCGCCGCGTGGCGGACGAGATGATCCGCGGCGGGCGCGTCACCGTGGGCGGGGCCCCGGTCTTCGACCCCGGCCTGCTGTGGGACCCGTCGGAGCAGGAGGTGCGGCTCGACGGCCGCACGCTCGTTCCCGTCCGGGAAGAGAAGATCTACATCATGCTGTACAAGCCCGACAACGTGGTCACGACGATGAAGGACAAGGAGGGGCGAAAGACCGCCCCCGCGCTGGTCGGGGAGCTGTCCAGCCGCGTCTTCCCCGTCGGCCGCCTCGATTTCCACACCACCGGGCTCCTGCTGCTGACAAACGACGGCGACTTCGCCTATCGCCTCACGCACCCCCGCTTCGGTGTGGAAAAGACCTACGTCGCCAAGCTGATGAGCGTCCCCCGCCCCTCGGAGCTGAACGTCCTGCGGCGGGGCATGCCGATCGAGGGGAAGATGACGAACCCGGCCACGGTCCACTTCCTCGAGAAAAAGGGGGACAGGGCCTGGGTGAGCCTGCGGATCGCCGAAGGGCGCTATCACCAGGTGCGGAAGATGTTCGAGGCGATCGGCCACCGCGTGACCAAACTTCGCCGGGTGGCCATCGGGCCGCTCGAGCTTGCCGGCATAGAGCCCGGGGAGTGGCGCTACCTCACGGCGAAGGAAGTGAAGGAACTGAACGATTACGTCGACCGGCGGGCCGCGGAAACGGCCGGGCAGGGGCCCCCGCCCGACGCACTCCGCAGGGAGAAGCGGTTCGAGACGCCGGGGGAACGCGCCAGGCGCCGGGTGGCGAAGAGGGCCATCGCGGAAGCCGCGCTGAAGAAACAGGCGGAGAAGGTGAAGGCCGGCGAGGCGGCGAAGGCTGCGGAGCGGAAAAAAACGCGCAGGCCCAAGCCGGGACGGAAGAAGGGGCCGCCCGCTCCGCCGCGCGGAGGACGACCTTCCCGTCATTGACGTCGCCTTCCGTCCGCCAAGGGACCGCCGGCGCGTCGTCGGCGGATCATACCGGTTGACATGATCCCCAAGCAGGCATAGAATTACATATTCTTGACGCGGGGTGGAGCAGTCCGGTAGCTCGTCGGGCTCATAACCCGAAGGTCCCAGGTTCAAATCCTGGCCCCGCTACCAAAAGAATCGAGGGGTTACAGGAAACTGTAACCCCTTTTCATAAAAATATATTTCGAAGATCCAGGCGGAAATCCCCCCCCCAGGCAGGCAAGGCGCATTCCAGGCCGCCGGGGGCGCACCCGGTTCATTCCCGGCAGGATGGTCAAGGGGAGCAAATATGAAAAAAACAATGAAAACGGCAAGATATGCTTGCTATATCGCCCTGTTCCTCGGGACGGTCTGGGTGTCCTCCATGGGATACAGCCAGGTCGTGGCCGAGCGCTCGGAGAGGTCGCTCGACCTGGCCACCTGGCTGTCCAAGAAGCAGGTCACCCGGTTGATGCGCTTCCACGGGACCGACATCCTGAAGGTCACATCGGAAGAGGTTTTCATCCCCCGCGGCAGCGAATGGGTTCTCGTATTGAGGCGCGATCAGGACTGAAACCGGCTCAAATTCCCGCGAAGGTGAATAGCCCGTAAGATCCTTTAACATAAGGATTTGCGGGTTTATTCGTTTTTGTTCCCGTTATTGGAACATTTCACGCCCAATGTGGAACGAAAGTGTCCACAATTGGAAGAATCAAAGCGGCGAAAAATCCCTCGCAGTAGAAAATTATTGATTATCGATAGGTTGCGCCTGCGTACCGGTTGGAACGCATGTTGCTAATATTATTTATCAAACAATCACACAAACCTGATTTTCGCGGCAACTCTACACGCCGGCCGTCTACTTGGCCAACAGCGGTGAAAGGAGGCAGCGAAATGCGGAAAACGAAATGGGCCGTTCGGATCGTTCTATTCCTGTGCACCGTGTGGGTGTCCGTCATGGGATATCGCCAGGTCCTGCTCGCCCACTCCGATGAGACCCTCGATCTTTCCACCTGGCTCCCGAAGAAAGAGATCGTGCGGCTGATGCGTTACCACGGCACCGACGGGATGAAGATCACCCAGGACGAGGCCTACATCTTCCGGGACGACAAGTGGGTACTGGTCCTGAAACGCGATCGAGGATGATCCTCCGCCGGGGGCGGCCCCAAAGCGCCCCCGGCTTTCCCGCCCCGACTCCGCCCCCGCGGTTTTTATGCCGGAACGACCGTTGCCCGGCACGGGGTTATAATCTTCCCGGAAGGAGGGATACCCCCATGAAGAAATCGTTGGGCGCCAGGACTCTCGTCTTTCCGACGCCGGCGTGGCTGGTCGGATCCTACGACGGCGAGGGAAGGCCGAACGCGATGGCGGTGGCGTGGGGCGGCGTCTGCTGTTCCCATCCCCCGTGCATCGCCGTCTCGCTGCGGAAGGCCACGCACAGCTACGCGAGCATAATGGAGCGCAAGGCCTTCACGGTCAGCGTCCCTTCCGAAGCGTATGTCCGCGAGGTGGATTACTTCGGGATCGCCTCGGGGAGGGACGTGGACAAGTTCGCCGCGACCGGGCTCACCCCCGTCCGGAGCACGCTCGTGGACGCGCCGTACGTCGGCGAGTTTCCGATGGTCGTCGAGTGCCGACTTCTGCAAACAGTCGAGATCGGCCTGCATACCCAGTTCATCGGCGAGATCCTAGACGTCAAGGCGGAGGAATCCGTCTGCGACACGCAGGGGGCCGTCGACATCGGGAAAGTGCTTCCCGTCGTGTACGCCCCGGACGTGAGGAGCTACCACGGGATCGGGCGGACGCTCGGCCGGGCCTTCTCCGTCGGGAAGGGGGTCGGGGAGCGCGGCGGGAAGCCGTAGCACGGGTGGAAAATCGCGGACCGTCAAGGTAACATAGGGACATGGACCCGGCATCGGGAGGATCCTTCCCGGCAATCAAGTTCCTGATCGACAACCCGCTGATCCTTCTGTTCGTCGTCGCGGCCATCGGCTACCCGCTGGGGCGGGTCCGCATCGGGGGCAGCAGCCTCGGCGTCGCGGCGGTCCTGTTCGTGGGGCTAGCCTTCGGCTCGCTGCACCCCGATCTGAAGCTGCCCGAGATCGTCTACGTCCTCGGCCTCGCGCTGTTCGTCTACACCGTGGGGCTTTCCAGCGGACGCTCCTTCTTCCAGTCGCTGATGCGCGACGGCGCGCGGAACAATCTCCTGGTGGCCGGCATCCTGGTCTGCGCGGCCGGGTTCGCCATGTTCCTGCGCGATTTCCTCCATTTGGCTCCGGGGATTGCGGCGGGCATGTACTCCGGCAGCTTCACCAACACGCCCGCGCTGGCCGGCGCCCTGGAGACCATAAAGGCCATGGCGCCGCGGGAGGAGCTTAACCGGCTGCTGGCCGAGCCGGTCGTCGGGTTCTCCATCGCCTACCCGTTCGGCGTGATCGGCGTGGTCGTCGCCATCTCCGTCCTCCAGAAGATCTGGAAGACCGATTACGAGAAGGAAGCGATCGACCTGCACCTGTTCGGCGGCTCCCACGAGCGGCTGCACGTCCGCAGCGTCGAGATCACCCACGCGTTCGGGGAGGACGAGACGATCCGGGACCTGGTCAAGCGATACGGCTGGCGCATCGTCTTCGGCCGGCTCAAGCGGGACGGGCAGTCCATCCTGGCCTACCCGTCGGCGCGGCTGATGCCGGGGGACATCGTCTCCGTCATCGGGACCCGGGAAGCCCTGGACGAGATCACCCCGCAGTTCGGGGAGAAGAGCCGGGAAGACATCCAGTATGAGGAGAGCACGTTCGAGACCCGGGCCATCTTCGTCTCCAACCCCGAGGTGACTTCCCGGAAGCTGAAGGAGCTGCGCCTCCGGGAGGACCACGGCGCCCTGATCACCCGGATCCGGCGCGGCGACGGCGACTACATCCCCCACGGGAGCCTGAAGCTGGAGCCGGGCGACCTCATTCGGGTGCTGGGCCCCCGGGAGCGGATGCCGGAGGTCACCGCCTTTTTCGGCGACTCCTACAAGGCGATCAGCGAGGTGGACTTCGTCACGTTCAGCGTCGGCCTGGCCCTCGGGCTGCTCGTCGGGAGCGTGAAGATCCCCCTTCCGGGGGACGTCACCTTCTCGCTTGGGTTCGCGGGCGGACCGCTGGTCGTGGCGCTTGTCCTGGGGGCCGTCGGCAGGTCCGGCAGGCTGGTGTGGTCGCTTCCCTACGGCGCGAACATGACGCTGCGGCAGATCGGGCTCGTCCTTTTCCTCGCGGGGATCGGCACCAGGGCGGGGTACGGATTCCTGTCCACCTTCCTGAAAGGAGGCGGTATTTCGATCTTCCTGGCCGGGGCGGCGCTCACGTTCCTCGCCGCGGTCGCGGCCCTCTGGATCGGCCACCGTCTCCTGCGGATCCCCATGAGCATCCTGACCGGAATGGTCGCCGGGATGTTCACGCAGCCGGCGGTCCTCGCGTACTCCCTCGAGCAGACCGGCAACGACCTTCCCAACGTCGGCTACGCCTCGGTCTATCCCGTGGCGACGATCGCCAAGATCCTGCTGGTGCAGACCCTCCTGTCCGCCACCCTCTGACGGTTTGATCTTGTGCGGCAGGCCGGTTTGATACATATTGTTCGTTGTCCCGGTCCCAGGTCGTCTCCGGGATCGGACCACCTAACCGGAAAAAAGGGGGAGTCGGCGATGAGAAGAGGGTTGACGTTGTGCGTTTGCGTCCTGGCGGTCGCGATGCTGCTCTCAACCGGCTGGGCCAAGGAGCCCACGATCAGGATCGGGATCAACGCCCCGCTCACCGGCGACATCCCGAAGGTGGGCGAGGGCACGAAGTTCGCCGCCCAGCTGTGGCTGGAGGACATCAAGGCCGCGGGGGGGATCACGGTCGGCAAGAAGAAGCACCCCGTCGAGCTGATCATCGAGGACAACGAGTCCAAGGCGGAATCGGCCGTGAAGGTGACCACGAAGATGATCACCGAGGACGACATCCTCATCATGGTCGGCCCCCAGGCCTCCAAGCAGGCCGTGCCCGCGGCGGGAATCGCCAACAACTACAAGACGCCGATGATCACCCCGTGGTCCACGAACCCCGACTCGACCAAGGACAAGCCGTACGTCTTCCGCGCCTGCTTCCTCGATCCCTTCCAGGGGCCGGTGGTGGCGAACTTCATCTCGAAGGAGTTCAAGTTCAAGAAGGCCGCGGTCCTCTACGACGTCGCGAGCGACTATCCCAAGGGGTTGGCGGAGTTCTTCAGGAAGGCGTGGGAAGACATCAACGGGAAGGGCTCCGTGGTGGCCTACGAAAGCTTTACCACCAAGGACACCGACTTCAGCTCCCAGCTGACCAAGATCATCAACTCCGGCGCCCAGGTGCTGTTCACTCCCCAGTATTACAACGAGGTCGCCCTCATCGTTCAGCAGGCCCACCAGCTGGGGTGGAAGAAGCCCATCGTCGGCAGCGATTCCTGGGGTTCCGCCGAGACGATCAAGCTCTGCGGCAAGGACTGCTACGGCCAATTCTTCAGCACCCACTATGCCGCGGCCGGCGCGACCGGCGAGACGAAGAAGTTCATCGACCGCTACAAGGCGAAGTACGGCTACGTTCCCGACGACGTCGCGGCGCTCACCTGGGACGCCATGCTGCTCGCCCAGCAGGCGATCCAGTCCACCGGAGCCCTGTCGGGCGACCTCAAGAAGGACCGGGATAACGTGCGCAACGCGCTGTCCCAGGTGAAGAAGTTCCAGGGGATCACCGGAGAGATGACCTTCGCCGGGAAGAACGACCCGTCGAAGTGCGCCGTCATCGTCAAGATCAGCGACGCCGGCGAGTTCACGTACTACAAGTCGGTTTGTCCGTAAGGGAGGCAGGCGCGAGAAGGCGATGGCGATCTTCCTGCAGAACCTGGTCAACTCGCTCCAGTGGGGGAGCTTCTACGCCCTGATCGCGCTGGGGTACTCCATGGTGTACAGCATCCTCATGCTCTTCAACTTCGCGCATGGGGACATCTTCATGGTCGGGGCGTACATCGGGGTGGGGGTATCCTTCGGGCTGCTCGCGCTGACCTCGTCGGGGATCCTCGCGATCCCCAACTGGCTGATCCTGGTGATGACCATCCTCATCTCGATGTTCCTCACCTCGTTCGTGGGCATGATCGTGGAACGGGTGGGGTACAGGCCGCTGCGCAACGCGCCCCGCGCGTCGGCCGCCATCACGGGCCTCATGATCGGCATCATCCTGGAGACGGGGAACCTGATCCTGCTGGGGGCGCGCAGGATCAGTTTCCCGTCGCTCATCGAGACCGCCACCTACGACATCGGCGGAGTGTTCCTGACCAACAAGAAGATCATGATCGTCGCCGTGTCGCTCCTGCTCACGCTGGCGCTGCACCAGTTCATCCGGCGGACGAAGTGGGGGATGGCCATGCGGGCGATGTCCTTCGACTTCGTCGCCGTCCCCCTTATGGGGGTGCCGGTCAACAAGGTGATCGCGCTGACATTCGGAATCGGCTCGGCGCTGGCCGCCGCCGCGGGGATCCTTTTCGGGATCGCCTATCCCGTGCTCGACCCGTACATGGGGGTCCTGTTCGGCTGGAAGGCGTTCGTGGCGGCGATCCTCGGGGGGAGGGGCTCCATCCTCGGGGCCACGCTGGCGGGCTTCCTGCTGGGGTTCACGGAGATCTTCGTCGCGATGATCTTCCCCTCCACGCTGCGCGACCTGATCGCCTACTCCATCATCCTGCTGATCCTGACGTTCCGGCCGCACGGCTTCTTCGGCGAGCCGTACAGCGCGCAGTTGAGGCTCTGACCCCGTGCCCGACACCATGCCGAAAACCGGAAAACTCCGCGCGGCCTTTTCCCGCGTGCCGCTCCTGGGGTGGCTGCTGGGCATCCTGGCGGCGGTCGTGATCGAGAAATACCTGGGGACCGACCTGGCGCTCGGGGTGGGGTTACCGAAGATCCCGGCGCTGTTCGGGATCGACATCATGCTCAAAAAACCGCTCCTGGTCCCCAACGCGTTCCTCTACACACTGCTGATCTACGCGCTGCCGGTCGGCGTCGTCGGCGTCGCGACCGCTCCGCTTGCGAACCGGGCCGCCGCCGCGCTGATCCGGCTCCCGATCACGGTGCCGGTGATCGTCCACCTGGCGCTGTTCTACGTCTCGATGCACCTCTGGGCGGAGGTCAGCGACTACCGCGCGCTCGTCCTGCGGCTCACGCTGATCGCCGTCATGCTCACGTTGAGCCTGAACGTCATCAACGGGTACATGGGGGAGTTCTCCTGCTCGCACCCGGGGTTCATGGCGCTGGGGGCGTACTGCGCCTCGGTCGTCACCGTCGGCCTTTTCGTCGATAAGGGGATGTTCGGCATCGATCTCCTGCCCGAGGGCATGGGTCCTTTCCTGTTCCCGGTCGCGCTGCTGGCGGGCGGCGTCCTCGCGGCGGTGGGCGCGCTTGTCGTCGCGGTGCCGTCCTTCCGGACGAGAGGAGATTACCTGGCCATCATCTCGCTGGCGTTCCTGTTCATCGTGAAGAGCGTCATAGAGAATCTCGAATTCGTGCGGGGCCCGCGGGGGATGAGCGGGCAGCCCGACTGGGCGGGACTCCCGACGGTGTTCCTGTGGACCGTCCTCTGCGTATGGACCATCAACAACTACGTTCGGTCCACGCTGGGGAAGGCCATGAACGCCATCCGCGACAACGAGCTGGCCGCGGACGCCATGACGGTCGACACCCGGCGCACGAAGATGGTCGGTTTTCTCTTCGCGGCGTTCTGGGCGGGCGTCGCGGGCGGCCTGTTCGCGCACGTCCTGCGGTACGTCAACCCGGGAACCTTCGGGATCCAGCAGCTGGCCGAGGTCCTTGCCATGGTGTACTTCGGGGGCTTGAATTCCGTCTACGGGTCGATCGTCGGCGCCGTGAGCATCAGCATGCTGGGGGAGGCGCTCCGGCCGCTCGAGATCTTCAAGTGGATCATCATCCCGCTCCTTCTCATCCTCGTGATGATCTACCGGCCGACCGGCCTCGTCGCGTTCAAGGACCTCGACGCCGAATCCCTTCTCCGGCCGAAGCAGGGGCCGGACGGGGGCGCGTGACATGGCGATCCTCCAGGTAAGGAACATGTCGCACGACTTCGGGGGCTTGAGGGCCGTGCAGAATTACAACCTCGAGCTCGAGCCCGGG
The DNA here is from genome assembly GCA_002327765.1 of bacterium UBA2219. GTDB lineage: Bacteria > Desulfobacterota > Deferrimicrobia > Deferrimicrobiales > Deferrimicrobiaceae > UBA2219. The sequence continues at coordinate 3,098 of DCUH01000131.1, read as the reverse complement.
CAGATCCGGGG
>DCUH01000131.1:0-3035 GCA_002327765.1 bacterium UBA2219 | reverse complement strand
GATCGCCTCCATGGGGATCAGCCGGACCTTCCAGAACCTTCTCCTGTGGCGGCACATGACCGTCCTGGAGCACGTGAAGATGGCCCACTACTCGAAGATCCGGTACGGCCTGGCCGGCGCGTTCTTCGGAACGCCGCGGCGCAACCGGGAGGAGGCGGAGATCGAGGAGCGCTCGATGGCCCTCCTCGAGATGATGGGGATACGCCACCTGGCGGGACAAGTGGTCCTCAACCTGCCGTACGGCGCCCAGAGAAGGGTCGAAATGGCGCGCGCGCTGGCAACCGGGCCCAAGATCCTCTTCCTGGACGAGCCGACGGCGGGGATGAACCCGGAAGAGCTGGTGCAGATCATGGAGATCGTCCGGAAGGTCCACAAGGAGCTGGGGCTGGCGATCCTCCTGATCGAGCACCGGCTCAAGTTCGTCATGGAGCTGTGCCACCGGATCCAGACGGTGAACTTCGGGGAGCTCATCGCCGAGGGTACGCCGGAAGAGATACAGAACAACCCCAAGGTGATCGACGCCTACCTCGGCAAGGAAGGGGTTGCCTGATGCTGCTGTCGGTGGAGAACCTGCAGGTTTCCTACGGCAACATCAAAGCCCTCCACGGCATCTCCTTCGGCATCGGGGAAGGGGAGATCGTCTGCATCATCGGCGCCAACGGGGCGGGGAAGAGCACGACCTTGCGGGCGATCTCGCGCCTCGTCCCCGCGCAGCCGGGGACGCGCATGACCTTCATGGGGAAAGACCTGCTCAAGTACGAACCCGACAAGGTCGTAAGCGACCTGGGGATCTCCCACGTGCCCGAGGGGCGCCGCCTGTTCGGCAACCTCACGGTCATGGAGAACCTGCGGCTGGCCACCTTCGCGAGGAAGGACCCCAAGGGGATCGCGGAGGACCTGGAGAGGGTCTTCGCCATCTTCCCGCGGCTGAAAGAGCGGGAGAACCAGAAGGCCGGCACCATGAGCGGGGGAGAGCAGCAGATGCTGGCCGTCGGCCGGGCCTTCATGAGCGGCAGGAAGATCATGCTGCTGGACGAGCCGTCCATGGGGCTGGCCCCGCTGCTGATGAAGAGCGTGTTCGACTCCATGAAGGAGATCAACCGGACGGAAGGGACGACCATCCTCGTCGTCGAGCAGAACGCCCGGATGGCGCTCCAGTTTTCCGGGCGCGGGTACGTTCTCGAGAACGGCCGGCTCGTGCTCGAGGGGCGATCCGATTCGCTGCTTGCCGATCCCCTCGTGAAGAAGGCCTACCTCGGCGGCTAAGTGCCCCAATTCATGAATACGGCGGCATTCGAGCGCCGCTGCATCCGCACCGGCTTTGTTGCGCTCCTTGCGGCGTACTTCGCAGTACGCCTCAGTCGCGCGCCTTGCCGGACGCGGCGCATCGACGCTCTCGGTGCTTCACCGTATTCATGAACTGGGACAATTAGCCGCCGGCGGCTGACGCCGCAGGGAGTCCGCGCGCTCCCGTTCCGCGGCGGTGAGCCTCGAAGGCGCCAGCTCGGCCCCGAACGCGCCCGCGAAAGCGTCCGCGAGCTTTATTTTGAGCTCCTCCGCCGGCAGAGAGATCCCCAGCATCGCCAGGTCGGCCACCGAGCCGTCGAGGCCGGCAGGCGCCTCGCGCAGGAACCGGACGCCTTCCGTTACTCCGTCCGAAAGCGGGATGGAGCCGTGCTGGAAGAGGGCGCGACGCGTCCTGCGCTGCGCGTTCCCGCCGATCTTCCTCCCGCCGACCAGGATGTCGCAGCGTTCCCTGCCCGCGAAGCAGAAAATGGTGCGCTCGCCCAGGCGCGGCGCGCCGGGCGGCTCCGCGTCGACCGCAAACGCGGCGTCGAGCCCCAGGGACCGGTAGAAGGCGAGCAGGAACCCGTTCATGCGCCGGTAGGAATCGTCCACGCTCGCGGCCGCCCCGGGGAACCGGGGCGGCTGGCAGACGATGGAGTAGGTCAGCTCGTCGGCGTGGTAGATGACCCCGCCCCCGGTGATCCGGCGGACCACCGGGACACCGCACCCGCGGCAAAGGGGAAGGTCGAGCACCGCTTCGGCGTCCTGGAAGCGCCCCAGCGAGAGGGCGGGAGGCGACCAGCCGTAAAGACGGAATACCGGGTCCGATGCCTTGGGGTCGAACGCCTCCAGCAGCGCCTCGTCGATAGCCATGTTGGAGACCCCGTCCAGGGGCCCGGTGTCGACGAGACGCCAGCGGGCGTCCCGGCTCAGCACATGCAGACCTTCTGCTCCCTCGCGGCCTTCGTCTCGTCGAGCCGGGAGATCGGGGTCGTCACGGGCGCCTTTTTGAGCGCGGCGGGATCCTTTTCCGAAAGCTGCGCCGCCTCGCGCATCGCGGCGATGAACGCGTCGAGCGTCCCCTTGCTCTCCGTCTCGGTCGGTTCGATCATGATCGCTTCCTTCACAATCAGCGGGAAGTAGACGGTCGGGGGATGGAAGCCCTTGTCTATCAAGAACTTGGCTATGTCTATCGCATGTACTTCATGAGCCATCTGCCGGCCGGCCGAGAAGACGCATTCGTGCATGCAGGTCTGGTCGTAGGGCAGCTCGAACCAGCCCTTCAGCTTTTCCTTGATGTAGTTGGCGTTCAGCACCGCCTGCTCCGAGACCTGGATCAGCCCCTCCCTGCCCAGCATGATCATGTAGGTATAGGCCTTGACCATCACCCCGAAGTTGCCGAAGAAGTTGGCGGTGCGGCCGATGGTCTGGGGGCTTTGGGTCTGCACCTGCAGCTGGCCGGAGGGCTCGTCAAGCACGATGCGCGGCATCGGCAGGAACGGCACCAACGCCTTCTTGACCCCCACCGGACCGGAACCGGGACCGCCGCCGCCGTGGGGGGTGCCAAAGGTCTTGTGCAGGTTGACGTGAATCACATCAAAGCCCACATCGCCGGGCCGCAGCTTGCCCATGATGGCGTTTAGGTTGGCGCCGTCGTAGTACATCAGGGCGTCATGGCTGTGGGCGATGTCGGCGATCTCCTTGATGTGGGGGTTGAACAGCCCCAGGGTGTTGGGGCAGGTCATCAT
>DCUH01000064.1 GCA_002327765.1 bacterium UBA2219 | reverse complement strand
TTCGCGGTGGTGGCCGACGAGGTCCGCAAGCTGGCGGAGCGCACGGGCAAGGCGACCAAGGAGATCGCCACGATGATCGAGAAGATCCAGGACGAGACGGCGCGTTCCGTGACCGGGATGCAGACGGGGATCGTGGAGGTCGAGAAGGGCGTGGCGCTGGCGGAAGAGGCGCGGTCGGCCCTCGAGCGGATCGTCGCGGCCTCCTCGGTGAGCACCGACATGATCCAGCGGATCGCGACCGCGGCGGAGGAGCAGTCCGCCGCCACCGAGCAGATGTCCTCCAACATGGAAGGGATCGCCGGCGTGACGCGGCAGACCGAGACGTCGATCGAGCAGATCCGCGTGACGGTCGCCGACCTTTCCCGCATGGCCGGCCAGCTCAACGATTCGGCGAGCTGGTTCCGGATCTGACAGCAGTCATGGCGGGGCCTCCCCCTTTCGCGGGGAGGCCCCTGCCGGAGACTTTATGAGCGTAGCGGAAGGCCGGGAGATCCGGGATTATGTGAAGGGGATCTATCGCTCCAGGACGATCCCGACGCTGCTCGGGAAGATCCTGGAGGTCGTCCGCGACGACGATTCCTCCCCCCAGGACCTCTTCCACCTCATATCCCACGACCAGGTGCTCGCGGAGCGGGTGATCCGCGTGGCGAACTCGGCGATCTTCGGGCATTCGGGCAAGGTGAAGGGGCTCCAGCACGCCGTGATGTTCCTCGGCTACGAGCGGATCCGCGCCATCGCGCTGGCGATGGGGGTGATGGAGGTCTTCCCCGGGAAAAACTCCTTCGACGTCCAGAACCTCTGGATCCACGGCTACGAGGTCGCGTACATCTCCGCGGCCGTCTCGGACACGATCTGCATGGCCACGCCCGACGAAGCTTTCCTCGCCGGCCTCCTCCACGACATCGGCCGGGTCATCTTCTTCGAGAAGGACCGGGAGCGGTACTACCGGATCGGGACCGAGGACGACATGCTCGCGAAGGAGGTCGAGCTGTTCGGCTGCACCCACGCGGAAGCGGGGGGCTGGTACGCCGAGAGCGTCGGCATCCCGGAGGAGCTGGTCCACGCCATCCGGCACCACCACGACCCTTCCTCGTCGAAGGCGAGCCGGCTCCTTGTCTCCATCGTCTCCATCGGGGAGGTGTTCTCCCGGACCCTGAGGCCCCGCGCCATCGACGACGGCATCTGGACCCCGGAGCACGACGCCATCCTGCTCGAGCTCTCCATCGGGGAGGAGACCAAGCACACGATACGGCACAAGCTCCAGGGCCTCGAATATGATATAAAAGGCTTCTTCCAGTAGAGGGCGCTTGAAATGGCGATCGAGGGTCTCCAGGGCATCTACCGGCCGGTCGTCACGCGAAGGGAAAAAGATGCCGAAGAGAACCGCCGCGGCCGCAGGGAGAAACCCCCCCCGGAAGGCAAGGAAGAGGCGGCGGAGCCCGAAAAGGGTAGAGTCGACATAAAGGTATAGGGACAACAGAGGATGAAAGGATTGTTCGGCAGGAAAGACCCCTCGGGAACCGAGCCGGCCCGCCAACGTTTGACGCTCGAGCTGGCCGAAATCGAGGAGATATCCCAAAAACTCTTCCGGAAGATCGACGAGCGGATCCAGACCCTGGCGGCCCTGGAGGCGCGCCTCGACGAGAAGGCCGGGGCGGTGGAGGCGCTCGTGGAGAAGGCGTCGAGCATCGGCGCGGCCCAGGGGGAGGCGGTCGAGGTTCGCCGCCGGGGAGTCATCGCTCTGGCGCAGAAGGGTCTGAAAGCCGACGAGATCGCCGAGATTTTTGACATGACCAAGGGAGAGGTGGAGCTCGTCCTGAACCTTCGCCGCCCGTAATCCCCCTTCCGGAACGGCAAAAATTGCCTCCCGGGGAAATATTTTCCCCCCGCGGCCCCGATTTTCCCTCATTTCCCGCAGGAACGTCCCGAAAGCCCCCTTTTTCCGGCGGAACAAGGGGATGGCATCAAGATTGCATCCCCTTTCGGCCATGCATAAAGGCATCTACATCGCGCTCTCCGGTTCGGTCCAGAAACAGGGCCAGCTCGACACGTTGACCCACAACGTCGCCAACGCGAGCACCGTCGGCTTCAAGAAGGACCGCACCTCCTTCCAGGAGTACCTCGTCTCGGGGATCAGCGGGACGGCCGACAGCGACGACGGCAAGTCGATGACCGACCTGTCGGAGGTCAAGACCGACTTCTCGCCCGGGACGCATTTCACCACCGGCAACCCGCTCGACGTCGCCATCAGCGGCAAGGGGTTCCTGTGCCTCGAGGGGGGCCGCTACACGCGGAAGGGCGATCTGCAGATCGGCCGGGACGGCTACCTCGTCACGCAGGACGGAAGGAAGGTCCTGGGGGCCGGCGGCCCGATCCAGCTCCCGCCCGGCAAGGTCGACATCGCCCCCAGCGGCGAGGTCCGCGTCAACGAAACCCCGATCGACACGCTCAAGATCGTGGATTTCAAAAACACCTCCTCGCTGCGGGAGCTCGAGAACGGCCAGTACGTCTCCGACGAAACGCCGGTCGAGTCAACCGCCTCGGTGGCCTCGGGGCACCTCGAGTCGTCCAACGTCGACGCGGTGAAGGAAATGGTCCAGATGATCACCACCTTGAGGGAGTTCGAGATCTACCAGAAGGCGATCAAGGCGTTCGACGACGCGGCGGGCCGCGTCACCAACGAGATGGCCAGGGTCTAATGCCGAGCGCGGCGACAGGGCCAGGGAGGAAAGGATGATCCGGTCTCTTTACACGGCGGCGACGGGGATGGAGGCGCAGAAGCTGAACATCGACGTCATTTCGAACAACCTCGCCAACGTCAACACCACCGGCTACAAGCGTTCGAGGGCCGATTTCCAGGACCTCATCTACCAGACCATCTCGGAGGCGGGCACCACCTCCGCCGAGGGGTCGGTGCTCCCCACGGGGATCCAGGTCGGGCTCGGCGTGAAGACCATCGCCGTCCAGAAGATCTTCGACCAGGGCGACTTCTCCAGCACGGGCAACCCGCTCGACCTGGTGATCGAGGGCGACGGCTTCTTCCAGATTACGAAGCCCGACACCGAGATCGGGTACACCCGCGGCGGCGCCTTCAAGCTCGACAACGAGGGGCGCATCGTCACGTCCGACGGCTATCCGCTCGAGCCGTCCATCACGATCCCGACCAATGCGACGAGCATCACGATCGGGACCGACGGCAGGGTGTCCATCATGCAGGCGGGGAGCAGCACCCCGACCGAGGTCGGCCAGCTCACGCTGGCGCGCTTCTCGAACCCCGCGGGGCTGAAGGCCATCGGCAAGACCATGTTCGTCGAGACCGACTCCTCGGGCGAGGCGATCACCGGGACCCCCGGCTCCGAGGGGATGGGCACGATCAACCAGGGGTTCCTCGAGATGAGCAACGTGAACATCGTCGAGGAGATGGTCAACATGATCGTCAGCCAGCGGGCCTACGAGATCAACTCGAAGGCGGTCACCGCCTCCGACGAGATGCTCCAGACCATCAGCAACCTGATCCGATGAAGAAGGCGATAACCGTCGCGCTTTTCCTTCTGACCGTCCTGGCGGCGGCGTTCCCCGGCGCGGCGCATGCGTCCGGGGCCGCGGTGGAGGCGGCGCTCAAGACCCACGTGCTTTCGGTCCGGCCGTGGTCCGACGTAGAGCTGCGGAACCTCTCCCTGGACGCGCAGCCGCCCGCGGGGCCCCTGCGGCGCGTCGTCGTCCGGAAGGGGCTCCCCGGGCCGACCGTCTTCTCCATGGAGTACGGGGACGGCTCCGTCGTCGCCGCGAAGGCCGACGTCGTAGCCTTCGAGGAGATCGTCGTCTCGACGCGGCGGCTCTGGAGGGACCGTCCCGTCGCGGAGGATGACGTGTCGGTCGCCCGCGCGGAGATCGGGAAGGTCCCGGCGGGCGCGTACCACGACCCGCAGGAGGTCGTCGGGAAGGTCATGAACCGGTCGATCGGCCCGGGGATGGCGGTGCTTTCGAAACACCTCGCCGGCTCGAAGCTCGTCAAGCGCGGGCGCAGGGTCATCCTCGTCGCCGAGCGCGGCGGGGTGCGGATCGCCACCGGGGGCGAGACGCGCGAGAACGCCTACGTGGACGACGCCGTGAAGGTCGTGAACCTCGCATCGAAAAAGACGGTCACGGGGATACTGGTCGATGAAAACACGGTGCGTGTCGATTTCTAGGAAAGGGCTCGCCGGCCTGCTCGCCGCGGGGGTTCTCCTCGCCGGCTGCGCGACGACGCCCACCCTTCCGCCTCCGCCCCCGAAATACGTCCCGGAAAAGGACGTGTCGGGGGAGGGCAGGACCTCCAACTCCCTCTGGCGCGAGGGCAGCGGCCTGCTCGAGGACTTCCGGGCGCGCCGGGTCAACGACCTGCTGACCATCAACGTGCTGGAGAGCATCTCCGGGTCGGGTGCCGCCGACACGGCCACGGCCCGCTCGTCCTCGCTCGACGCGAGCGTCTCGGCGTTCTTCGGGATGCCGCTGAACCTGGGCAAGGACAACATGTGGGGCAAGGGGAACACGTTCTCGCCCACCGTGAGCGGCCAGATGACGGACGACTTCTCGGGCAACGGGACGACGAACCGCAAAGGCACCATCGTCGGCACGATCACGGCCCGCGTCGTGGAAGTGATGCCGAACGGCACGCTCTCCGTCGAGTCGCGCAAGGACATCACGATCAACAACGAACGGCAGACGCTGGTCCTGAAGGGCTCGGTTCGGCCCGAGGACATCTCCGTTTCGAACACGATCCTGAGCACCAAGGTCGCCGACGCCGAGATCTTCCTCGTCGGGAACGGCGTCCTCCAGGACAAGCAGAAGCCGGGCTGGCTCGTACGGATCATCGACAACGTCTGGCCTTTCTGAAGGAGCGCTGACATCGCCATGGGGAACATACCGGTGAAACGGGCGGGCGCCGCCCTCGTCCTGCTGCTTGCCGCGGCCTTCGTCGCCCTCGCCGCTGCGCCCTGCCGCGCCGAGCGGATCAAGGATCTCGCCGTGTTCGAGGGCGTGCGCGAAAACCCGCTGATCGGCTACGGGCTCGTCGTCGGCCTCGACGGCGCAGGCGACAACAAGGGCCCCGCCATGCAGGCCACGATCAACATGCTGCAGCGGATGGGCGTCTCCATCGACGAGAGCGACTACAAGTCGAAGACCACCGCGGCGGTCATGGTCACGGCGTCGCTGCCGCCGTTCCCGAAGCCCGGGACCCGCATCAACGTGACCGTGTCCGCCATGGGGGACGCCAAGACCCTGCAGGGAGGCACGCTCCTGATGACCCCCCTGAAAGCGGCCGACGGGAAGGTGTATGCGATTGCGCAGGGGGCGGTCTCCGTCGGCGGGTTCGTCGGCGGCGGGGGAGGGACCAAGGTCGTGAAGAACCATCCCACCGTCGGGGCCATCCCCGGCGGGGCGACCGTAGAGAAGGACCTTCCTTTCACGCTCGGCGGCGGGGATTCCCTGAGGCTCTTCCTCCACCGGCAGGACTTCACCAACGCCACCCGGATCGCGGCGAAGATCAACGAGGAGCTGAAAAGCGACCGGGCATCCGCCGTGGACCCCGCGACCGTCCGGATCGCGGTTCCCGAGGAATACAAGGGGCGCCTTCCCGAGCTGATCTCCTCCGTCGAGGGGCTCCAGGTGCCGATCGACATGCCGGCGCGCGTGACGGTGAACGAGAAGACCGGGACGGTCGTCATCGGGGAGAACGTGAAGATCTCGCCCGTGGCCATCGCGCACGGGAACCTGACGATCGAGATCAAGACCGATTTCCAGGTGTCGCAGCCCGCGCCGTTCGGCCCCGTGGGCTCGGAGACGGTGGTGGTGCCGCAGAAGGACGTGAAGACCACGGAGTCGGCGGCCTCGCTCATGGAGGTGTCCGGCGCCTCGCTGGGAGAGGTCGTGCGCGCTCTCAACGCCCTCGGCGTCTCGCCGAGGGACCTGATCGCCATCCTGCAGGCGCTCCGGACTTCCGGGGCGCTGCGGGCCGAGCTCGAGGTGCTGTAGTTGCCGATCCCCGGCGCCATGCCCGCGGCCCCGTTTTCCCAGGGGATCGAGTCGCTTCGGGGCCGGAAGGACCCCGAGGCGATGCGCGCGGCGGTCCGGGAAATGGAGTCGCTGTTCGCCTATGAAATGGTCAAGGCGATGCGGTCGGCGTCCGGGACCTCCGCCGCCGGCGGGAGCGGCTTCGGCGGCGACGTGTACGGGACGCTGTTCGACATGGAGCTCGCCCGCCTGCTTTCCTCGAAGGGGCTCGGACTCCAGGAGATGCTCCTCAAAGGGATCGGCCGGTCCGCTTATACGCAAAAAAACCTGGAAAACAAGGATGTTTCCGGCGAGATCGCCCCCGCGGCGGAAGGGTTCGAGCCGCCTCCCGCCGCCGCGCCGTCCGTCGCTCCGTCGGCCGCCGCCTCCCCCGTCGCGCCTGCCCCGGCCGCTTCGCCTGATGTCGCCGCGGGGTTGCTCTCCGCCCCGCACACCCACGGGCCCCTGGAAGAGAGCGGCCCGGCGGTGCCCGCCCCGGAGGAAGGGGGGCTTCCCATCCGGGACGGTGGGCGCGTCAGCTCCTCCTTCGGCTACCGGAAGGACCCGTTCACGGGAGCGGCCAAGTTTCACCACGGTGTCGATATTGCCGCTGCGGAGGGGACGGAGGTCTATCCCGCGAAGGCCGGCGAGGTCGTCTTCAGCGGCTTCCGGAAGGGATACGGGAACATCGTCGAGGTCGACCATGGGGACGGCCTCGTCACGAGATACGCCCATAACCGGGCCAACCGGGTCGCTGCGGGCGACCGGGTCGGCACGGACACGGTCATCGCCGAAGTCGGGAGCACGGGCCGCTCGACCGGCCCCCACCTGCACTTCGAGGTCCACTACGAGGGGCGGAAAGTCCCCCCCCAGGCGGTATTTGCGGGAATTCCTAAAGGAAGGGGCTGACTATCCGATAAGTATTCGTAAAGGACCGCAACACGGGGGGCAGCGATGAAGGTAAACGGCGGAAAACCTCCGGAGAATTCGGATGTCGCCAGGCTTCAAAAGGCGGGGAAAAACGAGACGTTGGACCAGGCGGGGGCGGCGGAGGCCGCCGGGCGGGCCAAGGTTTCGGACACGGTCGACGTTTCCGGGAAGGCCAGGGAGATCGCGGACATCATGGGGGCCGTCAAGTCGATCCCGGACGTCCGGACGGAAAAAGTCGCCGAGATCAAGGGGTTGGTCGAGTCCGGCAAGTATGCCGCGGACCCCGTCAAGATCGCCGGGAGGATGATCGACGAACTGATATGAACAACCTGATCGCCATGAAGACCATCCTGCGCGAGCAGGAGTCGTGCTGCAAGGCGCTGGTGGGGCTGCTCCAGAAGGAGAGAACCCACCTGGTCGAGTTCGACGTGCGCGCGGTGGAGGAGCTCTCGAAGGAGAAGGACACCTTCCTCCTTCGCCTGCGCCTCCTCGAGGAGGAGCGGCAGCGCCTCGCCTCGGCGCTCTCCTCGGAGGTCCCGGGGCCCCGCGAAGGGGAGCTCACCCTTCGGGCCCTGGCCGAGCGGACCGGCGACGCCGAGCTCGCCGGGATCCGCCTCAAGCTCGTCTCCCTGGCCCAGAGCATAGAGGACCTGAACGCCTTCAACCGCCACCTCGTCGACCGTTCGCTGAACAGCGTGCGGACCGCAAGGGGCTTCTTCAACGCGTTCGGGGGCAGGACACCGGAGCCCGTCGCGAGCGGCACGCTCCTGTCGCGGGAGACATGACATGTCCCTCCTGAACATAATGAACGTCGGCAAGTCCGCGCTGTTCGCGAACCAGGCCGCTCTCAACGTCACCGGGCACAACATCGCCAACGTCAGCACGCCCGGCTACACCCGCCAGGAGGTGATCCTCGAGATCGCCACGCCGGCGGCGAACTCCGCCGGCTACCTCGGCCGGGGCGTGACGGTCGCCGGGGTCCAGCGGAGCTACGCCCGGTTCATCGAGGGGCAGCTACTCGGGCAGGAGCAGAGCCTGGGCAAGTCGACGGCGATGGACGAGGTCCTTTCGCAGGTCGAGCAGGTGTTCAACGACTCGGCGGGCCTCGGCCTGTCGGACAGTCTCCTGGCCTTCTTCGACTCCTGGGGTTCGCTCTCCGCGGACCCCGACGACACGGCACGCCGGACCGTCCTCCTCTCGGACGCCGAATCGCTGGTCTCCACCGCGAAGCAGATGGAGACGGACCTCCTGGAGACGATCGGCGAGATCAACGACGAGATCTCGGACCTCGTGGGCAAGGTCAACACGATCGCCCGCAAGATCTCCTCCCTGAACGAGGAAATCGCGAAGATCGAGGGCGGGAAATCGGGCGCGACGGCGAACGACCTGCGGGACACGCGGGGCAGCCTCCTGACCGAGCTGGGGAAACTCGTGGAGCTGCGCACCCTCGAGGACGCGGACGGGTCCCTGACCGTCATGGTGGGGATGCGCAATCTGGTCGCCGGGACGCGCGTAAACGAGATGACGACGACCGCCGACGCCTCGGGGAACCCGAGGATACGGATCGAGGGAATCGACGTCACCTCCCGGATCGACAAGGGGCGCCTGAGCGGCCTGATCGATTCGCGGACCGCGATCGAGGCAGGCCCGCTGATGCAGCTCCGGAAGCTCGCCGCCTCCATGACGGTCGAGATCAACCGGATCCACTCCGCCGGCTTCGGCCTCGACGGCTCGACCGGGAACGATTTCTTCACGGCCCTCACCCTGTCCTCCGCGGATTCCTCCGACGGCGCGGAAGTCTCCTCCGCGACGATCACGGACCCGAACGCCCTTACCCTGTCGGAATACGACATCGCCATCGGCGCGGCGGGCGCCTACACCGTCACGAACCGGGAGACCGGCGCGACCGTGCAAACGGGAACATTCTCCTCGGGCTCCGCCATCGCGTTCGAGGGGATCTCGGTCACCTTGACCGGCACGGTCGCGGCGGGCGATTCGTTCTCCCTAAGCCCCCTGGCCGGGGCGGTGTCGAACTTCGCCGTGGCGCTTTCGGGCACGAACCGGATCGCCGCCGCTTCCTCCGCGGCCTCCCTGCCCGGCGACAACACGAACGCGCTGCGCCTGGCCGCCCTCGCCGACACGGGCGTCCCGACACTGGGGAACGCGACGTTCTCCGGGTATTACGCGGGGATCGTCTCGTCGGTCGGCTCGATGGCGGCCGACGCCTCCGACCTCCGGACCTTCGACGCGAACCTCCAATCCGAGCTCGCCGGCCAGCGCGACTCCGCCTCGGGCGTGAACCTCGACGAGGAGGCCACGAACCTCATCGTCTACCAGAGGGGATTCGAGGCGGCGGCGCGGCTGATATCGGTCGCGGACGAGCTGATCCAGACGGTGCTCGCATTATGAGAATCTCCACCCTCCAGGTATACCGCCAGGCCAGCGACTCCCTGATGAAGTCCCTTTCGGAGATGTACCGGCTGAACGAGCAGATCTCCTCGGGGAAGAGGATCAACAAGCCGTCGGACGACCCGACGGGGACTTCGCGGGCGATGGCCTACAAGGTCTCCATCGCCGCGGGCGAGCAGTGCCTTGGAAACATCGAGGGGGCGGCGAGCGCCCTCACCTCGGCCGATTCGGCCCTTTCCTCGGTCAACACCGCCCTCACCCGCGTGAAGGCGCTCGCGGTCCAGGGGGCGAGCGGCACGGCGACCGATTCCTCCCGGGCCGCCCTCGCCGCGGAAGTCGGACAGCTCCGGGACCAGCTCCTTTCGCTCGCCAACACGAAGGTCGGCGGCGACTACATCTTCTCGGGATTCCAGACCGACACCGCCGCGTTCGACACGTCGTCCTACGCGTACCGGGGGGATTCCGGCGCGATCAACGTCGGGATCGGCGGCGGGATGCTGCTATCCCAAAACGTCCCGGGGGACGCCGTCTTCCAGTACGCGCCCGCCGCGGAGGAGGTCGTGGAGATCGGCGAAGGGGTCTACGCGCACTACATTCCGGGGGGAGGCACGTCCACCATCACCGTCGAGATCCGCGATTCGGCAACGTCGGGCGGGGGCGCGCTTCTCGACTCGTTCGCCTTCAACAACGCCATGGAGATGGCGGACGTCCTCTGCGGGGCGTTGCAGAGCGGGAACACGCAAAGGATCTCCGCCCTGCTGTCGACGCTGGACGACATGGCGGAGCACGTGAACGTCGTGCGGGCCGACCTCGGGGCGCGGCTTAACCGGCTCGAGGGCCAGGCGGCGCGGATCGAGGACGAGAACCTCGCGACGCGAGGCACCCTCTCCTCCGTGGAGGACGCGGATATCGTGGCGGCCGCCAGCGACCTCGCGAAGGCGAACACGGTGCTCACGGCGGTCCAGGCGTCCACCGCGAAGATCCTCTCGCGGTCGCTTCTCGACTTCCTCGACTAGCCGGAAAGCGCTGTATACTAACGTCGCAGGGGAGGGCGTGACTACCTAAAGACCGTTCCGAAGCGGCGCCACGGCGCCGTCGCAGAACCGGGAGGGGAGGCAGGGTGCTCGTTCTGACAAGGAAGTCGGAAGAGTCGTTCCGGATCGGCGACGACGTCACGGTGACCGTCCTCGGAATCCGGGGGAACCAGGTCCAGATCGGGATCAGCGCCCCGCCCAGCGTCCGGATCTACCGGGGCGAGATCTACGAGAAGATCAAGTCCGAGAACATCGTTTCGGCCGGCCTCTCCGCCGACGACTTCAGGAAGCTCAAGGAAAAGGTGAAGTAGATGGTGAAGTTCGAGACATCCCGGTTCGGATCCCTCGAAGTGCCCGAGGACCGGATCATCCGGTTCCCGGTCGGCCTCCTCGGCTTCCCGCAGCTGAACCGGTACGTCCTTATCGATTACAAGGACACCCCCCTGAAATGGCTCCAGTCGGTGGAGGACCCCGAAGTCGCCTTCATCGTGACCGACCCGAAGACGATCGCGGGAGAGGGGACGATCACGCTGGGCGACGACATCGTTCGCTTCCTGCAGATCGACCGGGAAGACGACCTGGCGGTCCTGCTGATGCTGAGGGTGGACGGCGACAAGGTCATCGCCAACTTCCGCGGTCCCCTCGCGATCAATTCCAGCCGCATGCTCGGAGTGCAGGCCGTCATCGACCGGGCCTGAAAAGCCGTGTTCCCCCCGATCATCCCACCCTCTCCGCCCGGGAACTCCCTGAAGGTCGACGGGGTGGCCCGGCTCGAGAACGCGCTCACCTTCGCGGCGCCCTCGGGCGGGGCGCTCCGCCTCAAGATCGGCGACGTCGTCAAGGCCGACGTCCTCACCCTCATGGCCGACGGGTCCGTCTCGCTGCGGATCACCCGGGAAACGGGCGAAAGCGCCGTCGTCTCGGCCCGGTCGCACGTCCCGCTCGACCAGGGGGAGAGCGTCCTCCTGAAGGTTACGGGCGGGGAGAGGGAGATCACGCTCCGGTTCCTCGGCGTGGCCGGCGAGGGGGACGGCGCGCAGGGGCGCCCGCCCGGCGTCTCCATGACCTGGCGCGGCGCGGCCTCGGCGCTCGCGGCGTCCCGCGTTTCCGCGGCCGAGGCGCGGCTGATGCAGCAGATGTTCCGGGCCTTCCCCGAATCGGTCAAGGCGTCGATCCCGGGGTTCTCCCTCCTCGAAAAAGGGGCGGCCATGGAAGGGCTTTCCGGGCAGTCGCTCAAAGAGGCGGTCGAGGGTTCCGGCGTCCTGCTCGAGACGAAGCTGAAACAGCAGCCGGAAGGGCTCGCGGCGGGGGCCGACCGGAAGGACGCGCTCCTGCGGGTGGGCGAGGCGATGCGGCAGCTCGGCGGCTCGTCCGCCGTGAGGGACGCGGGCTTGAGCCCTGGAGAGGCGGCCGTGAAGGCCGACGGGATGGTCTCCACGATCGAGTCGTACCAGGTCTCCTCCTCCGTCCACAACGTCCTCCACGCGCCGCTTTCCCTTCAGTGGGAGGAGCTTCGGGACGGCGAGATCCTGTTCCGGAAGAGGGACCGGGGGAGGGGCGAATCGTACACGTGCGAGCTCAACCTAGACCTGGAGCCGCTGGGCAGGATGTCGGTCTCGGTGACGATGTTCGACGGCGCCTTCTTCGTCTCCGTTTCCCCCGAGGACGAGGGGACGCGCTCCCTCGTGGCGTCGCGCTCGGAGGAGGTCGAGAAGCGGTTTCGCGAGGCGGGGCTCCCGCTGCGGGCGGTCGCGGTCCAGCGGAAACGGAACGTGTCGTTCGGCGCCCCCTCCATCGACGGCGTCGACCTGGAGGTGTAGGGATGGCGGACAGGCGGCGACAGGCGGCGGCCCTCCGGTACGACCGGGGGAAGGATTCCGCCCCGCGGATTGTTGCGAAGGGAAAGGGCGCCGTTGCCGATAAGATCCTCGAGATCGCGCGGCACCACGGCATCCCGATCCGCGAGGACCGGGAGCTGGTGCAGATGCTGGCGTCGCTCGACCTGTACCAGGAGATCCCGCCCGACCTGTACAAGGCGGTGGCGGAGATCCTCGCGTTCCTCTACTCCCTGAACCGGGGGGCTGGGAGCCCGGGGCGGCAGGGGCCGTAAAAGATGGCATACAAGGTGTTCGTCTACGGATCGAGGAAGGCGTTTCCGGCCGAGGGGCTGGCCGTGGGGACCCGCCTGCCGTTCGACATCTTCGTCAATGAGGGGAACGTCTTCTCGAAGGAGTACTCCGAGGGCCACGCGTTCGGCCCGGCGGACCGTATAGAGCTGCTGCGCAGGGGCGTCAACGAGGTGTACGTGGACGCCCGGGACGCGCTGGCGCTCGACGCCTACCTGCACAGGACGTCCGAGGAGGTCCCGGCGAACCTCGAGGACCCCGTCACGGTCCGGGAATACATCGAGCACAAGCAGCAGTACTACCAGATCGACCGGACCTTCCTGGTCCAGGGCAAGCGCGTCGAGTTCGGGATCTACCGGCTCTCCGACCTGCGCCTGGTCCCCCTGGTGGAGCCCGTGGACAACGGCTTCGGGACCATCCCCGGCGGTCTCGGCTCGTGCCGGGGCGACATCGTCATCCGGAACGAGGACATCCCGCTGTACCAGAAGTACCTGGACGTCGTCATCGCGGAGATGGCGAGCGCGGCCCCCACGCAGGAGGAGAAGCAGAAGATCCAGGCCGTCGCCATCAAGGAGAAGTCGAAGACGATCGTCAAGGACCTGCTGGAGGACCCGAGGAGCGGGGAGAACATCAAGAAGGGCATGCGGGTCGTCTCCGACCTGACCGAGTGCATCCTGGGCAACCCGAACGTCCTCTACGACCTCATCGCCCTGAACAGCTACGACCAGTACACCTACACCCACTCGGTGAACGTGGCCGTCCTGTCGACCGGGATCGGGGTCTCCTGCGGCATGGGGAAGGACGTGATCCAGGACCTCGGCGTCGGCGCGCTGCTCCACGACGTCGGGAAGAGCGCCATCCCCCCGGAGATCCTGAACAAGCCGGGCCGCCTGAACGAGCGGGAATACGAGGTCATGAAGTCCCACGTCCTGGAAGGGATCAAGACGATCGAGTCGAACGATGCGGTCCCGAAGGAGTCCAGGTCGGTCATCCTCCAGCACCACGAGCGGATCTCGGGGACGGGGTACCCCAACCGGCTCTCCGGCCCCCAGATCTCGACGTTCGGCCGGATCTGCGCGATCGCCGACTGCTACGACGCGATGACGACCAACCGCCCCTACAAGGACGCCGGCACGCCGTTCCAGGCCCTTATGCAGATGAAGGTGGAGAAGGCCAACTACGACGTCGAGATCCTCGACAACTTCATCCGGATGCTCGGGAGGACCCAGACCGCGCGGGTGAAAGCGGCCGGGTAGGGCGGCGCTTCAGGTGGGGCCCTCCACCGATTTCAGGTTCGCCGCGGCCTCGCCGAACCCGGCGTCCAGCGATACGGCGACGCGGAAGCACTCCTTCGCCTCCCCGGTCCTGCCCAGGCTGTCGAGGATCACGCCGAGGTTGTTCCAGTTCGTGGCGTTTCCCGGGTATATTTTCATGAGGTCGCCGGCGAGGGTCAGCGCCCGGAGGACCTCCCCCGATCCGAACAGCTCCTCGACCCTGGCGACTTCCGCGGTTTCCTCCGGAGCGGAGGGCTGCGGCGCCGCGGACGGCCGGGGCGGCTGTTCCGCGCGGGGGCGTCCCGCCAGCCCGCGGTAATCGACGGGGAGGAACGGGGAAACCGCGTTGTGGAGCGCGGTTTCCATGTCCGCCAGCTCGTCGATCCGCTCCCCGTCGATCGACACGCCGGACGCCGCCAGCGCGCGAGCCAGGAACTCGTGGAAACCGGTATCGGCACGTCCCAGGAACCGGTCGATCCAATGGCGGCATTCCAGCCAGAACACGAAGAGGCCGCGGAACAGCACCCAGTCCATGGGCACCGGGCCGTTCCAGCGCCACTCGTCGTCGATGTAATGCAGTGCGCCGCCCGGGTCCAGGATCAGGTTCACGGGCACGGCGTCGATGAGGGCTGGAGGAAGGCGATCCGTCCCGGGGGTGACGTTCCCCCGCAGGAAAGCGGCCCACCGGGCCACGAGCCCCGCGAGCTCCCCTTCGCCTCCTTCGGCGCGCCGGATCGCCCGGAGCATTTCCAGGAAGAGGGATCTCCCGTTCACGACGAAGGGGAGGGCCGTCTCCACCGAAAGGGCCACCGGCGAGTCGGGGGAAGGGGGTAAGTCGTTCACCCGCTCCTTCGAGACGTCGGGGGTCCCTCCCTTCACGGTGAGGGTCGTGATCGTCCGGTATTCGGGGCGCCGCAGGAGGTTGTATTTCTTGGCGATCCAGTCGGGCCGTGGGACCGGGGAATCCTGCCGGAGCGGCCCCTTCGACGCCAGGAGAAGGAAGGAGTTGGAGAAGTCCGGCATCAGGCCGGTCCTCGCCGCGGAAGCGAGCGCCAGCTGGTCGCAGAAAAGATGCTCCCGGGTCCGGGTATAGTCCCGGAACCGTTCGCGGCACCAGTCGACCAGGTTGTATTCGAGGCACTCGCCCGCCGAGCAGAACCGCCCGTTGATGAAGACGGAGGGGAGCTTGTAGTCCGGGAAGGGCAACAGCAGCTCGAAATCCGTGAAGCCGCAACGCGACGCGAGGTCGACGAGCTCCTGCCTGCCGAACGTCCGCGGGCCGCCCGGGTCCGGGTACCCCTCGATGCCGGGGAACAGGCCGGGCAGGTGGTCCTCGGTGCATCCCGAGAAGTACTTCATGCCCAGCTTGTTCTCGATGGCGAGGGCCAGCACGCCGCCGGGAGCGAGGTGCTCCAGCGTGAACCGAAGCATTCCCTCGAACGGATCGCCCGCCCGGCGCCAGTACCTGGCGGCGTATTCGAGGACCCCGATGAGGGTGACGATGTCGAACGGGCCGCCCAGCGACATGTCGTCGAAATTTCCGGCCGCGACATCGACGTTGCCGAGGCCCCTGCAGCGCATGCGGGCCAGCCGCGCCCTGACGGGGCTCCCCTCGACCGCGAGGACGCTCCCCGCGTTCTCTCCGAGATACCGGGTGAGCGCCCCGCACCCGCAGCCCAGCTCGAGCACCCGGGCGTCCCGCCGGATCCCCAGGCACCTCAGGATGTTGGACCGCAGGGGGGTGAGATGGTATTGGGAAGGCCAGTCCTTGACGGCCAGCGCCAGCTCCTGGGAATCGGACGACAGGTCCGAGGCGCTCTCGAAGGTTTGCTTCAGGTACCTTTCCGGCTCGTCCCCGTCGGAATAGGGGATCGCGTCCTCGACCAGCGGGTGCCACACGCCGTCATGGATCCGGAAATCCTCGGGAAAATGCTTCATGGATCTACAAAAAGCAAATTGCATGCCCGAATATAAACCTAAATATATCGGATGCTTCCGACGATAAGGCATGGAAGGCCGCCCGCGGCTGTCGGGATTTTGACTGCCACGGCCGGGAGAGGCGCGCGGAGACCTTTTTCCGACCAGGATCCCTGTTTCCTTCCCCTAAAGGTTTTCCCCCGATAGCCGATAAGAATCCTCAAGAGACCGATCGGGACAGGCTGGGGAGGAGGGAAAACGACGCCGGCGGATGTGGCCGGCAATCAGCCGAAACGCTCGCGGGTTGAAGAAACCGCGGTCTCAAAAAAAACGGGCAGGGACGCCCGGAAAAAAATTCATGGAGGAATGAATCATGGCTCTTGTCATCAACACGAACATCGCATCCTTGTCCGCACAGAGAAACCTGGCGACCAACAACGCCCAGCTGGGCACCTCGGTGCAGCGGTTGTCCTCCGGCCTTCGCATCAACAGCGCGAAGGACGACGCCGCCGGCCTGGCGATTTCCGAAAAACTGCGGTCGCAGATCCGCAGCATCTCTGTCGCGGTCCGCAACTCCCAGGACGGCATCTCCATGGCGCAGACCACGGAAGGCGGTCTGGCGGAAATGGGGAACATCCTCGGCCGTATGCGGGAACTGGCGGAGCAGGCCGCGAACGGGACCCTCGGCGGCGCCGAGCGGATCACCCTGGACAAAGAGTACCAGCAGCTGAAGACGGAGATCGACCGGATCTCCAACGCCACCGAGTTCAACGGCGCCAAGCTCCTGGACGGCAGCATGAGCGCGTCCGGCGTCACCCTGCAAGTCGGTTTCCAGAACGTGGCGGCCAACGACCGGATCACGTTCTTCAGCGGCATGGCGGCGGTCAACACCACGGCCCTGTCCCTGACGGCCAACATCAGCACGGTGGGCGCGGCCCAGTCGAACCTCGACATGGTCACGAGCGCCATCGGCACGGTCGCAGCGGCCCGAGGCGAACTCGGCGCCGTCATGAGCCGGCTGGACTCCACGATCTCGAACCTCCGGGTTACCTCCGAGAACCTCTCGGCCGCGGATTCGGCGATCCGGGACGCGGACTTCGCGTACGAAGCGGCGCAGTTCACGAGGAACCAGATCCTCGTCCAGGCCGCCAACGCGATGGTGGCACAGGCCAACGTGCTGCCGCAGGCGGCTCTCCAACTGCTGCAGTAAAGGTACCGGTAGATGTGGGGGAGGGGGGGGAAACCCCCCTCCCCGCCCGGTGAAGGGTGGCGCAGATGGAAATGAAAACCGGCATCATCTCTCCAGTCTCCCCGAAACCGGCCGCGGAAGCGAAGGTCACCACGGCCGCGGGGAAGACCGCCGACCCTGCCGGCGGGGCGGGCGGGGCCAAGGCGCCGGACATCGCTGCGGTTCAAGGGGTCCTGCGCGAGGCGCTGAAAGTCGATGCGGTCGAGGCCCGCGAACTGCGCATCGAATTCGAGAACGAACTCCACCAGATCGTTGTCAAGGTGCTCGACAAGGAAACCGGCGAGCTGGTCCGCCAGATCCCGATGCCCGAGGAGATCTCGATCGCTAAGGGGCTGCGGGCGGCGATCCGGAGGATGGCCGGCAACCAGAGCGGGATCGCCGTGGACCGGGAGGTCTGAAGTGTCCACATTTTCCGTGAGCGGGCTGATCTCCGGGATCGACTACAACTCGATGATCGAGCAGATCATCGAGCTGGAGCGGCAGCCGATCACCCTGAAGGAAACGCGGCAGACGGCCTACAAGACGAAGATCAGCAAGTACGGGGAGCTTTCCTCGCTGCTGGACAAGCTGAAAACCGCATCGGATGCGCTGAAGACCGCGACGGGTTTCGCCTCCAGGACCGCGGAGGCCGGCGACGCGACCGTTTTCAACGCGACGGCGTCCGCCTCCGCGACGGAGGGGAACTATACCGTCGTGGTGGCCAAGCTCGCGCAGGCCCACCGGATGGCGTCGTCGCCTGTCGCGTCGGGGGACACGGCGGTGGCCTCCGGGAGCGGCAACTTCAGCTTCCGGGTGGGCGAGGGCGAAACGGTGACCGTGGCTGTCGACGGGACCACGACACTCAACGGCCTGGCGGCGGCGATCAACACCGCCACGGACGACGCGGAAGCGAGCGTCATCAACGACGGCACCGGCTACCGCCTCGTGCTCAAGAGCGCTCTCTCCGGCGCCGCGAACTCCATCACGGTGACGGAGAACGCCACTTCCCTCGGGCTGCCAAACGGGCCGGTCGCGGGGGGGCAGCTGCTCCAGGCGGCCCAGGACGCCGAGTTCACCATCGACGGGCTGCCGATGACCCGCAGCTCCAACAATGTGGAAGGGGCGATCGGCGGGGTGTCGATCACGTTGAAGAGCGTGGGGACGTCCACGCTCTCCGTGACCAACGACACGGCGGCCATCCAGGAAAAGATCACGGCGTTCGTCGACGCGTACAACGCGGTCGTCACGCAGGTTTCCGGGAACACTTCGTACGACGCAACTTCCAAGACCGCCAGCGCCTTCCTGGGGGAATCGACCGCGAGGGACGTCGTCACCCGGCTGCAGTCGATCCTCGGGAGCCGCGTCTCCGGCCTTTCGGACGGGCTTCGCGTCCTCTCGCAGATCGGGATTTCCACCGAATCGAACGGATCGCTGAAGATCGACGCCGGCGTGCTGGCCGACAAGCTGGCGTCGGACCTGGACGGGGTGTCGGGGCTGTTCAACGCCGAGGGCGGGGTGGCGGTCTCGGTGTTCGACTACGTGGACCAGGTGACCGATTCGATCTCGGGGTCCATCGCCTCCAGGACGAAGGGGCTCCAATCGATCGTTTCGAAGCTGTCCGCCGAGATCGAGGCGGCCGAGGCCCGGCTGGAAGACCGGGAAGAAAGCCTGATCCAGCAGTTCGCGAAACTCGAGGCGATCATGAGCTCGTATTCCACGCAGGCGTCGTACCTTTCCGGAATACTCTCCACGTTGGAATGAACGGCGGCGGGGTGATCCCCGCGGCCAAGACATCAGGGGGACATGGATAATGCGGCAGTTCGATGCGTACAGGAAAGCAACGGTAGATACGTCGGATAACGTGAGACTCGTGTCCCTGCTGTTCGACGGGGCGGTCAATTTCCTCAAAGTCGCCCGCGGGAAGATGGAGCAGCGCGACATCGCCGGGAAGGGGATCTATCTCGGAAAGGTCACCGCGATCGTGGGCGAGCTGAACAATTCCCTGGACATGGAGCAGGGCGGCGAGATCGCCCGGAACCTTCGCCGGCTCTACGATTTCGTACTGGACCGCCTCCTGAAGGCGAACCTGAAAAACGACCAGGGCGCTTTGAACGAAGCGGAACGGGTGCTGGAAACGCTTCGGAGCGGATGGAAGGAAATGGAAATGAAACAGGCCGCGGCCCACGTGCCCGTCGCAAGGGCGTCCATGGACGCCGGGATGGCGATCCAGGCATGAGCGGGGGGATGGAGGCGCTCTGTCTTCGCCTTCTCGACCTGTCCCGGCGGCAGAAGGCCGCGATCGACGCGGGGAACCTCGACGAGGTGTTGACCCTGGCCGAAACGCGCCGGGAGGTTCTCCAAGACATTCAAAAAATTGACGGTTCCATGGGCGCCAGCGGGACGGACGGAAAACCGGCCATTCCGGCCCCCGTTATCCGGGAGATCCTGACCCTCGATGAGGCGGCCTCCGCCATCATCAAGGAGGGCATGAAGGATGTATCCAATAAGTTAAATAGAATCAACACGTTCAAGGTTTTTTGCCAGGGCGCCGTGGATGAGGCGCGCGCCCGGAACGTCGTATCGAATCCCTGAAGCACCCGGTTTCCCTCCTGATCCGTATCCCGTCCCGTACCCCGTAAGGGTTTGGCAAGACTGTTGCAAGCACAATTTCGCCGATACTTGCAACCGGTGTCGCATCCCAATGCGCGGGGGGGGGCCGTGGCCAAAATTCTTCTTGTGAATCCGGCACTGGCGTACAGCGAGTGGAATGCCGACCTGAGCAGACCTTCCCCCGACAGCGTGTTTATCCGGTTGGGGATCGCCTACCTGGCCGGGGCCCTCAAGGCGCGGGGACACGTCGTGAAGCTGGCCGACCTGAGGATGCTCCTGGGCTGGGAGGAATACGAGCGGCTGGTGGAGCACGTATCTCCGGATTTCGTGGGGATATCGATCCATTCCGTTGAATTTGCATATGCCGTCGAGGCGGCGCGGCGCGCAAAGAGGGTGGTCCCCGGCGTGAAGACGATCGCCGGCGGCGTCCATCCGACGATGTTTCCCGACGAATGCGTCGCGCAGGAGGTGTTCGATTATGTCCTGAAGGGGGAGGGGGAAATTTCGCTGCCCCTGCTCGTGGAGAATCCGTCCCGTTTCCAGCGGGTCTTCTGGGGGGAAACCCCCGACCTGGACAAGATCCCGTTCCCCGACCGGGACATTTGGCCCGATTTGGCCGTGCGGCTGAACTGCGAGCCGTTCGGGATCCGGGGGTACCGTTTCCCCCTGCCCATGGCCGAGATCATCAGCACCCGCGGATGCCCCTACCAGTGCACGTTCTGCTGCGGCCCCGGGGAGCACCAGGTATATACCCGCCCGTCCCCCGACGGCTCGAGGAAGCCGATCATCCGGGGACGGAGCGTGAAAAACGTCGTGGCGGAGATCGAGTCGCTGATGGAAAGATACGGCGTCCGGTCCGTGATGTTCCACGACGACCAGTTCATCCTGAATCCCAAGTGGGTCGAGCAGTTCACCGAATCCCTCCATTCCCGCGGGATCGTGAAGGCGGGGCTGAAGTGGGTGACGTCGAGCCGGGCGGACATCATCTGCCGGAACGACGGCCTGCTCGGGAAGATGGCCGCCGCCGGCCTCGAACTCCTGATCATCGGCTTCGAATCCTTCAGCCCGCGGATATTGAAATGGTTCAGGAAGGGCGTCACGGCGGAGGAGAATTTCCGCGCGGCGGAGATCTGCCGGAAGCATGGAGTGAAGGTGTGGGCGAACTACATCCTGGGCATCCCCACCGATACGGGGTGGCACATGGAGGACGATTTGGCGACGGTCGAAGGGGTCTTGAGGATCAAGCCGGTCCATTATTCTCCCGCCTTGTACACTCCCGTCCCGGGAAGCCTGCTCTACCCGTTTTACAGGGACAACGGCCTCATCCTGACGGAATGCAGCGGGAACCCGAACGACAGGGGAGCGATGGTCCCGAAGGTCAAGGGGGTCGATTACGAATTTCTCAAAGCGGTCATGATGGACGACTCGGCGTTCGTCTGAACCGCGGTCACCGGGAGGAGAGATGGAAGGTCTCGAACGATCGGAAAGCCGGCAGGACGACGTTCGGTTGAGAGACGGAGTCGAATCCGCCGACGGAAGCGGGGACCCGCTTCGGGAAACGCAGTGGGCCCTCGAATGCGCGAGCCGCATAATGAAGGCGAAGAAGGCCGTCTCGGACCGGCAGCTCGGCGCGCTGCTGGCCGGTGAGAGGAAAATCGCCCGGGTCGAGCAGCGGCTGCACGAAAAGGAAGAGGCGCTCACGCGGCTCCTGGAAGCCCAGGTCCGGATCGACCCGATGCCCGGCGATTCACGGCCCGAGACGCTTTCCTGCGCGATCTCCGTGATCATTCCCGTGAAGAACGGCGGGGAGACCTTCGCGGAACTCCTCCGCCGGATCCGGTCCCAGAGGAAGGTCGGGGAGGTCGAGATCCTCGTCCTCGACTCGGATTCGACGGACGACTCGGCCGCGGTCGCCGGGTCGTTCGGGTGCCGGGTGATCCGAATCCCCCAGAGGGAATTCAACCACGGCGCGACCCGGGACATCGGTGCGGGGCAGGCGAAGGGGGATTTCCTGGTGTTCACCGTCCAGGACGCGTTGCCGGTGAGCAATTACTGGCTCTACGGCATGGTGAGCCCTTTCTGGTCGGTCCCCGACCTGGGCGCCGTCACATCGAAGCAGTTCACCCGCCCGGAGGCCGACCTGTTCAGCCTGTGGGCGAACGACGCGACGAACGCGATGATCGGGTTCGAGGGGGATTCCGTATACGGCTTGTCCCCGTCGTTCGATTTCTCGGTCTGGAAGCATTTCGACCCGTTGACGAAACGCCGGGTGTCGTTCCTCGACAACGTCTCCTCCTGCATCCCGAAAAGCGTGTACGGGGAGGTGCCGTTCCGTCCCCTCATCAACGCGGAAGACATGGATCTCGGGATCCGGATGCTCGAGAAGGGGAAAAGGCTCGGGTTCCTGACATCGACCGGGGTTTTCCACTGGCACGAGAGGGGGCCGGATTACGTCCTGAAACGGCATTACATCGGCACGAAAGCGAACCTCTATGTCATGGAGAACGACCTGCCCCGTTTCTACGAGGTGCAGGACATCGACTGGAGGACCTTCGCCGCCAACGTCGCCGACCTGCTCGACCTGGTGACGCTCGCGCTTCCGGAACCGGAAGCGGTGGATCCCGCGCCCGTGAAAGCGGCGAGCGCGTTCGTGTCCTCCTTCCGGAGGCACTTCGATGCGGCGCCGGAAGAGGTATCGGCGGCCCTCGGGAGGGTCGGGGGTTCCTGCAACGCCCGGCTGGAGGCCTCCTGCCCCGGCATCTTCGGAAACGTGGATCTCCTTCCCGGGGAACGGCACAGGTTCAGGAAGAACTTCCTGGTGGCCTCTTTCCTTTCGGGTGTCGATGCGTTCACCGGTTTCCTCTCCGGAAGACAGCTGTCCTACAAGGGCAGGGAAGAGGAGTTCGGGATCTGCATCCGCAAGATCCTCGCTTCCGTGGTCGGCGAGGCGGCGGGGGCGTACTATCTCGAATCGGAAACCCGGGGAGCCCTGACGGAAGAGCAGAAGCGCATGGACCGCCTGCTGGCCAAGGGCGTCTGCTCCTTCTGACGCGATGAACCTGGTGCGGACCCGACAAGGGAACTATTCGCTGCGGGTCGCCTGTTCCGACGGGTCCGAAAAGATCTTCCACAGCCTCTACGACCCCGTCGGCGAGGCATCGGGGATGATCGAGGCGTTCCCCTTCGGCGGCCGCGGGATGATCGTCGTGCTGGGGCTGGGATTGGGCTACCACCTCGAGGAATTGCGGCGGCGGTACCCCGACGCCGACCTCGTGGTCGTCGAAGCGTCGCGGGAGATCCGCGATCTCTGCCGGGAGCACGGGAAGTGGACCGGCCCGTCGGACAAGCTCCGTCTGGTCGTCGGCGCTACGCCCGCCGATGCGATCGAGGAGATCTCGCGTCTCCATCTCAAGGCGGGTCTGCCGCCGCTCGCCGTTTTTTCCCTCGCGTCCGAAACGTCCGCCTTCCCCGGTTATTACGGCCCGGTGCGCGATGCGCTCGATCGGACGGTCTCCTTCCGGCTCTGGGAACGGCTCCGGTATCCCAAGTTCCGGGCCGAGCGGTTGACGGTCGCCCTGTTCGACTTCGGCTACTTCCTGACCGAGGAGATCGCCCGCGCGCTCCAGGCGCTCGGGCACACGGTGGTCCGGGTCCGCGGCAGGAAGGACGAGAGCTGCGGCGCCGTCCTGGGCCGCGCCGTCGAGACCATCGCCTCCGACCGCCCCGACTTCTTCCTTACCGTGAACCACTTCGGCTTCGACGAGGGCGGCGCGCTGGCGGAGCTGTTCCGGTCGATCGAGATGCCGGCCGCGGTCTGGTACGTGGACAGCCCCGACCTCGTCGTGAAGGCGTTCCCGAAGAACGCATCCCCGTACTGCTTCGTCTTCGTCTGGGACGAGAGCTACGCGAAGTCCCTGAAGGGCGTCGGCTTCGGCAATGTCGCGTACCTGCCCCTCGCGGCCGACGAGACGGTCTTCCGGCCGCGGGCCATGTCCTCCGCGGAGAAGCGGAGGATCGGCTCCGACATCGGGTTCGTCGGGAACTCGATGGTCGTCCCGGCGCGGGAGCGTCTCCTCGAGGTGGACAGGACGCTGCGTCCCGCCGTCGAGCGGACCGCGCAGCGCCTCGGTTCCGCGCGGGACCTGACGTACCGGGAGGCGGCCGCCGCCGCGCTGCACGACGACGAGCGGGCGGCGTTCGATGCGCTTTCGCCCAGGGAGAAGTCCGTGTTCGAGGCGGCGGTGCTGTGGCGCGCCACGCTCCTCTACCGCCTCGTCCGCCTGCGGGCGCTCGAGGAGTTCCGCCCCTTCGTGCGCGGCGACGCCGGCTGGAAAGGGCTGCTCAACGGGAAGTTCCGCCTGGGGCCGCAGCTCGCCTACTACGGGGAGCTCCCGGACTTCTACAACGCCTGCAAGGTCAATTTCAACGCGACCAGCGTGCAGATGGGCACGGCGGTCAACCAGAGGGTGTTCGACGTCCCCGCCTGCGGCGCGTTCCTCCTCACCGACCTCCAGCCGTCGCTCGAGGAGCTGTTCGAGGTCGGGGACGAGGTGATCGCCTACAACGACATCGACGAGATCGACGACCTGGCGAGGTTCTACCTGCGCAACGACGCCGCGAGGGAAGCCGTCGCGGCGAAGGGGAGGAGCCGGGTCCTGCGGGAGCACACGTACCGGCACCGTATCGGAACGATCGTCCGGCGGCTCCGCGAGCTCTACGGGTGAGCGCCCCGCGGGAATAAACGGGAAGGTGGGAAGAATGAAGATATCCGTCTCGATGATCGCGATGAACGAGGAGGGCAACATCGGCCGGGCCCTGGCCTCGTGTTCCTTCGCCGACGAGATCGTCGTGGTGGACGGCGGCAGTTCCGACCGCACGATGGAGATCCTTCGGGGGGACCCCCGCGTCGTCGTCGCGGCCAGCCCCTGGACCGGGCATTTCGGCGACCAGCGCAACGCGAGCCTCCGGCGCTGCACGGGCGACTGGATCATGCGGCTCGACGCCGACGAGGCGTACTCGGACGATTTCGAGCGCGGCATCCGCGCGTTCCTCGAAACGATGCCGCCCGACGTCGGGGGCTGCACCATCCGGCAGTGCAACCTCATCGGGAACGAAACGTTCTATTCGAAGGCCTACGACGATTACGAGGCGATCCCGCGGATCTGGCGGAACCGGCCGGGCGTTCGGTGGGAGGGGCAGGTCCACGAGCGCCTCTCCGGGATCGAGGGGAGGATCGTGCCGATCCAGGCGTACGTCGTCCATTACGGCTTCCTCGACAGGGACCGGTACGCGCGGAAGGGGGAGGCCTACGCCGGGATCCCGGGAAGCGGCTTCGGAAGCGCAGCGGACCTGCTGTTCCGGGAATACGACATCCATCCGCGGCCGGCGGCGGCGGCCGTGGGGAGCCGCGTCCCTCCGTACCCGGAAGGGAAGGCCGGCGGAAACGGCCGTCCCCGCGTCGCGATCGTACGGGGCCCGAACCTGAACCCCTGGGAGATGCAGAACTACGAGCCGCTTGCGGGGTCGTACGACCTCACCGCGTACACCACGACTTCCCCCAGCTTCGACATCGGCAAGGTGCGGCTCCCGGTCGTCCAGGTGCCGCCGCATCCGGAGCATCCCGCATACATGAAAGGATTGGAGTTCGCGCTGTTCGACGAGGACCTCGTCTTCTCTGCCGACACGACGTGGGTGTTCTCGCTGCAGGCGGCGAAGATAAAGGAGAAGTTCGGGAAGAAGCTCGTGTGCCTCCAGTGGGAGAACATCCCGTTCGCCTACGAGGAGCAGGAGGGGATGAAGGCGCTCAAGTCCGTCGTGCGCGACGCGGCGGACCATTTCATCGCCGTGACGGAACGGGCGAGGGAGGCCCTCGCGCTCGAGGGGGTCGACCCCGGCCGGATCACGGTCATCCCGATGGGGATCGACACGGGGTGGTTCCGCCCGGACGCGGGCTTGAGGGATTCCTGCAGGGCGGCGCTAGGGATCGCGCCCGGCGAGACCGTCGTCCTTTTCACCGGCAGGATGGTCTGGGAAAAGGGGGTGTACGACCTCGTGCACGCCGCGAAGCTCGTCAAGGCCGAGCCGGGGGGCCGCCCCGTCCGCTACGTGATGGTCGGGAAGGGCCCCGAACGCGAAGCGTTGATGGCCCGGGCCGGGGAGATCGGCCTCGGGAATTCGTTCCTCTTCCTGGAGAGCCACCCCTACGACCGGATGCGCGACCTCTACAACGCGGCCGACCTGTTCGTCCTGCCGAGCATCTCCATGCGCATGTGGAAGGAGCAGTTCGGGATGGTGCTCGCCGAGGCGATGGCGTGCGGCGTCGCCGTCGTTTCCACGTCTTCCGGCTCGATCCCCGAGGTGGTCGGGGATGCCGGGATCCTCGTGCCGGCGAACGATCCCGGCGGGCTCGCCGGGGCGATCGCGTCGCTGTGCCTTTCCGGGGAGTTGAGGGCGGAGCTGGGAAGGAAGGGCCGGGCGCGGGCCGTCGGGCGGTTCGATTCGAAGGTGGTGGCGAAACAGGTGGGGGAGGTGTTCGCGAAAGTCCTCCGGTCCCCGAAGGCGTCCAGGGCGGCCTCCCCGCCCGCGGTCCCGCCCCCCGCGCCGGCCGCCGCCGCGCCGGCCGCCCCCTCCGCGCCGCCGCCGGTCGCCGCGGCGGCGGCCGTCGGCAAGGTTCCCGCCGCCGCTTCCGACCGGTCCTATTATCGCCAGGAGCGCAGGGAGGTCGAGGCGATGATCCCCAGGGGGGCGTCGCGGATCCTCGACATCGGGTGCGGCGAGGGGGCGCTGGGGCGGGCCCTGCTGGAGAGAGGCGCCTCCGAGGTCGTGGGGATCGAGACGGACCCGGCGACGGCGGAGGCCGCGCGGAAGAACCTGACGCGCGTTTTCCGGGGAGACGTGGAAACGCTGGAGCTCCCCTTCGAGGACGGGTATTTCGACTGCATCGTCCTTGCGGATGTCCTGGAGCATCTCCGGGACCCGTTGTCGGCGTTGAGCAAGGTGAAGCGGTGCCTGTCCGATTCGGGAACGGTCGTCGCGAGCATCCCGAACGTGCGGTTCCTCAACGTCGTGGAGCAGCTGGCCGAGGGGCGGTGGGAATACAAGGATTTCGGGATCCTCGACCGGACGCACCTGCGCTTCTTCACGAAAAGGGAGATGGAGGCGCTCTTCCGCGACGCCGGCTTCGAGCTGGAGGGGATCTCCGAGAACCTGTCTCCCGGGTACGATTCCCTGCCCCCCGCCCACGCGGGCGAAATCTCTTTCGGCCGCGTCACGCTGAGGGACCAGACCCGCGAAGAGGTGAAGGACCTGTTCGTCTTCCAGTACCTGTTCCGCGCCCGGAAGGCGGCATCGGCGGCGCGTTCGACGGCCTCCGGCGCGGAGGGGGCGCTGGCCGCGGGGGATCTCGAAGGCGCGCGCGCCGTCCTCGAGAGGCGGCTCATGGAGCATCCCCTCGACATGGAGGCGCTGATGCTGCATTCGGACGTCGCCTTCCGGCTCGGCATGAAGGATGCCGCCCTGGAAGACCTCGGGAAAATCCTGCTGTTCGATCCGGGGCGCGAGGACGCGCTCCGGCGGAAGGCGGCCATCGAGAGCGCCGGCCTCCCGGGGAAGTGACGGGGTGATTTTCGAACGGAACATGCAAGGGCTCGAGGCCGCCGACACGCGGTTGGCGGAGCGTGTCCGGAACGCGGAGCGCGGCGCCGGACTCTCCATCGTCCCGTCGAAGGCCGGCCCGCCGTCTCTCAAGGTCGGCGACGCCGCGCTCCACAGCCTTTACGACCCGGCCCGGGAAGCGCGGGACTGGGCGGAGCACCACCGCAAGGACATCGAGGGCGCCTACTCGATCGCGGTCCTGGGGTTTGGGCTCGGGTACCACGTCGAGGAGCTGCTGCGGGTGACGGACAAGCCGGTGACGGTGTTCGAGCCCCGGGTCGAAATCCTCCGCACCGCCCTCGGGGCCCGGGACATGTCGGCGATCCTCGCCGGCGTCCGGATCGCCGCCGACTGCGACGACCTGCCGGCGCCGGCGCCCGGCGGCCCGGTCGCGATCCTTCGCCACGCGCCGTCGGTGCGCCTCGCCCCGGAGGTTTTCGAAAAGGCCGCCGGCCGCCTGGAGGCGCTCCACGCCGCCGCGCGGGGGCTGCGGATCGCCGTGGTCGGCCCGTTCTACGGCGGGTCGCTTCCCGTCGCCGGGTACTGCGCCTCCGCCCTGCGGAACCTGGGGCACGAGGTGGAATTCATCGACAACGGCGTTTTCGGCGAGACGTTCCTCTCGATCGACGGGATCACGGAGAGCGCGCCGCACCGGGACATCCTGCGCCTCAAGTTCGGGGAGTTCGCCTCCGAGGCCGCCATGGCCCGGATCGTCCCGTTCCGCCCGGACATCGTCCTCGTCCTGGCGCAGGCGCCGCTCCTCGCGCCCGCCCTCGACGTCCTGCGGGAGCGCGGGATCGCCACCGCCTTCTGGTTCGTGGAGGATTTCCGGCACATGGATTACTGGCGCGGGACCGCGCCGAAATACGACTATTTCTTCGCGATCCAGGAGGGCGGATTTCTCGAGCGGCTGCGGGAGGCGGGGGCGCGCAACGCCGCGTTCCTCCCGATGGCCGCGTCCCCCGGGGTCCACCGGAAGGTGGAGCTGTCCCCCGGGGAGGCGGAGGAATTCGGGAGCGACGTCTCCTTCGTCGGCGCGGGGTACTACAACCGGCGCCGGATGTTCGAGGGGCTGGTCGACCTCGATTTCCGGATCTGGGGGAACGAGTGGGGCGGGTGCCCCAACCTCGCCCCTTTCATCCGGCGGGGCGGCGCCCGCGTGGGCACCGAAGACACCGTGAAGATCTTCAACGCCTCCCGGATCAACGTCAACCTTCACTCTTCGAGCTACCACGAGGGGGTGAACCCCGACGGCGATTTCGTGAACCCCCGGACCTTCGAGATCGCCGCGTGCGGGGCGTTCCAGCTCGTGGACCACAGGAAAGGGCTCGACCGCTTCTTCCGGATCGGGGAGGAGGTCGCCTGCTTCGAGGACCTGGCCGGTCTGCGGGCCCAGATCGCCCGCTACCTCGCAAACCCGCGGGAGAGGGAAGCCGTCGCGGAGAAGGGGCGGCGGCGGGTCCTCCGGGACCACACGTACGAACGGCGGATGGAGGAGATGATCGGGTTCATGGTCCGGAACGGGTTTCGCCCTGCCTGGAAGGAGGCGCGGGAACGGGAAGACCCGGGCCGCCTCGCCGCGGAGGCGGGCCCCGGAACGGAGCTGGGGGAATACCTCGGGCGCTTCGCCGGCGCGCGGAGCCTGAAGCTGAAGGACGTCATCGCGGAGATCCGGTCGGGAAGCGGGGATCTCACCCGGGTCGAGAGGATCTTCCTGGCGATGAAGGCGATCCGCGGATGAGCGGCGGGGAGATGAAGGAGATCCTGCTCGTCAACCTGACCCGGATGGGGGATCTCATCCAGACGACGCCGGTGATGGAGGGGCTGAAAACGTCGTACCCCGGCGCCCGGATCACCCTCCTCGTGTGCTCGGAGTTCAAGGAGATCTGCAAGGACCTCCCGCTCATCGACCGGCTCCTCGCATTCGACAAGGCGGCGTTCCGGGAGATGCTGCGCGGCGAAAAGCATTCGCTCGTCGAAGCCTACCGGCGCCTCGAATCTTTCATCGACGGGGTGAACGACACCGCGTACGACCTTGCGATCAATTTCACGCCCTCGGAGGAGAGCGCGCTGCTGACCTCGCTGTTCCGCGCACGGGAGATCCGGGGCGTGACCGCGGGCGCCGACGGGGCCCGGGTCATCCGCCATCCCTGGCAGCGGTACTTCATGAACGTGATCCCGTCCCGCAGGTACAACCCCTTCCATCTCTGCGACATGATGGTCAAGGCGGCCGACGTCCCGCCTCCGGGGAAGGGGTTGCACCTCTCGGTGTCGGAGGAAGAGAGCCGGAAGGCCAAGGCGCTCCTGAGAGAACACGGCGTCGGGGACGATACCCTGCTGATCGGCTTTCAGCTCGGCGCGAGCCACGATCTGAAGACCTGGCCGGCGGCCTCCTTCTCGCGGCTCGCCGACCGGCTCGCGGAGTCTCCGGGCGCCCGCATCCTGCTCACGGGATCGAAGTCGGAAGAGGGGCTGGGGAAGGAGTTCGAATCGCGCGCCGCCGCGAAGGCGGTCAACCTCATCGGGAAGACCGACCTGCGGGGCGCCGCCGCGCTCCTGAAGCGGTGCGCGCTCCTCGTAACGAACGACACGGGGCCGCTCCACATCGCCACGGCGGTCGGCACGCCCGCGATCGATTTGTCGCTGGGGCACGTCTGCTTCCGGGAGACGGGGCCTTACGGGGAAGGGCACTACGTGATCGAGGCGGACCTTCCCTGCGGGCCGTGCGGCTTCCACGTGAAGTGCACCGACCCGCGCTGCAAGGAAAGGGTCTCGCCCGAAAGCGTGCATGAGCTCGCCCTCCGGGTCCTGGCGGACGGCCGCGTCGAACATCTCGAGGACGGGCCGGTTTGGGAAGGGGTCCGGGTCTTCCGCTCCGGCTTCTCGCGGGACGGGATGCAGGATTTCGTTCCCCTGCTCCGCCGCCCCCTGACCGCCGAAACGTTCTACCTGTACCTATACAGGGAGACGTGGCCGCATCTCCTGGACGGCGGTTCGGGATTTTCGCCCGAGGAGGCCTGCGGGACGATCGAGGCCAAGGCGGCCTCCTGGCACGGGGAAGGGGAGCTGGAGGGGATCCTCCGGGGGATCGGCGACGACCTGGAGACGCTGCGGAGGATGGAGGCGCTCGCGGGGGAGGGATTCACGCGGGTTTCCCTGATCGCCCGCGAAGCCTCCAGGCCGTCCCCGGACGTCGAATGGATACGCCGGACCTGGAAGGACGTCCCCGTCATCGACCGCGAGATCGAGACGCTGGGACGCACCCATCCCCCGGTGATGCCCCCCGTGGTGCTGTTCGGTTTCGGGAAGGAGGCGCTCGAGGGGAAGGAGCTCGCGCCGATGGCGGAGACGGCCCTCGGGCTCTATGCCGACCTGAGAAACCATTTTTCCATGCTGGCGGAAACGATCGGGCGCCTGGTCGAAAAGCAGGTGAAAGCCGCCGACGGTTCGTGCAATACTTGATCCATTCTTGTTCCGGAGGGGACGCAGAGATGGCAAGCGACGATCCGAGACAGGTCGAGTTGCAGTCCAGAATCCTGGAAGGGATCGAGGCCGCGATCTCGGTCGTGGGGGAGATCGACGCCGGGCTCCTCGACTGCTCGAAGCGGCTCCGACTCGACCCGTCGAACGAGACCTTCACCATGCTGTCGGCCGGGGTCACCAACCTCGGAGACCTTATCGCCCTCGTGCAGGAGGTCCGGAAAGGGGTGGACCACATGGAGTCCCGCCCCGTCCCCGCGGACGCCTTCGCCTCGCTGGAGAAGTCCGTCGACCTGTTCCGGGAGATGAACGCGGCCATGGAAAGGAAGGACTGGATCTCCCTGGCCGACCTGATCCAGTACGAGCTCTCCCCCGTCCTCGGGGAAGGGAAGAAGGAGTTCGCGGCCGTCCGCGACCTGCTCGCCGCCGGCTGAAAATAAACGGCGTTCATTCTCGAAATAACGCCCCTCCCGCTTAAGTATTCAAGAAACCCTCCGATAAGTACAGGGAAGGCTAGTTGGCGCTGCCTTACACGGAGGTCGGGCAGATGACGGTATTCCCCTTTCAAATCGGGGAAGTAACCAGTCTGTACCACAGGGTCCTCAAAAGCAGGGACCTGTCGGTGGAGACCGAGGCGGAAACGGCGGAGCTCAAGGACGTCGTGACTCTTTCGGCGGAAGCCAAACGCCAGAAGATCATCGAAGAGACCAAGAGCGCCGTCCTCAGCCGCATCAAGACCGGGACCTAGGGACAGGCCCGCGTCGTTCCGCAGGCACCGCCGGAAAACACTCGTGTTTCCGGCGCCCGCTGAAGGTGTATCCGCGGCATTTCCCACCGGCTTCTTCCCCGTTTTCCGCCGCAACAATCCGCTAAGGTTTCGCCGGTTCTCTTCCGAAATAACCATGGTGATGTGACATATTCGCGGGCGACGCGCGGGGGACGTTAGATGTTTGAAACGGAAAGAAAAGGCCGCATCCTGATCGTGGACGACGACCCGGGCGTCAGGGAGCTGCTTTCGCAGGTATTGAGCGAGGTCGGGAATTACGACACCGACATGGCCGCCGACGGCGTCGAGGGGCTCGAGAGGGTCCGGTCCAACCGGTACGACGTCATCTTCACCGACTTGACGATGCCCCGCATGAACGGGATGGACTTCCTCCAGAAGACCCGGGAGATGCCGTCTCCCGTGCCCGTCATCATCCTCACGGGCGTGTCTTCGATGGAGATCGCCGTGTCCGCGATGCGGAAAGGTGCGGTCGATTTCCTCACCAAGCCGTTCACGCTGGACAAGATCGTCTCCACCACGGAGCGGGTCCTCGGGGAGTGGAAGCTCTACGGCCGGCTCGCGTCGAAGCAGGGTTCCGACGTTTCCCTGAAGATCCTCAACTCCGAGCTGTTCAAGCGGCTGCAGGAGATCGGCTCCCTCCACTCGATCGGCCTCGAGGTGGACCGGTGCCACGACAACAAGGAGATCTACGCGCGGGTCGCCGAGATGGCCGCGAAGCTGCTCGCGGTCCAGGAGGTGTCCTTCGGGATCATCGAGGAGGGGCGGCTGACGATCCGGTCGGCCGTCGGCATCGGGCAGGCGACCTTTTCCGCCGCGGGCCCTTTCTTCGACGCGATCCTCGGCGCCCGCAAGCACGTGGTCGTCGACGTGGGGAAGCCGAACCCGTACACCGGCATCCCGCTGATGTCGCAGCTCCTGGCGATCCCGTTCCTGGCCGGAAACGACGTGTTCGGCATCCTGAACCTCTCCGGCAAGGCCGACGGGACGGCCTTCACCGAGGAGGAGGTCTTCATCGCGATCAACCTGGCCAAGAAGATCGCGTCCAAGATCGAGAACAACGCCCTGTACGAGGTCTTCTTCAACAACATCGTCGCGACGCTGAAAAGCCTCATCACGACGGTCGGCGTGCGGGATTCCTACACCAAGGAGCACTCCGAGCGGGTCACGATGTACGCGATCAGGATCGCGGAGACGATGGGGCTGCCCCCCGACGAGATCGACACGCTGCGGTTCGGCGGGTACCTGCACGACATCGGGAAGATCGGGGTCCGCGACACGGTGCTCCTCAAGCCCGGCGGCCTGTCGGACGGCGAGATGCAGGAGATCCGGCTACACTCCTCCATCGGCGACGAGATCGTCAAGCCGATCCGCTTCTTCGACCGGGAGCGCAAGGTCATACGGCACCACCACGAGCGGTACGACGGGGGTGGCTACCCCGACGGCGTCGCCCGGGAGGAGATCCCCGTCATCGCCCGCATCCTCGCAGTCGCCGACACGTACGACGCCATGACCTCGCACCGCCCGTACCGGAAGGCGCTTTCCCGCGAGGCGGCCGTCGCGGAGCTCGTCCGCTGCGCGGGCAGCCAGTTCGACCCGGAGATGGTCAAGGCCTTCCAGGAAACGCTCAAGGAGGAGGAGATCCCCAATGTCATTGGACGCGGGTAAGAAGGTCTATTACAAGACGATGCCGGAGGTCGTCCTCCAGCAGGCCACCGTGGTCTCGACGGACGGGGAGATCATCGTATTGGACGTGGAAGGGAAGAAGGACATCGCCGCCGGCCAGCAGATCATGATCTCCTCGGAGGGGAGCCAGTACTTCGCCGAGGTCCTGTCCTTCGAACGGGGCAGCGTCAAGGCGCGGAAGACCTGGTCCAACAGCCGGGGCTATTTCCGTGTCGACGACGTGGTCCCGCTCGTCGCGAGGAAGGTGCCCGGGGACCCCGGGCTGCTCGTTTCCCGGTCGTTCCCGTTCAGCGAGGTCGTCGCCCCCGTCTCCGGGGAAGCCACGGCGCTGGACGTCAACCCCCGCGTCTGGCAGATGCTCGTCAACATCCACACGATGCTCGGGATGGTCCTCGAGCGTCTCGACATGGAGACGGAGGGGTTCAAGAACGCGGAGAAGACGCACGTGAACATGAGCGCCAACGGCATGGCGTTCCGGTCGAAGGAGCCGTTCGCGGCGGGGGACACCCTCGAGGTGAAGATGCTCCTGCCCGCCAGGCCCCCCCTCGGCGTGATCGTCTACGGGAACGTCATCCGGGCGGACGACGCGGGGAACGGGGAGACCGAGATCGCGATGCATTTCAACGAGATGAGCGAGGAGCTGCGCAACGAGATCATCCAGTACTCGCTGATGCGGCAAAGGGAGATCATCCGGAGCACCAGGGAATAGCGGGGCGGGAGGGCCTTGGACCGTTCGAGCATCATCGGGATCGTCCTGGGCGTCGCGGCGATCGTCGCCGGGAACGTCCTCGAGGGCGGGGACATCGGGTCGATCGTCCAGGGGACGGCCGCCGCGATCGTCTTCGGAGGCACGTTCGGCGCCACCCTGGTGAGCTTTCCCTTCTCCGACGTGCGCCGCGCGGGCGCGTCGTTGAAGGAGGTCTTCTTCGGGGGGCGCCCCGATCCCGACCCCGTCATCCGGCGGATCGTCGACTTCGCGGTCACCGGCCGGCGCAACGGGCTGGTCGCCCTCGAGCCAGAGGTGGAGGGGATCGACGACGCCTTCTTCCGCAGGGCGATCCGGCTGTCGATCGACGGGATGAACCCGAAGATGCTGCGGGAGACGCTGGAGCGGGAGATCGCGACGTACGAGGACGAGAAGCGGAGGGTGGCCAGGGTGTTCGAGACGGCCGGCGGCTTTGCCCCGACGGTGGGGATCCTGGGAGCGGTGCTGGGGCTCATCCACGTGATGGAGAACCTGACCGACCCGTCGAAGCTCGGCGCGGGGATCGCGGTCGCCTTCGTCGCGACGATCTACGGCGTCGGCTCCGCCAACCTCATCTTGCTGCCG
The DNA here is from genome assembly GCA_002327765.1 of bacterium UBA2219. Lineage (GTDB taxonomy): Bacteria > Desulfobacterota > Deferrimicrobia > Deferrimicrobiales > Deferrimicrobiaceae > UBA2219. Next base: position 9,622 of record DCUH01000064.1, on the reverse strand, counting down.
CTGTCGAAGAAGCTCAATAACCGGCTCAACGACGACCTGAGCCACATGGAGATGATCCTGGAGGGCGTGCTGGGCATCCAGTCGGGGGTGAACCCCTACTACCTCGAGCAGAGGCTGAGATCGTTCGTGGAGGGCGCGGAATGAGGCGGCGCGCACGCGGCGGGGAGCAGGAGAACGCGGACCGCTGGGTCGTGTCCTACGCCGACTTCATCACGCTGCTGTTCGCGTTCTTCACGGTGATGTACGCGATCAGCCGCGTCGACTCCGCCAAGCTGGGGGCATTCGTCGGCTCGACGCGGGCGGCGTTCGGCCCGCGCGTCCCCCAGAGGGCGGCACCGGTCATCGAGGGCATCGCCCCCGTGTTCCCGGCCGCGGAGCAGGTCAAGCGCGACGCGGTCCGCATGATCGAGATGTCCGGGGCGGCGGGCGTGGTCTCTGTCCGCCCGGACGACCGGGGGCTGGTCCTCTCGATGGGCGAGCACGTCCTGTTCGACGCCGGCCGCGCGCAGGTCAAGGAGTCGGCTTCCGGGGCCCTCGCCGCCGTGGCCGCCATCCTCCGGAAATCGGGGTGCAAGGCGGTCGTGGAGGGGCACACGGACAGCCTCCCGATCTCGAACGCCCGGTTCGCCTCCAACTGGGAGCTGTCGACCGCGCGGGCGACGGGCGTCCTCGCGCTGCTGATCGAGCGGCACGGGGCGCTCCCCGAGCGCCTTTCCGCGGCGGGGTATGCCGAGTTCCGGCCGATCGCCTCCAACGCGACGCCGGAGGGGCGCGTCCGGAACCGCCGCGTCGACGTCGTCCTCCTCCTCGAGGGGCGGCAGGAGGCGGACAGATGATGACCATCATCGGGTTCGGCGTGGTCGTGGTGGCCATCGTCGGCGGGTACCTGATGGAGCACGGGAACCTCTCCGTCCTGTTCCAGCCGGCGGAGCTCGTGATCATCGGCGGGGCGGCCGTCGGCGCCTTCCTCATTTCCGCCCCGTCCAAGGTCGTCTCCCAGGTCGGCCGCAGCATCGGGACCGTCTTCAGCACGAAGAACCACAGCAAGTCCCATTACGTCGAGCTGCTGAGCCTCCTGTACCAGGTGTTCTCCAAGATCCGCAAGGAGGGGCTCATCTCCATCGAGGCGGACATCGAGCATCCCGAGCAGAGCCCGCTGTTCAAGAGGTTCCCGTCCATCGCGAAGGAGAAGCACCTCCTGAACTTCATCTGCGACAACCTCAAGGTCATCATCACGACGAGCATCCCGCCGCACGAGCTCGACGGCCTTCTCGACATCGAGATCGAGACCGGCAACCACGAGGCGATGGTTCCGTCCCACGCCCTTACCACGATCGCCGACGGCCTGCCCGGCCTCGGGATCGTCGCGGCGGTCCTCGGCATCGTCCTCACGATGGGCAAGATCGACCAGCCGCCCGCGGTGCTCGGGCACAGCATCGGCGCCGCCCTCGTCGGCACGTTCCTAGGCATCCTCCTCTGCTACGGTTTCGTCGGCCCGATGGCGGCCAACCTCGCCTACAAGGCGAAGGAGGAAGAGGTTTCCTACCAGGTCATCAAGCTGGCCATCGTCGCCTTCGTCGGCGGGTCCGCACCGCAGATCGCGGTCGAGTTCGGGCGCCGCGCCATCCCCGGCGACGACAAGCCCACCTTCGCCGAACTGGAGAAGGCGGTCCGATCGGCGCCCAAATGAGCAACCAGAAGAACATCATCATCAAGCAGGTGAAAAAGAACATCGTCGGGGGACACCACGGCGGGAGCTGGAAGGTCGCCTACGCGGACTTCGTGACCGGCATGATGGCGTTCTTCCTGCTGATGTGGCTCATCTCGATGGTGTCGCCGGAGAAGCGCGCGCGGGTCGCCACCTACTACAAGCACTTCAGCCTCTTCGAGCAGAGCGGGTCGTCCATCATGTCGCAGAAGACGGCGATCCTGAGCGAGACGGGCGGGGAGGTCTCGGTCCCCAAGGAGTATTACGACAAGGGAGACAAGGGGAAGGGGGAGAAGAAGGATGTTGCGAAGGCCGACCCCGGCGCGGTGACCCCGGAGAAGCTCCAGGAGAAGCTGAAGCACGACATGCAGGCCAAGCTGAAGGGGCTGGAGGACCAGATCATGGTCGAGGTGTTCCCCGGCGGGGTGCGCATCCAGCTCGTGGACAAGGCCGGCCAGCCCATCTTTCCGCTGGGCGGCTCCGCCCCGACGGAGGTCGGCAGGAAGATGCTGGAGGCCGTCGCCGGGAGCATCAAGGACGTCCCGAACAAGATCGCCATCGAAGGGCATACCGACGCCCTGAGCTATTCGTCGAACCGGTACACGAACTGGGAATTATCGACGGAGCGGGCTTCTGCGGCCCGAAAGGAACTCGAGACGTTCGGACTGAACCCGGACAGCCTTGCGCTGGTCGCGGGGTATGCCGCAACCCTTCCCTTGATCAAGGACAACCCGAACGACCCGCGCAACCGGAGGATCAGCATCATCATCCAGTATCCCGGGTCGGCCGAAGGCGCGGGCGCGGATGCTTCGGTCAGTGCGTCGAGCCCGACCCCTCCTCCGAGCAGTTCGAGCACTCCCCTATGATGTGCAGGTCGATCGATGATATCATCGAAATCCCATCCATCTTGTTGAGCTGAAGCTGCTCGAATCCCTGCGGCAGGGAGATGTCCAGCAGCGCGCCGCAGCGGGTGCAGTGGAAGTGGGCATGGGAGTCCAGGACCCCGTCGAACCGGGTCGAGCCTCCGTCGCAGGGGCGGATCTCGCGTACCAGCCCCTGGTCCTGAAGGAAATTCAGGTTCCGGTAGACGGTGCCCAGGCTGATGTTGGGGATGACCCTGCGAGCGTCCTGGTAGATCTTCTCGGCTGTGGGGTGTTCCCTCGTCTCCTGGAGGATGTCGAGGATCACCCCCCGCTGGCGCGTGTTACGGGTCTTTTTCATGGTCCGCTCCCTTACTTAGGTATGGATAGTAATATTAGTAGTGAGAAAACGTTTGTCAAGGTCAATGAATGGGGGCCGAAATTTGATTTAATAAAAACATTTACAATTTTCTTTAAAAGGAGGCATAATTGATATTTCCCTTGGAGGTGACGTTACCGGTGCTTCCCGCCGCTGCAGGGTTGCTCGACACCCAGGTATTGAACCATGTACTACTGGCCGGCCCGATCGTCAAGCTCGTTCTCCTCATCCTGATCGGGTTCTCCGTGGTTTCCTGGGCCATCATCTTCATGAAAATAAAGCTTTTCCGCGGAATCGACGGCATCCAGTCCGATTTCGCCCGGGCGTTCGCCGACGGGAAGGCGCTTCCCGCCCTCTACGAGCAGGCGGAGAAGGGGAAGAAGGCGCCGATGACTCAAGTGTTTCGCGCCGGCTACATCGAGCTGACGAGGATTCATCGGGAGCGCGGTGAAACGCCGTCCACGGGCGGCCGGTTCCCCGTGGAAAACGTCATGCGCGCGATGCACAAGACGACCCACGAGCAGGTGAGCGAGATGGAGCACATGCTCCCGTTCCTCGCCACCACCGGAAGCGCCACGCCGTTCATCGGGTTGTTCGGCACGGTGTGGGGCATCATGAACGCCTTCTCGGGGATCGCCACCACAGGGAACGCGACGCTCGCCACCGTGGCCCCGGGCATCGCCGAGGCGCTCGTGGCGACGGCGGCGGGGCTCGTGGCGGCCATACCGGCGGTCATCGCCTACAACTATTTTCTGAACCGCATCCGCACGATCCACACCCGGATCGACGGCTTCACCGTGGAGTTCATCAACTTCCTCGACCGGAAGATCGAGAAGGGCTGACGCCATGGCGATGATGAGCTCTTCCAGCCGCGCGGGGGATCGCAGGGTGATGGCGGACATCAACGTCACGCCGCTGGTCGACGTCATGCTCGTCCTCCTCATCATCTTCATGGTCACCGCGCCGATGCTGACGCAGGGGGTCGACGTGAACCTGCCGCAGGCCAGCGCGAAGGCGCTGCGCACCGACGAGGAGCGGCTCGTGCTCACGGTCGACGCCAACAGCCGCATCTTCATCGGGAAGCAGCCGGTCGAGTTCAACCGGCTCAGCCCGGTGCTCAAGCAGATCGTTTCGCAACGGACGGACCGCCAGGTGTATTTCCGCGCCGACCGTTCCGTCCCATACGGCTTCGTGGTGAAGGTCATCGCGGAGGTCAGGAACTCCGGGATCGAAAAACTTGGCATGGTCACCGAACCTCTCGAACGGTAAGGAAACGGGGTTCTCCCCGTTCATCTCCGGCCCCGCGCATCCCCGCTTCCGGGGGATGGTCGCGCTCTCCGTGGCGTTCCACCTCCTGCTGGGGTTCGTCTCGCTGACGGTCACCGCGCATCAAAAAAAACCGCGGCGGCTCGAGCCGGTCGCCGTGGTGAACCTGGTCGGCGGGGGCGAGCTCCCGCGCGCGCCGGAGAGGGCGTCCCTTCCCCCGGAGGAGCCCGCGGCGCCGCCACCGGGCAGGGAGACCGTTCCCGTGAAGGCGCCCCCTCCGAAGGCCAAGGCCAAGGACGACGCCGGTGCGAAAGAGCAGGCCCGGGAATCCGCGAAGAAGAAGAAAACCGCGGAGGCCGAGCATGCGGACGCCTCCTCGGTCGCGGAGCGGGTCCGCAGGATGCGTGAGGCGCGGGACGATTCCGAGTCCGTGCGCAGGGCGGTGGAGGCGCGCAGGAGCGAGGCGGCCGCGCGCGCCGCGGTGCGCGGCGTCGGGGAGCGGGTCGCCCGCCGGATCGAGGGGCCGCCGGCGACGGGGCGCGCCGCCGGCGCGGGGATCGGCGTCGGCCGCGGGTCGCAGGGCACGGTGCGGGTCTCGCCGGAGATGCTGGAGTTCTTCCGGAAGCTCGAGGAGAAGGTCCGGGAGAGCTGGGTGCTGCCCGAGGCGGTGGCGCGCAGCGCCGGGAAGCTCATGGTGGAATTGCGGATCGTCATCGAAAAGGACGGGCGGGTGTCCGACACGCGGATCGAAAAGGGCTCGGGGAATGTCTATTTCGACGAGTCCGTCCGCCGGGCCATCCGCAAGGCGAGCCCGCTGCCGGTTCCGCCGGAGCGGCTGCGCGGCGGGGAGGACTACTACGAGGTGGGATTCCGATTCCACGGCACGGGGGGTGAGGGATGAGTAGACGCGTCGGGAGGGCGGCCGCCTTGGCCTTCCTCGCATTCGCCCTGTTCCCGGCCGCCGCGGGCGCGGTGCTCTACATCGACATCAACGCCCCCGGCGGGAAGCGGCTGCCGCTGGCCGTCGGGGATTTCGTCGTGGTCTCGGGCAGCCCGGCGCTGACCCGGGGGATCCCGAAGATGCTCGAGGCCGACCTCGAGCTGACCCAGCTGTTCGACCTGGTCCCGCAGGAGGCGCAGCTCGAGAAGGTCGTGTCCGCCCATTTCGCCGGGAAGAACCTAGACTTCCCCGCGTGGAAGACGGTGGGCGCCGAGGCGGTGGTCATCGGGAAGGTCGAGGGGCGCGGCGACCAGCTCGCGATCGAGATGCGCGTGTACGACGCCACGCAGGGGACGCTGATCATCGGGAAGCGCTACTCCGGCACGCCGGCTCAGGTGCCGCAGATCGTGCACCGGTTCGCCAACGAGATCGTGTACGTCTTCACCGGGGTGCGCGGCGTCTTCGGGACCGAGATCGCCTTCTCCGCGCGCGACGGACGCGGAAAGGAGATCTACGTCGTCGGCATGGACGGCAAGGGGCTGCGCAAGGTGACGGGCAACCGCAGCTTCAACCTCTTCCCCCGCTGGTCGCCGGACGGCCGCTGGCTGGCGTTCACCTCCTTCCGCACCGGCGTTCCCGTAATCTACCTTCACAACCCCGAGACCGGCGTGGAGAAGGAGGTCGTCCGGGCGGGCGACACGAAGGCCCCGGGAGGGTTCTCCCCCGACGGGGACTGGCTATATTACTCTGCCAGCGCGGGCGGAAACTCCGACATCCACCGCGTGCGGGTGGTCGGCGGCGCCAGGGAAAAGGTGGCGGGCGGGTGGGGGCTCGAGGTCTCCCCGACGGTGTCTCCCGACGGCCGGCGCATCGCCTTCGCGTCCGATCGCGCGGGGGCCCCGCAGATCTACGTGAAGGATCTCGGGTCGGGCGAGGAGCGGCGCATCTCGCAGCCGGGAGTGTACGCCACGTCGCCGTGCTGGTCGCCCGCGGGGGACCGGATCGCCTTTACCGCGCGGGCGGGCGGGCGGTTCGCGATCTACACGGTCGGACCGGACGGGAACGACCTTCGCCCGGTCGCCTCCTTGTCCGACGCCGACTGCGAGGACCCGTCGTTTTCGCCCGACGGGCGGCAGTTGGTTTACAGCCTGAGGAAAAAAGGGTATTCTGCTCTGAAAATCACCTCATTGGACGGTCGGAGGGAACGGACGCTCGTCTCCGGGCTCGGAGACGTCGGATCCCCGGCATGGTCCCCGGCCCGCTGAAGACGAAGCGGACGCGTTCTCCCGACAAGGTCCGGAAAGGCAAGGTACCTAATGTGTTGTAGCTCATGGAAGTACACGGCGCTCGCGTTCCTGGTCGTCGCGGTGGTCGCGACAGGCTGCTCCAAGAAGCAGACCGTGAAGTCCGACGCGGGTGCAGGCGCAGCCGCTCCCGCCGCCGGCGAAACCGCCGCGCAGCAGGCGCCCGCGGCGCAAGCTCCCGCCCAGCCCGTCATGACCGCGAAGCAGGCCGAAGCGGCCCGCGGCGTGGCCGTCACCGAGGAGAAGGCCTCCATGTTCGCCGACGTCCGGTTCGATTTCGACAGGTCGGACCTTCGCGACGACGCGAAGAAGACCTGCCAGGAAGTCGCGGCGTACATGAAGAAGAACCCCGGGAAGAAGCTCCTGGTCGAGGGGCACTGCGACGATCGGGGCACCGCGGAATACAACATGGCGCTCGGCGACCGCCGGGCCACGTCCGTGAAGAATTATCTCGTTTCGCTGGGCGTTCCGACTTCGGCCCTTTCCACGGTGAGCTTCGGGAAAGAGCGGCCGCTCGACCCCGGCCACAACGAGGAGGCGTGGGCGAAGAACCGCCGCGCCCATTTCGTCCTCCAGTGAGGTGACGATGACCATGCGCCACGCAGTCCGTCTCCTGCTACTCGGCACCCTCGCCGCCGGCGCCATGGGGTGCGCCGTCGCGGACACCGGCGCGTTCGGCCGGCTGAGCGAAGAGGTGGGGGCCCTCCGGAAGGAAGTGGCCGCGATGAAGGGCCAGACCGCAGCGCAGGCCGGGGTCGACGAGACCCAGGGGCTGCGCCGGACCGTGGCCGACCTCGGCAGCGACGCCGACCGGCTCAAGTCCGAGCAGCTCGCCGTGAGCTCGCGTCTCGACGAGACGCAAAGCGAGCTGCGGCGCGTCGCCGACCGTCAGGCGGAGCAGGAGAAGACGCTCCAGGAGCTCCGCAGGAGCGTGCAGGACATCGACAAGCGCACGGCCGCCCACGAAGGGAAGGCGGGAACGGTTGGCGGGGTCCCGATCGCCGGGGCCCCGCCGGCCCCGCCGGCCGCGGATCCCGTGTCGGCCTGGAAGAGCCCCGAGGAGATGTACGAATACTCCGTCGGGCAGGTGAAGGCCGGCAGCCCGAAGAAGGGGCGCGAGACGCTGGCCGCCTTCGTCGCGCAGAACCCCGGCCACAAGCTTGTCCCGAACGCCCTCTACTGGAAGGGGGAGTCGTACTACGCGGAGAAGGATTACGAGAACGCCATCCTCTCCTTCCAGGACGTGGTCGACAAGTATCCCGCCGGCGACAAGGCTCCCGACGCGGTGTACAAGCAGGGGCTGTCGTTCCTGGCCCTCCAGGATAAAAAGAACGCGAGGATCCTCTTCAACCTCGTCGTGTCGAAATACCCGAAATCGCCCGCGGCGGAGATGGCCAAGAAGAAGCTGGCCGAGATCAAATAGGGGCGCATGCCCGTTGGGGGGGCGGATGATCAAGAACTTCGTTCTGGACACCAACGTCCTGCTCCACGACCCCAACGCGCTCTTCAAGTTCGAGGACAACCACGTCTTCATCCCCATCACGGTGATCGAGGAGCTCGATCACTTCAAGAAAGACCTCAACATGCTCGGGCGCAACGCCCGGACGGTTTCGAAGTACATCGACCGCCTCCGCGGGATGGGGAACCTGTCCGACGGGGTGCCGCTCGACAACGGCGGCATGCTGAGAATCGCCTTCGTCGAGGAGGGCGCCAGGCACCTCCCGCCGGAGCTGCGGGGCGACCTCGCGGACAACCAGCTCCTCGGCGTGGCGATGACCGTGCACAGCCGGGAGAAGGAAGTCCCGATCGTCGTCATCACCAAGGACACGAACCTCCGGATCAAGGCGGACGCCCTCGGGATCCGCGCCGAGGACTACGAGAGCGACCGGGTGGACATCGACGAGCTCTACCGCGGAGTCCGCGAGGTGCCGGTCGGCAAGGAGTTCATCGACCGCTTCTACGCGGCGGGCGAGATCGCCCCGCCCCCGGGCGCGGAGGAGCTGTTCCCCAACGAGTACGTCGTTCTTCGCGACGCCGCCACCGGTTCGTCCGCCCTGGCGCGGCACGACTTCGCCTCGAGGAAGATCCGCCTGCTCCCCCCGATGAAGGAGGACGTGTGGGGCGTCCGCCCCCGCAACAAGGAGCAGCACTTCGCCCTCGACATCCTGCTCGACGACTCCGTCAAGCTCGTCACGCTGGCGGGCAAGGCGGGGACGGGCAAGACGCTGCTCGCCATCGCGGCGGGCTTGAGGAAGACCTCCGACGACGAGGTGTACCAGCGGATGCTGGTGTCCCGCCCGGTCCTGCCGATGGGAAAGGACCTGGGGTTCCTTCCCGGCGACGTGGAGGAGAAGCTCAAGCCCTGGATGCAGCCGATCTTCGACAACGTGGAGTACCTCTTCGGGTCCAACAAGAAGAAGCGGCAGGGCGGCGTGCGCGGCTACCAGGAGCTGATGAACATGGGGATCCTCGAGATCGAGCCGCTCACCTACATCCGCGGCCGCTCCATCCCGAACCAGTTCATCATCGTGGACGAGGCGCAGAACCTCTCCCCCCACGAGGTGAAGACGATCCTGACCCGGGCGGGCGAGAACAGCAAGGTGGTGCTGACCGGCGACCCGTACCAGATCGACAACCCCTTCGTCGACTCCTCCAGCAACGGGCTCTCCCACGCGGTGGAGAAGTTCAAGGGCGAAGCGATGGCCGGGCACGTGCTGCTCGTCAAGGGGGAGCGCTCCCCGCTGGCGGAGCTGGCGGCGAACCTCCTGTAAGCGGGCCCGGGCGGCAGGGCCAGGAACGGAAAGGAGGCGACAGGCGTGGCGGATCCCGACGTCGAGAAGAACAAGCTCATGGCCATCATCGGCTACATCGTCCCGCTCCTGTTCTTCGTCCCGCTGGTAACGGCCGCTAAGGACAGCCCCTTCGCGAGGTTCCACGCCAACCAGCAGCTCGTGCTGCTCGTCGTCGCTTTCGCGGTGAACATCGCCGGGACGATCATCCCCTTCATCGGCTGGGCCGTCATCTGGCCGGCCGGGGCGATCTTTGTCCTCATCCTGGCGATCATCGGGGTCGTCAACGCCTCGCGCGGCGAGATGAAGCCGCTGCCGGTCATCGGGGGCGCCGAGCTCATCAAGTAGGGACGGACCGCAGAACCGGGACGTAGAT
>DCUH01000019.1:5227-9226 GCA_002327765.1 bacterium UBA2219 | reverse complement strand
TGACCTGGCGTTCGGGCTGGGACTCGGAGTCGACTGCGTGGCGCTCTCCTTCGTCCGTTCGGCCGAGGACGTCCGCGACCTCGTCCGGGCGATCCGTTCGGCGGGGAAGGAGGTACCCGTCGTCGCCAAGCTGGAAAAACCGCAGGCCCTCGAGAACCTCGACGGGATCCTGTCGGCCGCGGATTCCGTGATGGTCGCCCGGGGGGACCTCGGGGTGGAAACCTCCCTGGAGGAGGTTCCCTACCTCCAGCGGAAGATCATCACCGCGGCCCTCACCGCCGGCGTCACCGTCATCACGGCGACGCAGATGCTCGAATCGATGGTCGGCAGCCCCGTGCCGACGAGGGCGGAGGTCTCCGACGTGGCCCACGCCGTCTGGGACGGGACCGATGCGGTGATGCTGTCGGGGGAGACCTCGATGGGGAAATTCCCGGCGAAGGCGGTGGAGACCATGCGGAAGGTCGTGGAGAGTGCGGAGCGGAGGATGCCGCCCGCCCCGGACGAGCTGTGGCGCCCGTACGGCACCGCGGGCGCGGTCGCGGACGCCGCCTGCAGGGCGGCGGTCGCCCTCCCGGCGAGGGCGGTGGTCGTGTTCACCCGGTCCGGGCGCTCCGCGGAGATCCTGGCGGCTTCGCGCCCTGCCGTGCCGGTGGTCGCCTTCACGCCCTCGGGCAAGACCGCCGCGCGCATGGCCCTGTATCGCGGGGTGGAGCCGATGCTCCTCGAGGAGGAGACGGAGGCCGAGGCCATGAAGAGTAAGGCCGTGAGGATGCTCCGCCGCCTGCGCAGGGTCCGGGCGGGCGACCCGCTGGTCCTGGTCTACGGCGCGGAAAACGCCCCCTGCGACCGCCTTCGGGTCGTTACCGCGTGACCCGGATCGTGCGGGCGGCTTGAAGATTCCGGCGCGGGCGGGGATAATGGCGCCATGAACCCCATCGACATCGCCGTGGTCGCGCTTTGCGCGCTGTTCGGCGTCTTCGGCATCCTCCGGGGGCTAATCCGGCAGGTCATCTCCGTCGCGGGGCTGGTCGCCGGGCACCTGGCAGGCATCCGGTACTACGAAACCGCCGTCTCCTGGCTGAACCTGTCCTTCCAGTACTCCAAGGTGGCGGGCTACGCCGCCATCTTCCTTGCGGTCTGGCTTCTATTCGTCCTCGTCGGCTCGTTCATCGAGGGGAGGATCCGGGCGTCGAAGCTGTCGTTCATGGACCGGGTCGGGGGGCTGGTCGTGGGGGCGGCGAAGGGCGCGCTGCTGGCGGTGCTGCTGGTGTTCCTGCTCGTGATCTTCCTGCCGAAGGATTCGGAGGCGCTGCGGGGCTCCAAAGCCGCCCCCTTATGCATCTCCGCGGGCCACTGGCTTGCGGAGGCGTTTCCCGACCGTTTCGCCGATACCTTCCGGGAAAAGATCCGGGCGGCCGAAAAGCGGCCGCCCGGTCCACCTTCCATCCCCAGGCGGGGAATCTGACCACTACTTCGCGGCGACCTTGCGAAGCGCCTTCTGCGAGTTCTTGACGGCGCACAGGTCCGCGCACATCGTGCAGGTGTTCTCGTCGGCCTTGGGCATGTCGCCGCCGCGCCACTCGCGCGCCCGCTTCGGGTCGAGCGACACCTCGATCTGCGTCTTCCAGTCGAAGTTCGCGCGGGCGTCGGCCATGATGTTGTCCCGGTCCATCGCCCCGGGGATCCCGCGGGCGATGTCGGCCGCGTGGCCGGCGATCTTCGTCGCGATGACGCCTTCCCGCACGTCCTCCACCGGCGGCAGCCGCAGGTGCTCGGAAGGGGTGACGTAGCAGAGGAAGTCCGCCCCGTTCCACGCGGCGATCGCGCCGCCGATCGCGGCGGTGATGTGGTCGTACCCCGGCGCGATGTCGGTGACCAGCGGCCCGAGGACGTAGAACGGCGCCCCGTGGCACAGCCGCTTCTGCAGGATCATGTTCGCGGCGATCTGGTGCATGGGAACGTGGCCGGGCCCCTCGATCATCACCTGAACGTCGCGGTCCCACGCCCGCTCGGTGAGCTCGCCCAGGATGCTCAGCTCGTGGATCTGCGCGCGGTCGGTGGCGTCCGCGAGGCAGCCGGGACGGAAGCCGTCGCCCAGCGAGATCGTGATGTCGTATTCGCGCATGATGTCCAGCAGCCGGTCGTACTGCTCGAAGAACGGGTTCTCCTTGTCGTGGTACTCCATCCACTCCGCCAGCAGAGAGCCGCCGCGGCTGACGATGTCGAGGCGGCGACCCTCCTTCTTCAGCTTCTCGATCGTGGAGCGGGTCACGCCGCAATGGACCGTCATGAAGTCGACGCCGTCCTCGGCCTGCTTCTCGATTCCGCGGAAGAAGTCGTCGGCGGACAGCTCGACCCAGGACTTGCCGGCGAGGTAGCCCTCCGCCGCCGCCTGGTAGATGGGGACGGTGCCCAGCGGGACGTCGCACTCGGCCAGGACCAGGCGCCGGATCTCGTCGATCGGCCCGCCGGTCGACAGGTCCATCACCGCGTCGGCGCCCGCCTCGACGGCGACGCGCATCTTCTCGAGCTCCAGGTTGACGTCGGCGCGGTCGCGCGAGGAGCCGAAGTTGGCGTTCACCTTGACGGTGAGGCCCTCGCCTACGGGGACGGGGCGGATGTCGCGGCGCCTCTTGTTCTTGCAGATCACCGCCCTTCCCGACGCGATCAGCGCGCGGAGCTTCCCGGGATCGACCTTTTCGTCCCGTGCCGCCCGGGCAATCTCCGGGGTGATTTCTCCCTTCCTTGCGCGATACATGAGCGTCATGACCGTTCCTCCTGTCCTTCTCTATGCTTAGAGATGGCGTCATTGACCGAGTCATTGATTTCCGATGCCGCCCTTTGCGGGTCCTCGGCGGCGAGGATCGCCGAGATCATCGCGATCCCGTCCGCGCCCGCAGCGATCACTTCGTTTATGTTCCGGGGCCCCACGCCGCCCAATGCGAAGACCGGGATGCGCGCCGAGGCGCACGCCCTCCGCAGCGCGTCGACGCCCAGGGGAGGACCGTAGGCCGCCTTCGACGGCGTGTAGTACACCGGGCCGAATACGGCGAAATCGGCTCCCGCGGCCTGCACCGCCGCGAGCTGCTCCCCGCTGTGCGTCGAGACGCCGATCAGCCGGCCCGGCCCCAGGAGGCGTCTCGCCTCCTCCGGGGGGATCGACGATTCCCCGAGGTGGACGCCGTCGGCGCCGGACGCCAGGGCGACGTCCACCCGGTCGTTGACCAGCAGCTTCGCACCGTGGCGGGCGGTGAGTTCCCGCATCTTCCGGGCCAGCTCCAGCAGCTCCCGGCCCCCGAGGTCCTTCTCCCGGAGCTGGACCGCGCGCACTCCCCCGGCGAGGGCGCGCTCCACGGCCGGGAGCAGGCCGCACCCGCTCGCCAGCTCCCGGTCGGTGATCAGGTACACGCGGAAGTCCACCGCCGCGCGAATCCCGACCGGGAACGATTCCCGCCTGGCCGTCACGTCGAGCATTCTCTCAGCCGCCGCCGACCAGCGTGACGATCTCCAGGCGGTCCCCCTCGCCGATCTCGGTTGCCTCGAACGCCGGCTTCCGGACGATCTCCGCGTTCCGTTCGACGGCCACGCGGGTCTCCGGAAGGGAAAGTTCCCGGAGCAGCCCCGACACCGTCGTTCCGGAGGGGACCTCCCTGTCGCGCCCGTTGAGGACGATCTTTATCCGCTCGTTTCCCATTTTTGAAATCTCCGCACTTATTCCGGCCGAAAATAAAAAAACCGCGCCACATGTGGCACGGTTCGAAGAGCTCACCACCTCCCTGCGCCGGTATTACNNCGACGGGCTCTCAGCGAAAGCACCCCAAGCGGTATCAGTTATCCTATATTACGTTCCAACCGCTGTCAACCTGCGGGGGTTCCCGGTTTTTCCCCGTCCCGGCCGATCTTTACTTGCTCCGGGGGGGTGGGGTAAACTTCCTGTCACATCGAAAGACGACGCTTTCCCGAGAGGTTTCGATTTTGGCCCGACCCACGGTGGCGGAG
>DCUH01000019.1:251-5162 GCA_002327765.1 bacterium UBA2219 | reverse complement strand
GCTCGCCCTGGAGGCCGAAGGGGCGGCGATGCTGGCCGTGGCGACGGTCGAGGAAGGGGTCGAGCTGCGCCGCGGGGGGGTCCGGGCCCCGATCCTCGTGTTCGGGGAGACGGACCCGGCCTCCGCGGAGGAAGCGCACGCGCATTCCCTCACCGCCGTCCTCTTCGACCGGAGGCAGGCGGTCGACCTCGCCCGGGTCGCCGCGAAGGCCGGAAGGCCCTTCCCCGTGCACGTCAAGGTGGACACGGGCATGGGGAGGGTGGGGTTCCTTCCCGCCGAAGCGACCGGTTTCCTCGAAGAGCTCCGGTCGATCCGGTATTTAAGACTCGAGGGGTGGATGACCCACCTCTCCTCGGCGGACGGCCCGGCGGCGGAGGACCGGGCGTTCACGGAAGCGCAGCTTTCCGCCTTCGCCGGGACGGTGGCCCGGGTGCGCGGGGGCGCGGGCGGCGTTACGGCGCACGCGTTGAACAGCGCGGGGATCCTCGCCTTCCACGACCATCCGTTCGACGCCGTCCGGCCCGGCATCGCGCTTTACGGGTATTCCCCGCTCGCGCCGGAGGCGACGCCGGTTTCCCTGCGCCCCGTGATGCGGCTGGTCTCCCGGGTCGTTTCCCTCAAGGAGCTTCCCGACGGCCGGCCGGTCAGCTACAACCGACGCTACGTCTGCCGCGGCACCCGGCGGATCGCCGTCGTCCCCATCGGGTACGCGGACGGCTACCGGCGCGACCTGACGAATCGGGGGCGGATGTCGGTGGCCGGGCGGGCGGCCGACGTCGCGGGGACGGTCTGCATGGACCTGACGATGCTCGACGTGACCGGCATACCCGGCGTGGAGGTCGGCTCGGAGGTCGAGGTCATGGGGGAGGCGTCGATGACCGCGGGGGAGATCGCCCGACTGTGCGGGACGATTCCCTACGAGATCCTTACCGGCGTGGGCCCGCGGGTCCCGAGGAAGATCGTTGACTGAGCGCCCGCCGGGCCGCGTGACGGCCGCCGTCGAGGGAATCGGCGAGCGCGTCTACGGGATGGTGCAGGAGTTGGGGGCCGTATCCACCCTGCTCTTCCGCGTCGTCGCCGGTGCGGTGCGCAGGCCGTTTGAATTCGGCAACATAATCAAGCAGATGGAAGAGGTCGGCGTCCGGTCGATCCCGGTGGTGCTCGTCACCGCCACCTTCACCGGCATGGTGCTCGCTCTGCAGAGCTTCTCGGGGTTCGAGCGGTTCGGCGCCACGAGCCTGGTCGGGACCGTGGTGGCCCTGTCCATCACGCGGGAGCTGGGGCCGGTCTTCGCGGGGCTGATGGTTTCGGGGCGCGTGGGCGCCTCCATGGCGGCGGAGCTCGGGACGATGAAGGTCACCGAGCAGATCGACGCGCTCGTCACGCTGGCGACCGACCCCGTGAAATACCTGGTCGTCCCGCGCGTGATCGCCGCCACGTTCGTCCTGCCGGTCCTGGTCGTGTTCGCGGACTTCGTCGGCATCCTGGGCGGCTATTTCGTGGCGGTCCACGTGATGGGCGCGAACCCCCACGTATACGTCGCGAAAACGTACCAGTACCTGGAGTTCCGGGACATCTATACCGGGCTGGTCAAGGCCGCCGTCTTCGGGTCCCTGATCTCCCTGATCTCGTGCCACCAGGGGTTCGTCGCGCGGGGCGGGGCGGAAGGCGTCGGCCGGGCGACGACCCGGGCGGTGGTGACCTCGTCCATGATGGTGCTCGTCTCGGACTACTTCATGACCTCGCTCATGTTCTGAGCAGAAGCGACGGAGAGGCGACCCGGGGGATGATCGAGATCCGCGGCCTGGCCAAGCGGTTCGGGAAGAAGGTGGTCCTAGACGGGCTGGACCTCGCGGTCCCGCGCGGGGAGAACATGGTCGTCATCGGCGGCAGCGGGACCGGCAAGTCCGTCCTGCTCAAGTGCGTCATGGGCCTTCTGCGCCCCGACGAGGGGGAGATACGGATCGACGGGGAGGACATCACGCGGATGGACGAGGAGGAGCTCGTCCGGGTCCGGCGCAAGTTCGGGATGCTCTTCCAGGGGTCGGCGCTGTTCGACTCCATGGACGTGGGGGAGAACGTCGGCTTCGCGCTGCGCCGGCTCCGGAAGTTCCCCGAGGAGCGGATCCGGGAGGTGGTGGAGGAGAAGCTGTCGATGGTCGGCCTGCGGGAGATCCAGCGACTGATGCCCGCCGAGCTCTCGGGCGGGATGAAGAAGCGGGTGGGGCTGGCCCGGGCCATCGCCTCCGAGCCCGACATCCTGCTGTACGACGAGCCTACGACGGGGCTGGATCCTATAATGGCCGACGTCATCAACGACCTGATCGTCTCGCTGCGGGAGCGGCTGGGCGTGACCTCCATCACAATCACGCACGACATGGCGTCCGCCTACAAGATCGCCGACCGGATCGCCATGCTTTACAAGGGGCGGATTGTCGAGACGGGGTCCCCGGACGAGATCCGGAGCACGGCGAACCCCGTGGTCGCCCAGTTCGTCCAGGGGCGGGCCCGCGGCCCCATCACCGACGAGAGCGAGGAATTCGTCCGCTTCGTGCGCGGGCGGGCGGAGGGGGGAAAGGGCGCATGAAGGCCGGGGCGGCTTGCCCCGGGAGGGGGGCCGCGAGCGGTGGTATAGTATTCCCTTCCGGCGGACCGGCGGTCCGAGACCCCAAGGGGGTGGCGTAGATGTCCAGGGAAGCCCGGGTCGGGATCTTCGTCCTGCTGGGGCTGATCATCCTCACGTATTTCACCTTCCGCGTCAGCAAGTGGGGGCTGATCGCGGAGCGGGGATACCGGCTGACCGTGGACGTCGAGTCGGCGGCGGGGATCGAGCCCAAGGCGGATGTGAAGATGGCGGGGGTCCCGATCGGCAAGATCGAGGAGATCCGGCTCGCCGGGAACCGCGCGCAGCTCGTCCTGCGGATCCGGCCCGAATTCGGCGTTCCCGCGGATTCCGTCGGGGTCATCCAGTCGCAGGGGTTCCTGGGGGAGAGGTACCTCGAGCTGGTCCCGGGGAGGGACCCGCGTCTCCTGGCCGACGGGGATCGCGTCGTTCGCACCGAGGCGCCGGCCAGCATGGACGCCCTCGTGAAGAAGCTCGACTCCATCGGGGACGATATCAAGAAGTTCACCACGAGCATCTCCGAGTCCTTCGGCACGGAGGAAGGGAAGGAGTCGCTCAAGCGGATCATCGCGAACATCGACCGGCTGACCGCCGATCTCGCCAACATCTCCTCCGGGAGCCGGGAGGACATCCGCGCCGTCATCGCCAACCTGCGCGACTTCTCCGAGACGCTGAAGGAGGAGACCCCCGGGCTGGTCGCCAAGCTCGAGAGGATGGGCGACGACGTGAGCGGCGTGGTGGGCGACAACCGGGAGAACCTGAAAGAAAGCATCGCGAACCTCAAAGCCGCCTCCGCGAGGCTGGACAACACCCTTGAACACGCCGGGAAGGTCATGGCCAAGATCGACCGGGGGGAGGGGACGCTCGGGAAGCTCGTCAACGACAACACCGCCCACACCTCCATCACGGACACCCTCGAGGGGATCAACCGGTACGTCCGCAAGACGGAGCAGCTCAAGACCTTCATCGACTACCGGCTGGAATGGCTTTCCCGGCCCGACGAGTACAAGCACTACGTCAACCTCCGCCTCCAGCCGACGGCCGACAAGTATTACCAGATCGGCGTGGTCGACGACCCGCGCGGCCGGTACAAGAATGTCGTGAAGACGGAGACCGTGACCCCGCCGGGGACGACCGTCACGACCGAGGAGGACAGCTACGACGACAAGCTGAAGTTCACCGCTCTCATCGCCAAGCGGTTCCGCGGCTTCACGGTGAAGGGCGGCATGATCGAGTCCAGCGGCGGCCTCGGGGTCGATTACGAGGTGATCAAGGACCGCCTCACCCTGGGCACGGAGATCTATGATTTCTCCAGGAAAGACCTGAACCCGCACCTGAAGGTCTACGGAAACTACGATCTCGTGAAGAACTTCTTCGTCACCGGCGGGGTGGACGAGGTCCTGAACAGCGGGAGGGATCTTCGGTCGCTGTTCCTGGGGTTCGGCATCAAGTTCGAGGACGAAGACATAAAGACCGTCATCGGGGCGGTCCCCATCAAACCGTGAAGGAAAGGCAAAACACCATGGCCAGGATCCACCGCGCGATCGTGAGCGTTTCGGACAAGACGGGAATAGCCGGGTTCTGCCGGGCGTTGTCCCGGCTGGGGATCGAGCTGTACGCCTCCGGCGGGACGGCGAAGCTGTTGAAGGAAAAGAAGGTCCCCGTCCGCCTGATCGAGGGGTACACGGGGTTCCCCGAGATGCTCGACGGCCGCGTCAAGACGCTGAACCCGAAGATCCACGGCGGGCTGCTCGCGCTCCGGGACAAGCGGGAGCACATGAAGACCATCGAGGCCCACGGGATCGTCCCGTTCGACATGGTGGTGGTCAACCTCTACCCCTTCGAGGCGACGATCTCGCGCCCGGGGTGCACCCGCGAGGAGGCGATCGAGAACATCGACATCGGCGGCCCCTCGATGCTGCGCTCGGCCGCCAAGAACAGCCGGTCCGTCGCGGTGGTTTGCGACCCCGCGGATTACGCGGACGTCCTGGCCAGACTGAAGAAGGGCGCGGGGAACCTCGACGAGGAGACCATGGCGGAGCTGGGGCGCAAGGCCTTCGCCCTCACCGCACGGTACGACGCGGCGATCTCCAACTACCTCGGCGCCGGCGAGGGCGGGAAGGACCCGTTCCCCGTCACCCTCGGCCTGCAGTGGAGGAGGCGGCAGACGCTGCGCTACGGGGAGAACCCGCACCAGTCCGCCGCCTTCTACGCCGACACCGTCCTCCCCGGCGAGCCGACGCTGGGCGGGGCGGTCCAGCTCCAGGGGAAGGAGCTCTCCTACAACA
>DCUH01000019.1:0-239 GCA_002327765.1 bacterium UBA2219 | reverse complement strand
GTCATCATCAAGCACACCAACCCCTCCGGCGTGGGCACGTCGAAACGGCGTCTCGTCGACGCCTTCCGGAAGGCCCGGGAGTGCGACCCCGTGTCCGCCTTCGGCGGGGTGCTGGGCTTCAACCGCCCGGTGAACGGCGAGACGGCGCGCGAGGTGGCCTCCACCTTCTTCGAGGCGGTGATCGCCCCGTCCTTCGACAAGGAGGCGCTGAAGGTCCTCTCCGCGAAGGCGAACCTGCG
>DCUH01000048.1 GCA_002327765.1 bacterium UBA2219 | reverse complement strand
CCAGGGGCTGGCGATCTCACTGATGGCGGGGGAGGTGGCCTCCCTCCTGCTGTCGCGGATGACCGTGCCGATCCTGTTCTTCCTGAGCGAAAAGGGAAGGCACGGGGCCGGGCAGGGGAGATAATGAAACGGTAGCCCGCGGACGGCGTCCAACCTGACATCGGTGTTTCATGAAAAGGGGGAACGGATGGACATCAAGAAGATCGTCGACAAGGTGAAGGACAAGGCGGAAGACCTGAAGGAGAAAGCCGAGGAGCTGGCGGAGAAGGCCGAGGACGCCGCGGAGGACCTCGCGGAGAAGGCCGGGGACAAGATCAAGGCGGCCCGCGCGAGCATGGACAAGGACGGCGACAACATCCCCGACGCGCTGGAGGGGCTGGCCGGGAAGGCCAAGACGCTGGCCGGCGAGGCGCAGGCGAAGGCGAAGGACCTGGCCGGGAAGGCCGGGGACAAGATCAAGGAGGCCCGCGCGAGCATGGACAAGGAAGAGAAGAAGGGGTAAGCGGGGCTGGCGGGACGGCCTTACGGGCGCATGCGCCCCCGGTCGCTGTGCCGTTCCGCCGCCCGGTTGTATCGTTCCACGAGGGCGAGATGCGCCCGCTGCTTTTCCTCCAGCCGGTTCACCAGCTCGTTGCGGGTCCCGTTCATCTCGTTGTATCGGGGGACCAGCTCGTTGTAGGACTTCGCGTCGCCGGCCGCGGCGAACCCGTTCATGGCCCGCCTCAGCTCGTTCATGGCGGACGTCTTCCGGTTGAGCTCCTCGATAATCGCCTTCAGCTCCGACTCGCTTTCCGCGATCGCGCGCCGGCTCTCGTGCAGCTCGTCGAGAAGCGCCTTGTCGTTGACCTCCTCGGCCCTCCTCACCGGGACGATCGGGTCCAGGGTGCGGATGTCCGCGCTGCGCTCTGGAAGCCGGCGGACCAGGTCGGCCGGGAGGGCGAAGTTGATGTTCTGGCCGTCGATGGCCGATGCCGTGGTGATCCCCACCAGGCGGCCGCCGGTGTCGAACAGGCCGCCGCCGCTGGACCCTTTCGAGATGGCGGCGTTCGTCTGGATCAGAGGGAATTCCCCGTACGGGCGGACGGCGGAAACCAGGCCGTCGCTGATGCTCAGCTCCAGCCCCCTGGGGGCTCCGATCGCGTAGACGCGCTGTCCCGCCCGGACCGTGCCGACCGACGCCGTGTCCGCCGGGGGGGCCGGAAGTCCCGGCGCCGAAAGCGAGCATAGATCGTATTCCCTGTCCGCGTGCAGGACGGTCGCCGCGTAGTCCCGTCCCTGATGGGAGACCCGGACCTCCCCGCCCGATTCCACGACGTGCCGGTTCGTCGCGACCGTTCCGGGGCCGACGACCACGCCGCTCCCGAATGTCGTCAGGCGCCGGTCTTCGCCGCCGAAGACCTTCACGGTGACCACGCTCGGGGAAGCGATCCGGAACACTTCCTCGGAAGTATCGGCGGTTTCGGGCGGCGCGACGGCTTCGGCGTGGGCCCCGGCGGGGAACGGCGGCGCGGGGGAAGGTTCCGGGCCGGGGGTCATTCCGGGCCCCGGTCCGCGGCGGGCTTCCACCAGCGTTCCCCGGTCCCGGGCCACGATCCACACGAACGCGAAGGCGGCGGCCGCGATCGCCGCGACGATCGCCGCGAGGGCCATTCGGGAACCGTTATCGCGTTTGGGCGTTCCCATGGAATCCATATCGGACGTTCCTGCCCGGAACTTTCCGCGGGGCGCGGAGCGTCGCAAGGCCTTTCGGCCTAAAGGGATTCCAGGCTCCGGTCGATGTCGGCGAGGATATCCTCCGCGTTCTCGAGCCCGATCGACAGGCGGACCAGGTCGGGGGAGAGCCCCCCCGCCCTCTGCTGCTCGTCCGTAAGCTGTGAATGGGACGTCGAGGCCGGGTGGAGCGCCAGCGACCGGGCGTCCCCCACGTTGGCCAGGTGGGAGAACAGGGTCAGCCCCTCGATGAACTTCTCCCCCGCCGCGCGCCCCCCCCTGGGCCCGAAGACCACCATGCCGCCGAAGCCCATCTTCAAATACATGGAAGCCACGGGGAAGGTCGGATCGCCGGGCAGGCCGGGATAGCGGACCCAGGCCGCCTTGGGATGCCGTGAAAGATGCTCCGCGACCTTCAGCGCGTTGGACGAGTGCAGCGGCATCCGGACGTGCAGCGTCTCGATCCCCTGCAGGAAGATCCAGGCGTTGTCCGGGGAGAGACAGGCGCCCAGGTTGCGCAGCGGCACCGTGCGGAAGCGCAGGGCGAACGCGATCTTCCGCAGATCGGGAGGCAGGTCGACCGCCCAGCGCAGCCCGTGGTAGTTCCGGTCCGGCCGGTTGAACAGCTCGAACTTCGGGTCCGACCAGTCGAAGGTGCCCGCGTCCGTGGCGATCCCGCCGATGGCCGCGCCGTGGCCCCCCAGCCACTTGGTCAGGGAGTTGACCACGATGTCGGCCCCGTGCTCGATGGCGCGGAGCAGATACGGCGTCGTGAAGGTGCCGTCCACGATGAGCGGGACGTGGTGCTTCCTGGCGATCTTCGAGACGGCCTCGATGTCCGTGAAGTCCAGCACGGGGTTGCCGATCGTTTCGATGTAGATCCCGCGGGTCTTCCCGTTGACGAGCTTCTCGAAGCTTCCCGGGTCCCTGTGGTCGGCGAAGCGCACCGTGATCCCCAGGTCCGGCAGGATGGCGTCGAACATCGTGAAGGTGCCGCCGTACAGGTTGGCGGCCGAGACGATCTCGTCGCCGGCTTTCGCGAGGGTGACGATCGTGTTGAAGACGGCCGCCGTCCCGGAGGCGACGGCCACCGAGGCCGCCCCGCCCTCCAGCCCGGTGACCCGGATCTCCAGGATCTCGTTGGTCGGGTTCGTGAGCCGGCTGTATATGTTGCCGAACTCCTTCAACGCGAAAAGATCGGCCGCGTGCTTCGCGCTCTTGAATACGAAAGACGAGGTCCGGTAGACGGGCACCCCGCGGGAGAGGGTGGCCGGGTCGGGGCTGTGGCCTTCATGGACCGCCTTCGTCTCGATGTGCCTTTCGTCCGCCATGGCGCGCTCCTATGCGGGCTCGTCGAAGAGCCAGGTGGAAAGGTATCTCTCCCCGTTGGACGGCAGGATCACGACGATGACCTTGCCCGCGTTCTCCGGGCGCTTCGAGAGCTGGAGCGCCGCCCAGAGGGCCGCGCCGGAGGAGATGCCGACCAGGATCCCCTCCTCCCGGGCGACGCGGCGGGCGGTTTCGCCCGCGTTCACGTCGGAAACCTTGACGACCTCGTCGATGAGCCCCGTGTCGAGCACGGAGGGGACGAACCCGGCGCCTATGCCCTGAAGCCTGTGGGGCCCCGGCTGCCCGCCGGAAAGGACCGGCGAGGTGTCGGGCTCCACGGCAACCACTCTGAAGCCCGGCTTCCGTTCCTTCAGCAGTTGCCCGACGCCGGTCAGGGTGCCGCCGGTCCCGACGCCCGCGACGAGGATGTCCGCCTCGCCGTCGGTGTCGGCCCAGATCTCCTCCGCCGTCGTCGCGCGGTGGGCCGCCGGGTTGGCGGGATTGTCGAACTGCATGGGGAAGAACCAGTCGGGGTTGGCCCGCGAAAGCTCCTCGGCCTTCGCGATGGCGCCCTTCATCCCCCTGGCGCCCTCCGTGAGCACGACCTCCGCCCCGTAGGCGGCCAGAAGCTTGCGCCGCTCGACGCTCATCGTCTCGGGCATCGTGAGCACGACACGGTACCCCTTGGCGGCCGCCACCGCGGCCAGGGAGATGCCGGTGTTGCCCGAGGTCGGCTCCACGATGGTGGAGCCGGGCGCGAGTTTTCCCTCCCGTTCGGCCGCCTCGATCATCGACAGCCCGATGCGGTCCTTCACCGAGCCGAAGGGGTTCTGCCCCTCCAGCTTCGCGCAGACCTGCGCCGCCCCTCCCGCGTTCAGCTTTCCGATGCGGACCAGCGGCGTACCGCCGATCGCGTCCGTTATCCTCTCGAGCACCCTCATGCCCTCTCCTTCGGCCCGGCCTTCACCGGCCGCAACGATCCCCTTCGTGCGATCTCGCCCAGGGTTAAAGATTCGCAGTAGTCCCGCATCGCCTTCTCGAGGCCACCCCACACGCTTCGCGCCGCGCAGCCGGGGGAGGCGGGGCAGCTTGCAGGATCGTCCGCGCACCGGATGATGTACGGCCCGCCTTCCAGCGAGTCGATGATCTCGCGCAGGCTGATCTCCCCGGGCGGCCGGGCCAGGACGTACCCGCCGTGCGCCCCGCGGACCGACCGCACCAGGCCGGAGCCGCGGAGGGAGATGACCAGCCGCGAGAGATATTTCTCCGAGATGCGCTGGCTCCCGGCGATCTCGCTCAACAGCACCGGCCCGCCGCCGCCGCGCCTCGCCAGCTCGATGAGGAGGCGGAGTCCGTACCTGCTGCGGGTCGAGATCTTCACGCCCCCGCCTCCCACAAGGGGATCCGCTCCAGGTCGAAGGGCGTCGCCTGGTACACCGAGTAGTTGAGCCAGTTCGAATACAGCAGGTGCGCGTGGGAGCGCCACGACATCTTCGGCTCCTTCGCGGGATCGTTCTCGGGGAAATAATGGGCGGGCGGCGCGATCGGAAGCCCTTTGCCGATGTCCCGGTCGTATTCCGCCTTCAGGGTGAAGCGGTCGTACTCCGGGTGGCCGAACACGAAGATCATCCGCCCGTCGGTCGAGGAGACCATGTACAGGCCGGCTTTCTCCGAGGAGGCCAGGATCTTCAGCCCCGGGTTCCTGCGGACGTCGTATTCCCGCACCTCCGTGTTCCGCGAATGCGGCGCGAGGAAGAAATCGTCGAAGCCGCGCAGGATCGGCTCCAGCGGCTCCAGCACCTTGTGGTGGAACAGTCCGGACATCTTGGTCTTCAGGGGGTGTTTCGGGATCCCGTAGTGATGGTAGAGCCCGGCCTGGGCTCCCCAGCAGATGTGGAGGGTGGACCAGACGTTGCCCCGGCTCCAGTCCATGAGGCGGACGAGCTCCGGCCAGTAGTCCACCTCCTCGAAGGGGAGCGTCTCCACCGGCGCGCCGGTGACGACGAGGCCGTCGAACCGCTCGTCCAGCACCTGCTCGAACGGCTCGTAGAACGCCTCCAGGTGCTCCGCCGGGGTGTTCCTCGACTCGTGGCTGCCCATGCGGATCAGGCGGATGTCCACCTGGAGCGGGGTGTTCCCGAGCAGGCGGAGAAGCTGGGTCTCGGTGGCGATCTTGGTGGGCATGAGGTTGACCACGGCGATCCGCAGCGGCCGGATGTCCTGCCGGACCGCGCGGTCGTATGTCATCACGAAGATGTTCTCGTCTTCCAGGACCTTCCGGGCAGGAAGGTCGTTCGGTATCCGTACGGGCATGTCGGCCTCCTCGGCATACACTACCAAAAAGGTAGTATTAGTCAAGGGCCGCACGCCGACCCCTGCCGTGCCGACCTCTGACCGGCGCGACCCGTCCCCGATACGCCTCCGGCAGGTGTTACGATATCGATGAACCGAACCGGAGGAATCTACGTGAATCCGACCGCGATCGAACTGGCTTTTTTCCTGCGCAAGCAGGCGCGCAAGAACCTGAAGCTGCTGGCGGGCTACTGCACCTTCCTCGCGCTGATGATCCTGGGCTACGCGTACCTGTTCCAGTACCTGATGTGGCACCTGGAGCGGCGGACGTACTCCCTGATCGCCGGCATCTATTGGACCATCACGGTCATGACGACCCTCGGGTTCGGCGACATCACCTTCCACTCGGACGCCGGCTTCCTGTTCGCCACGGCCGTCACCATCTCCGGGGTGGTCTTCCTCCTGATGCTCCTCCCCTTCGTCCTCGTCAGTCTGTTCATCGCCCCCTGGATCGAGCAGAGCATGCGGTTCCGCCCGAAGAGGGAGCTTCCGGCGAATACCCGGGGGCACGTCCTGATCTTCGGCCCCGACGCCGTCACCCGCGCCTTCATGCGGAAGCTGGAGGGGAGGCAGGTCCCGTTCGTGGTGGTCACCCCCGACCAGGAAGAGGCCTTCCGGCTGGAGCTGGAAGGGATGCGGGTCCTCTGCGGGACGCCCACGGACGGGGTGTTCCTGGAGAAGGCCCGGGCGGGCGCGGCACGCGGCATCGTCACCAGCCTGAACGATCCCGAAACCGTCAACCTCTGCCTCACCGCCCGGAAGCTCGGGGACGCGCCCATCGCGGTCCTCGCCGACGATTCCGCGCACGCGGACCTCCTGCGCGCGGCCGGGGCGACCCACGTCATCCCGCTGCCGCAGATCCTGGGGCGGCACCTGGCGACCCGCGCCACCACCTTCGGCGCGGCGGCGCATGTTCTCGACGCGTTCGGCAACCTGCTGATCGCCGAGATGCCCGTGTACGGCACGCCTTACGTCGGGCAGACGCTGGGGATGATCCCGCTGCGCGAGCGCACCGGGCTCTCCGCGATCGGCCTCCTCGAGCGGGGGGTCTTCTCCGCCCCCGATCCGGACTCCCCGCTGTCCGTCCAAACCATCGTGCTGCTGGCGGGCACCCGCGAAGGGATGTCCTCCCTGGAAGCGCTCCTGCGGCCGGGCGCCGGGGAGGACCGCGTGTTCATCCTCGGGCACGGCCGGATCGGCTGCGCCGCCGCCACCGTCCTCGGCAAGATGAACGTCCCCTTCACGCTGATCGACCGCGAGGAAAACCCGTTCTGCAGCGCGCACGAGGCGATACGCGGCGACGCCACGCGCCTCGACCTGCTGCGGAAGTCGGGCATCGAAGCCGCCCGCGGCCTGATCATCACCACCAACGACGACAACGCCAACATCTTCCTGGCCCTGGCCAGCCGGCGGGCCAATCCCCACCTGCGGATGGTCGCCCGCGCGAACCGCGAGGAGAACGTGGACGAGCTGTACGCCGCCGGCGCCGATTTCGTGGTCTCCAGCTCCTCGGTGGGGGCGAACTTCCTCTCCAACATGCTCGAGAAAAAGGATTCGATCCTTCTGACCGAGGGGGTCAACGTCTTCCGGCGGCCGCTGCCTCCCCGGCTTTCCGGATGGACCATCGCGGAATCGAGCATCGGCGCCATGACGGGCTGCGCGGTCGTCGCCATCCTCCGGGAGGACGTCCCGGAGCCGATGGTGGGGCCTCCCCCCGATACCGTCCTGGACACGAGGATGGATTTCGTCCTGATCGGCAGCCCCGAGCAGGAGAGGCGCTTCGGGGAGGCGTTCGCCTGACATGGGAGGTGTCGGAACGGTATAATATCCATGCGTCGTGGACCGTTTTCTTCTTTTTCCGCATCCAATGAAGCGAGAGGAGGCACAAGCCATGGCAAATGCATACATGTGCAGCATGTGCGGGCAGCCGATCCTCGAGGCGGATCACATGGAAGGGTTCCACGGGCAGCTGAAGACGTGGCAGCCTCTGCACGAGAAGTGCGCCGAGATCCTGGGTGAGCTCGCCCGCCGGACAGGCCAGTCCGGCCCGGCCCTCCGGGACGGGTTCGCCGGCGGCGTGGCGGCCGCGGGAAAAACGATCTGAGCGCGCCGGCGCCCCGGCCCGGGGCGCCGGCCTTCTTCCTCCTTGCCTGTCCCCCCGTCCGGGGGGAAAATGCACCCGATCGGGACGTTACCTTCACAGGGGGGGCGATTCCATGGGTTTCGACGTCCTGTGGTGGCACTGGGTCGCGTTCGGCATCGTCCTGGCGATCCTCGAGATCGTGGTGCCTTCCTTCACCATCCTCTGGTTCGGGGTCGGGGCGGTCCTCACCGGTGCCGCCGTCGGCTTGTTCCGCATCGGGTTCGGCGTCCAGATCCTCCTGTGGGGGATCTTCTCCGGCCTGATGACCGCGGCCTGGTTCCTCTGGGTCCAGCCGCGCGTCGGCTCGAAGCCCGACGAGGCGCCGCCGGAATGGAAGGACCGGAAGGGGGTCGTGTGCGTGCCCGGAGGGGGGCTCGAGCGGGGGCGGATCCGTTTCCAGGCGCCGCTGCTCGGCGACACCGTGTGGCCCTTTGTCTCGGACGAGAAGCTCGAGGAAGGGGACGAGGCCGTCGTCTGCGGCGTGGAGGGGCAGATACTGCGCGTGAGGAAGGAGGGAGGCGCCTCATGACCGAGTTCTTCGTCGTCGTCCTGCTGTTCATCGCGGTCACCCTGTTCATGGGGGTGCGGATCGTCCCCCAGGGGTGGGAATACGTCGTGGAGCGGCTCGGGAAGTATCACCGGACCCTGCGGCCGGGGCTGAACATCATCGTTCCCTACATGGACCGCGTGGCCTACAAGGTTCTGACGAAGGACCAGCCGGTCGAGGTGGACGACCTCGAGGCGATCACCAAGGACAACGCCGTCGTCGTGGTGAACGCCATCTCCTTCATCAAGGTGTCGAACCCCCAGGAGGCGTCCTACGGGGTCCAGGACTACGTTTTCGCGATCAAGAACCTGGTCATGACCACGCTGCGCGCGATTATCGGCGGCATGGAGATCGACGAGGCGCTCTCCAACCGGGAGACGATCAAGGCGAAGCTCAAAGAGGCGGTCTCCCATGAGATCGCGGGGTGGGGCATCACGGTGAAGAGCGCCGAGGTGCGCGACATCCGGCCGTCGCAGTCGATGCAGGAGGCCATGGAAAAGCAGGCGGCGGCCGAGCGGACCCGGCGCGCGACGATCACCGAGGCGGAAGGGAACAAGCAGGCGGCCATCCTGCAGGCGGACGGGCGGCTCGAGGCGGCCCGCCGGGAAGCGGAGGCGCAGATCGCGCTGGCGAAGGCGTCCTCCGACGCGATCCGGGAGATCGCCGACGCGGTCGGCGACCGGGAGACCCCCGCCATGTTCCTCCTGGGGGACCGGTACATCAAGGTGATCCACGACCTCTCCGCGTCCGGCAACTCCAAGCTGATCGTGCTGCCGCCCGACATCAAGGGGGCCATCCGGGGGCTGCTGGGGAGGGAGTGAGCCGGCGGGGCGGGGTTTCGATTCAGGCGGCCGGCTTCGCCCGGAACGCCCGGTCGAGGACCAGTACCGAGACGATCCCCACGACGAACCCGTTCCCGGCGACGGTGCGGACCGCGGCCGGGGCCCCCTCGAACGCCGCCGGCGGCAGGAACGCCGCGACCGTTCCCGCCAGGAGCGGGAGCCCGATCACCAGGCCGTCCTCGAAGGAAAACGTCCCGCCCTCGAAGGCGGCGGCCATCCCCGCCGCGACCTGGCCGGAAAGCGTGTAGATGAGGATCCCGCCGATCACGACCGGGGGGATGGCGCCCACGACCGCCAGCGCCGCGGGCGAAAGCGACGCCAGCGCGAGAAGGAGCGCCGCCGGCACCAGCGGCCGCCGCGAGCCGCAGCCGGTCGTTGCGATGACCCCGGGGCTTAAAGAGTAGTCGACGGGGCCGATGACGCCCAGCATCCCCGCGACGAGGTTCACGACGCCCGCCACCGTCATCCCTTTTCGGGTCCGCTTCTCCATCCCTTCCGGCCGCAGCAGCGGCGCGACCGCCTGCATCGAGCCGATCTCGTTCAGGGCGAGGGCGAGGTAGCAGAAGAGGAACGACGCGATCGTCCCTGGATCGAAGTCCGGTTTCGTGAAGCCGGAGAAGAACGGCGCGATCGGCTCGGGGCGGCCGAGGATTTCGGCGGCCCCCGGGAACCCGAAGATCCCGTAGTACCCCGCGGCCCCCGCCGCCATGCCCGCCGCGATCAGGAACGACCGCCCCGCCGCCGGCAGGAGCCGGTGGGCCGAGAAGAGCGCAAGGACGTACGCAGCGGCGAAGCCGAGGCGCGTGGAAGGCGCGCCGGAAGGGCCTTCCGTCAGGAGCCGGACGATCGTCGGGACCATGGTGAAGGCGAGGAGGAGGACCACCGCCGCAGTCACGCGCCGCGTGAAGACGCCCCGGAGCGCGCCGAAGAGCCCCGCCGCCGAGATCGCCGCGAGGAAGGCCCCGCAGACGGCGGCGGCGGTGTAGACGGCGTCCGGGGACGTCCGGCTTCCGAGGATGCCGAGCAGAAGCGCCGTGGCGGGGCCGGCGACCAGCGTGAGCCGGTGCCCGAAAAGCGCCTGCCCGAGGATCATCAGCGCCGTGGCGAACGCCGCCTTCTGCAGGTAGACGGTCCGCAGCGCCGGGTCGGCGGTATGGTGGCCGGCGGCCACGGAGCCGGCGATGACGACGAACGGAAGCGACATCGCCAGCCACTGCAGGGCCTGCGAGGCCGTCTCCGCCGCCGGGAGGCGGTCGTCGAGTCCGTAACGGAGCTTCAATGGGGCCCCCGGATCCCGCGTTCTTCGGTCTCCATGGATTCTACCGCGTATTGACGCGCCGGGCCGGTTCGGCGGATAGTGGCGGCATGGAGCCGCAGAACCCGAACTACAGGGAACACGCGACGGCCATCATCCGCAAATCGCGGTTCGCCATGGACATCGGGCTGGTCCTCGACGACCTGGGCCCCGGGTGGTGCGAGACGCACATCGACATCCTTCCGAAGCACATGCAGCAGGACGGCTACATCCACGCGGGGGTGCAGGCGACGCTGGCCGACCACACGGCGGGCGGCGCGACGGGGACGCTGGTCCCGGAGGGGTACCTGGTCCTGTCCGCGGAGTTCAAGATCAATTTCCTGCGCCCCGCCGTCGGCGAGCGGCTCCGCTGCCGCGCCACGGTGCTGAAGGCGGGGAAGACGCTGTCCGTCGCGGAGTCGGAAGTGTACGCGGTGCGGGACGGGGCGGAGAAGCTGGTGGCCAAGGCGACGGTCACCCTGGCCCCGGTCCGGGGGCGGTAGCCCGCCGGACCGTGCCGGGGCGATGCTGCGGGGGTTCCGCGGAACCGCTCACTGCTCCCGCAGCTGCCGGTGCGAATCGTACTTGATCGACTTCTGGACTCCCTTCGCCTCCTCGGAGCGCATGTCGCCCATCGCGTCGAGCCGTTTCCCGTACTCGGACGCCCGTTCCATCTCGGCCTTCACGGCCGGCGACGCCGGCGCCGCGGAGAGTCCCGCCGCCGCCCTGCCGAGCAGTTCTTTCGCCTTGTCCTTCTTCCCCTCGTCGGCCAGCCGGGCGGCCTCCTGGACCATCACGCTCGATTCCGCCACCGCCTTCCTCTCCTGGACCGACCGGTCGAACCCCTCGCGGTGCAGCCGCTCGTCGCGCACCAGCTCCAGGGAGACGGTCGTCGGCGCGGCGGTCACGGTTTTTTCGGAGACCGGGTCGCGGTAGCGCAGCGCAACCTCGCCGACCTCGCGCGTCCCGGGGCGGTCGCCCTCCACGTTCAGGTTCGCGAAGACCGTGCGCCGCCCGCCCGCCGGCAGGTCGCCCAGCCGGATCACGTAGGTATCGCCCTCGCGGCGCCATTCGCGCCCCAGCGCCGAGCCGAAGCGGCAGCCGCTCCGCAGCCGGATGAGGATCTCCACGTCGGCGGCGCACGTCCTCGAAGCCGAATGCAGCTCGTCGCTCAACGCCGCCACGATCCGTTCCGGGTCGCCGAGATACCGGTAGTTGCCGCCGCCGGCCGCGGCGGCGCCCGCCATCAGCTCCTCGTCGAAATCGTTCCCCAC
This sequence comes from bacterium UBA2219, assembly GCA_002327765.1. Classification (GTDB taxonomy): domain Bacteria; phylum Desulfobacterota; class Deferrimicrobia; order Deferrimicrobiales; family Deferrimicrobiaceae; genus UBA2219. Next base: position 10,999 of record DCUH01000048.1, on the reverse strand, counting down.
GCCGAAGGTCGACACCGAGACGCCCTGCCGCGCCATGTTCCCGGCCATTTCCCGAAGCGCCCCCCGGTGGGTCACCCCCACGTTGGCCAGCCCGTCCGACAGGAGGAGGACCCGGTTGAGGTACCCCCTGCGCCGCCCTTCCTTCGCCTGGCGGAACCCCTCCTCCAGGCCGCCGGACAGGAAGGTGCTTCCTCCGGGATAGATCCCGTCGACGATCCGGTGGAGCGATTCCCGGTTGCGGTCCACGCGCCGCGCCCGCCACGGGACCGCCACCCGGTCGTCGTAGGTGACGATGGACAGGATGTCGTCGGGCCCCATCATGTCCACCAACTGGTGGGCGGCCGTCTTCACGTAGTCGAGCTTCCGCGCGCCCGACATGGAGCCGCTGCGGTCGATGACGAGGGAAAGGTTCAGGTTCGGCCGGCGGCGTGGGGCCGGGTCGTCGGGGGCGATCACCTGGATCTGGACCGTCCCGGCGCCGGGGCCGGGGACGAGGATCGTCCGGTTCTCGGGCCGGACGTCCAGGGCGAGGGTTGAAGCCGAGGCGCGCGACGCTCCGGGCGCGGCGGCCAGCAGCGCGGCGGTCAGCAGAGCGGCCGCCAGCGCGCCGATCTTCCCGGGGATGCTTGCTTTTTCCATTGGGTCCTCCGTTCCTTACGGGGTGTGGTTTCCGTTTCCTGCCCGATATACCCGCGAGGCCCCCTTTTTATTCCCGGCCGGGAGGCCGGGGGTTTTCCCCGCATGGAATAATTCCCCGGATCGTGTGGTATAGAGGGTATGGGATGGCGACGGACCGGGCGGATGAACAGGACAGCCGACTGGCCGAACGGGCGGCGAAGGGGGACCGCGCCGCGTTCGAGGCGCTGGTGACGCGTCACCGGCAGGCGGTGTACCGCCTCTGCTGGTCGGCGACGGGGAACGCGGCCGACGCCGACGACGCCGCCCAGGAGACGTTCGTGCGCCTCTTCCGGTCGCTTCCCTCCTACGATCCGTCGCGCCCCTTCGGCCCCTGGCTGAGGAAGATCGCCTGGAACACGGGCTCTCCCTTCGCCGCGACGCGGGCGCGGGGATTCCCCGGGTACCGGAAAGCGAGGCGCCGGAAGCCCCGGACCCCTCGCCGGACCCCGAGGCGGCGGCGGAGCGAAAACAGGAGACGGAGCGCGTGGCCGGCGCGATGGCGGGGCTGCCGTCCGAGCTGCGCGCCGTGCTGGTGCTCCGGGCGGTGGAGGGGCTTTCCTACGCGGAGATCGCGGAAGCCCTCGGGGTCCCCGCCGGCACCGTGATGTCCCGCCTCTCCCGTGCCCGGGAGCGGCTGGCCGCCCTGCTGGGGAAGGGGGCGGGAGGAGGCTCGTGATGGACTGCGGGAAGACGCGCGAACTGCTGGCCGCCTACCACGACGGGGAGCTTGCGCCCGCCGACCGCGCGCGGGTGGAGGAGCATCTCCGCGGCTGCGGCGAATGCTCCGCCGCCCTCGCCCGGCTGGCGGAGATCGACGCGGGCGTCGGCGTCCCGGACCCGGGCCCGGAGTACTGGGAGCGGTTCAACCGCCGGGTGATGGAGCGCGTGGCGGCGGAGCGTGCCGAAGGGGAGTCGGTCCCCGCGAAGGCGCCGCGGCCGGAGCGCGGCTGGGCGAGGCGGCTGCCGTATTTCATTCCCGTCGCCGCCGCGGCCGCCCTGCTCCTCGTGGTCGTACGGCAGACCGGGATGGACCCGTTCTCGAGGACGTCGCCGCCGTCCGCCCCTCCCGCCGCGACGGGGGAACGGCCGCGGGCGCTTCCGGACGAGGAAGCGAAGGGGCCTCTGCCGGAGAGCCGGCCCTCCGCCCCGCAAGCGGGACGCCGCGCTGCCCCGGACGCGTCGCGGGCCGCCGGCGTCGCCGCCGCTCCCCGCGAATCCGCCCCGGCCGCCGAGGGGTCGCCCGCGCTGCCGCCCGCGCCGGAGCCGCCCGCGCCGCCGGCCGCCGCGCCGCCCGCGCCCGCCGGCCCCGCCGCGACGGACGACGGGGCGAAGGGGTCGCGGGAAACGGCACTCCTTTATGGAAAGGAGATGAACGGGGACCGCCTCGCCGCCGCGCCGGCGGGGGAAGCGGCGCCCGCCGCGGGGGGGATGAAGGCGCAACGGGCCGCGTCGAAATCGATCGCCGCGGCCGCGCCGGAAGGGCCCTCTTCCCCGTGCGAGGAGGCGCGCGCGCTCGCCGGCCGGGGGCTGCTCGCGGAGGCGGAAACCGCCCAGCGCGCGTGTCTTTCCCGGAAGAACCCCCCGGAGGCGCGGGAGAGGGGGATGGTGTTCCTCGCCGAGCTGCTCGACCGGCAGAACCGGCTCGCGGAGGCGGATGCCGTCCTCGAGGAGACGCGGCGGCGCTTCCCCGCGGGGCGCGCGCTCGGGGCGTACCTCGAGCGGCGGCCCGAGGTGCAGGGCAGGCCGCTTCCTTCTTCCGACAGGAAATATTAACCAGGGAAGGGAGTACGATCCCGATGGAAGGCAAGCCCGCATCCGCGTCCCGCCTCGAAATGGCCCAGATGATGACGCCGCTGGACGCCAACGCCGCCGGCAACGTGCACGGCGGAAACATCATGAAGCTGGCCGACTCGGCCTCCGGCGTGGTGGCGATCCGCCACTCGGGGCGCAACTGCGTCACGGCCACCGTGGACCGCTTCGAGTTCCACGCCCCCGTCTACGTCGGGAACCTCGTGACGCTCTACGCCTCCCTGAACTACGTGGGGCGCACTTCCATGGAAGTGGGGGTCCGCGTCGAGGCCGAGGATCTGCGCACGGGGAAGAGGACCCACACGAACACGTCGTACTTCGTCATGGTGGCCCTCGACGATAACGGGCGCCCCGCCGAGGTCCCCCCCCTGATCCTCGAGAACGAGGAGGACCGCCGGAGGAACGCGGAGGCGCAGCAAAGGGTGCAGGCCAGGAAGCGGCAGGGATAGCGGCGCGTCAGCCGGGGTGCGGAACGGACCCCGAGTAGAACCTCTTGCACGCCGGCGCCCCGATCAGCTTCTTCGCCGGCGCGAGCAGGTCGAGGACCGACCCGATGACCGCCGACTCCAGGGCGCCGGCCTGGTCCATCAGGGGATCGCGGAACGGGCCGTCGATCTTCTGCCGGATCCGCGCGCACCCCGCGGGATCCAGCACCGCCACGGTGACGCCGGCGAACCGCTCGTTCGGCATGTCCAGCCGCCCTTGCAGGGCGATCCGGTTTTTCCCGGTCGAGAACGCCACGTCCCGCGCCTGCGCGACTCCGTCGCGCACCGTCCAGTCGGAGACCAGCTTCGTCACCGCGGTGTCCTTCGCCCGGCCGGCGTCCCCGCGGATCCCCCCGAAGCGGTAACCCTTCGTGGCGGCCTTTCCGAGCGGGGCGGCGAGCAGGAAGGCGCCGACCTCCGCCAGGTTCAGCCTCTGCGCGGCGGCCACGGTCGACAGCGCGCCGTCGATGTCCGTCCCGTGGACGGTCAGCCCGCTCCCCTGCAGGGAAGCGGTCCCGTTCAGCGTCCGTATCATCCGCTGTGCATCGCTTCCCCTGCAGACGAGGTCCAGGGAAAGGGTCAACGGGCCGCTCAACACCCGTTTCCCCGCGACGGCTTCGAGCGACTCCTCCGCCCGGAATCCCGCGAGCGTGTAGTCGATCCGAAGGACCGGCTCCCCCTTCGACAGGTCGCCGCGGATCCCTCCCTCGCCCTTCCCTCCGAACAGCGTCAAGGTGAGGGGACGGATATCGAGGATGCCGCCGGAGGCGGCCACCTTCGCTTCCAGGTTCCGCGCGCTCGCCTCCGCTGTCTTCAGCTCCTTCGCCAGTAGCGTCCCGGAGAAGCGGATCCCCGCGGTCGACGGCGCGCCGGGGGAAGCCGTGAAGGCGAGATCCTTCAGGGCGACCTCGATGCCGGATACTTCCGTCCTGGCGCCCGTCGCGCGATCCAGGTACACGAGCGAGCCGCCCTTGAGGGCGGCTTTCGCAACGGCAAGCGAGCGGGCCGCGGCCTTCCCTTTTTCTCCCTGCGCGAGGGCTTTCGCCGCGCGGGGCGGCGTTTCGAAATTGAATTTCCCGTCCGCTCCCTTCTCGATCCGTACCTCCGGGTCGACGAGGATGAGACTCGTTATCGTCAGCTGTCCGCGGAACAGGGGGAGCAGCTCCATCCCCACCCGGACGGCCCCGGCCTTCGCGAGATCGGTGCCGCGGTTCCGGAGGTGCACGTCGGACAGGGAGACGCCGGCGGGGGGAAGGAGGCGCAGTCCCATCCTCCCCCGGATCCGGAATTCCATCCCCAGCGCGTCGGACACCGCGCTTTCGATCCGGGGCTTGTAGGCGGTCACGTCGACGAACAGCAGGGCCGCGATCCCGGCCAGCAGGATCGCGCCGGACAGCACGAGGAAGGCGAGGAGGATCTTTTTCACGGGACCGTCGCCTCGCTCATCAGGATATGTGCTCCATATTATCCTGATCCGAAAGGAATTCCATGCGCAAAGACCCCTTGATCTTTCCCGGCTTTGGCGATAATTTCGACACTTGTAGTCCTTTACCGCCCTTTGTATGATTGGTCTTGAGATCGGCATTTCTTGCGCCCGTTGCAGATCGAGCGGATTCGAAAAAAAATAAGACGGAGGGGGGGTGAGATTCGCTCGACGGTCGTGCCGCGTTTCACGGACGTAAATTATTACGGAGACGGAGGGGCTCGAATGAAAAGACCGTGGGTTATGTTGTGCGCCATCGTTCTGTGCGCCGGTCTGGTTGCCGGTTGCGCGACGGCCAACTCGATCCAGAGCGCCCGGAAACAGTTGGAAGCAGCGGACAAGGCGGGTGCCAAGTGGTCCGCACCGCACGAAATGTTCGCAGCGGAAGAATACTTGAAGAAAGCCGTCATGGAAGCGGAAGAGGGGAGCCCGCGCGCGGATGTCGACCTTTTCCTGAAGAAGTCGCTTGATTACTCCGCGAAGGCGCTGCAGTCGACCAAGGGAGGTGCGAAATGAGGAACCGGAACCTGATCCTTATCCTTACGGTCCTTGTTGCGGCTTTCCTGGTGGCCGGCTGCGGCCAGATGCGGCAGCTTACCCAGGCGGAGAAAGACCGGCTCGACAACATCGCCGGAATGCTCGAGATGGCGGAAGCGAAGGGCGCGAAGGAATGCGCGCCGAAGGAATACGCCGTGGCCAAGGCGGACCTCGATTCGGCCCGGCTCGAGTGCACCCAGTCCTGGGAGAAGTGCAACGCGGGGGAGAAGCCCGCGGCCGAGGGGCTGAAGGCCCAGCAGTCCATCGACGCGCTGTTCAAGGCGCTCCAGGTCTGCGAAGACAAGAAGAAGATCCCGACCTGCGGTCTCGTCGCCGAGCCGGACACGATCGCCCCCGGGAAGTGCGCCATGCTGAAGTGGAGCGGGGAAAACGTCGAGACGATCGTGATGGGCCCGGACGAGAAGGCCAAGGGCGCGGAGAAGCTCCCGCTGTCCGGTTTAAGGGAAGTGTGCCCCAAGGTGACGACGGACTACCAGATGAGCTGCGTCGGCAAGTACTCCACCAATTATGAAACCGCCACCGTGACGGTCGCGGAGCCGAAGGTTGTGGCTCCTCCCCCCGCGCCCGCCCCCGTGGTCGTGGCTCCGGCTCCCGTCGTGAAGAAGGAGCTGGCGCTGCGCGTCAACTTCGACACGGCGAAATGGAACATCCGTCCGGCGGACCTGGCGGAGCTGCAGAAGGGCGTGCAGTTCCTGAAGGACAACCCGGGCGCCAAGATCCACATCGTCGGCCACACCGACAGCCGCGGCAGCGAGAAATACAACCAGGGGCTGTCCGAGAAGAGAGCGGAATCGGTGAAGAAGTACCTCGAGGGCGAGGTCGAGATCAAGCCGGACCAGATCACCTCCGAGGGCAAGGGCGAAAGCGAACCCATCGCCGACAACAAGACGAAGCAGGGCCAGTTCCAGAACCGCCGGGTCATGATCACGATCAAGTAGCGGACCCTCGAAGGAACGGCCGGAACGATCGGTAATTTTCGAAAAGGCACGGCGCTTCCCGGAGGATCGGGAGCGCCGTGCTTCTTTTTTGCGCGAAGGGGGCTGCGGCGAAAGCTTTCGGCGGTCCGTTTTCCCGGCTGCCGGGAGTAGAATATCGATTCCATGATGAAGAGGGGAGCGCGCATGGGAAGCGGGGGGCGGGTCCGATGAGCCCGGAAGGCTGGACGGAAGCGGCGCTCAAGCGCCTCGACCGGATCCTCGACCGCGTGGAGGTTCTCGTGGGGAAGCGGGAGGCCGCGCCGTTCGACCCGACGGTCTTCCGGGACCACCTGGCGTTCCGGTGGGAGGCGGCGGGGGAAGGGGGGCGGATCGCGCCCGTTCCGCACCCGCACCGGGTCGACCTTTCCCTGCTGGTCGGCATCGACGCGGCGAAGGGGGAGCTGGTCCGCAACACGGAGCAGTTCGTCTCGGGCGCCGGCGCCAACCACGTTCTCCTGTGGGGGGAGCGCGGGACGGGGAAGTCCTCCTGCGTGAAGGGGCTGCTCGACGTCTTCGGCCCCCGGGGGCTGCGGATCGTCGAGCTCGCCCGGTGGGACCTGTTCTCCTTCCCGCGGATCGCCGGGCGGCTCCGCGGGCTGCCGTACCGGTTCATCCTCTTCTGCGACGACCTCTCGTTCGACGAGGAGGAAGTGGACTTCCGGGGGCTGAAAACGCTGCTGGACGGCGGGGTGGAGGAGCGGCCGGAGAACGTCCTGATCTACGCCACCTCCAACCGGCGCCACCTGATGCCGGAGCGGCGCGTCGATCTGGGGGCGGAGGACGAGATCCATCCCGAAGAGGCCGTCTCGGAGAAGCTGTCGCTCTCCGACCGGTTCGGCCTGCAGCTCGGCTTCTTCCGGTTCGACCAGGACACGTACCTCGCCATCGTCGAGGAGTACGCGCGACGGCTGGCGCTGCCCGTCGAAGCGGAGACGCTTCGGGCGGATGCTCTGCGTTGGGCGCTTTCCACGGGCTCGCGCAGCGGCCGGACGGCGAAGCAGTTCATCGACGACCTCTCCGGGCGCGTCAAGATGCGAGGGATCTGAACCGATCCCTGATGCCGCCCGCCGGCTTTTCGAAGGCGCCGCGGATGTGATACAAAGGAATCGGACGTACGGCGATGGAGTTCGCCGTGAACCGCCCATACGGGCTGATGACTCCTGGTTTCTTTTTCCGCTCGGAGGAATCATGCCCGCAAGCCAGGTCGAGATCGTTACGAGGCGCCCGCAGGGGTCTTTCCCGGTGGGCGTTTCCTTTTCCGGGTCCGGCCTTGAATAAGCGTGGTCCGAGGCAGGAGCGCTGGGACGCTGGGTCCTCGCGCGCCCGGGAGGAGCTTCTCCGTCCCTGCCCCTACCTCGGGTTCGACCACGACCGGATCGGCGTCCACTGCCTTTCCCGCGGGGCGTATGGCCTCGCCGAGGAAACGTTCCGGCGGGCGATCTGGCTCAATCCATACAAACCGGGATTCCGTCTTCATCTGGCACACGCGCTCTTCCGGCAAAAGCGATATGAGGAGGCGATGGCCTTGCTGGATGAGCTGCGGGAGAAGTGGCCGGATTTCCGGCAGGAAAGGGAATTGCGGAAAGCCGTGCTCGATATGCGGGAAAAAACAAATTTGGTTCCGGATGGGCAGGATAAAGAGATCGACGGCCAGGGAAATTCTATATTCCCTCGGGATCCTTGAATTTCCGGGTGGCATGCTGTAGTTTTTAAGCCGCTTCAAGGGGATGGAGTCCCCCTCATAACTGACCTGACCGGGCTGATGACTCCTACTGTGCCGGCATGAGGCGGCAGGTTCGTCGGGAGGAGGATTCCATGGAAGACGCGTTCCGCATAGCCGCGGTCTGGCTCGCCCTCGCGGTTGCCGCAAGCATACTGGCCTACCATCTCCGGATTTCCATGGCGCTGGTCGAGATCTGCGTCGGGGTCGCGGCGGGCTTCGCGGTGGAACGCTTTTTCGGCGCCGGCGCCCTGGGGGCCGATGTCGACTGGCTCCGATTCCTTGCCGCCACCGGCGCCGTCCTCCTTACGTTCCTGGCCGGGGCCGAGCTCGAGCCCGCCGTCCTGCGGACCAAGTGGAAAGAGGTGACCGTCGTCGGGCTGGTGGGTTTCCTCGCTCCCTTCCTGGGCTGCGCGGCGGCGGTCCGCTACCTGTTAGGGTGGGACCCCCGCGCGAGCTGGCTGGCGGGAGTGGCCCTTTCGACGACCTCGATGGCCGTCGTCTACGCGGTCATGCTCGAGACGGGGTTCAATAAAACCGGTTTCGGCAAGGGGATCCTTGGGGCGTGCTTCATCAACGACCTCGGGACGGTGCTGGCCCTGGGGCTGATCTTCGCTCCGTTCACTTTCAAAACCCTCGTGTTCCTCGTCGTCTCGACGGCGGTCATCGCCGCGCTCCCCTTCCTCACGAACCTGCTGACGAGGAAATACGGCTACCGCACCGCCGCGATCCGGACGAAGTGGGTCCTGCTGGTGCTCTTCGGGCTGGGGGCCCTGGCGCTCTGGTCCGGGAGCGAGGCGGTCCTCCCCGCCTACATCGCCGGGATGGTCCTTGCCGGGGCCGCGGCCCAGGACGAGCACTGGGTTCGCCGCCTGCGCACGCTGACGATCGGCCTGTTGACCCCCTTCTACTTCCTCCGGGCCGGGTCGCTCGTGTCGCTCCCGACGATCGTTTCCGGGCTGTGGATCTTTGTCGTCCTGCTCGCCGCGAAGGTCGCCTCCAAGATCTTCGGGCTGTACCCCGTGGTCGGGATTTTCCGCGCGGAGCGCAAGGAACGCTGGTACTACACCCTCCTGATGTCCACGGGGCTCACGTTCGGCACGATCTCCGCCCTCTACGGGCTGTCCAACGGCATCGTCTCCCGCGGGCAGTATTCCTTTCTCGTCGCGGCGGTGATCGCGAGCGCCGTCATCCCCACGATGATCGCCAACTTCTGGTTCCTTCCCCACCATCTGCTCCGGGAAAGGGTCGTCCCGGACGAGGAGCTTCCCGGCCTGGAGTCGCCGCCCGGAGGCGCGCCGGGGAACGGGAAGGGCGGGCTGAACGAGGAGTAGGGAAGCGACGCGATGGCCGCGGACAGGACAAGGGACCCGGTCGCCGCCTGCGTCGACCGCGTCGGGGCGATCTGCCGCGATTTCCGCATCGACTCCCTCGGGCCGCAGCTCGGCGCCTGCCGCGAGCTCCTTCGGGACGGCGGCGTGGTGGACGTCGCCGTCCTCGGGCAGTTCAAGGCGGGCAAGAGCTCGTTCCTGAACGGGCTGATCGGGAGCGCGGTCGTCCCGACGGACGTCCTCCCGGCGACCGCGGTGGTCACCCGCATCGGCTGCGGCCCTCGGGAGAAGGCCGTCGTCCGGCGGTTCTCGGGGGAGGAGCTCGAGATCCCTCTTTCGCAACTTTCCGAGTTCGTCACGGAGCGGGGGAACCCGGCCAACGCGAAGCAGGTGGCGGTGGTCGACGTCGAGCTTCCCGCCCTCGCGCCGTACGACGGGATCCGGTTCGTCGACACGCCGGGGCTGGGCTCCGTCTTCGCCCACAACACGAAGGCGTCGAAGGACTGGATGCCGCGGGTGGGGGCCGCGCTGGTCGCCGTCAGCGTCAGCCACCCGCTGTCCGAGGACGACCTGCTGCTCCTCGAAGACGTGTCCGCCCAGACCCCGGAGGCGGCGATCCTGCTGACGAAGGCGGACCTCGTGTCCGGGGACGAGCTCGACCGGGTGGTCGGGTTCACGCGGGAGCTGGCCCGGGAACGAACCGGGAAGGAGTGGCGCATCCTCCCCGTATCGGACCGTCCCGGATTCGATACGATGCGGGCGGAGGTCCGGGACCACCTTCTTCGGCGGATCGCCGGGCGCCGGGAAGAGGCGTTCGCGGAGATCGCCCGCCACAAGACGCTCGCCCTTGTGAACGGATGCCGGGGATACCTGCTCCTCGCGGAACGGGCGGTCGAGTCGGAGGAGGCGGCGCGATCGGATCTCCGCTCGGCGCTGTCGCGGGAGCGCCGCGACAGCGGGTCGGTCGCCGGGGAAATCCGCGCGATCTGCCGGCACCTGAAGGCGGAGGCGCGCACCGCGGCGGACGTCCGGTTCCACGCATACAGGGACGAGGTTTCGGAACGGATCGCCGGCGCGTTCCGGGCGGCCGCGGCCGACTGGCGGGGAAACCTCGCCGGGGTGACCCGGGGGTTCGAGTCGTGGCTCCGGAAGGTCTTGACGGAGGAGATGGGAGCCGTCTCGCTGCACGGCGAGGGGCACCTGGCCGGGTTCCTTTTCCGGGCGCGGGGGAGCGTGGACCGGTCGGTCCGGGCGTTCCAGGACCGGCTGTCGAAGGAGATCGAGCGCGCCCTCGGGATCCGTTTCGACGGCGCCCGCTTCGACGCCCGGGTCGAGGAGCCGTCCCACCCCGACGTCCGGCTGTCCCCGCCGTTCGACACCCATTTCGAGCTGCTCTCGTTCCTCGTGCCGATGGCCGTCTTCCGCCCGCTGGTGCTGCGGCATTTCCGGCGAAGGATCCCGTGGGAGGCCGAAAAGAACCTCTCGCGGGTGGCCGCCCAATGGGCGGACGCCGTGGGGGAGGTCATCGACGGCCTGGCGAGGGACGCCGAGTCGTTCCTGGAGAGGGAGCTGGCAACGATCGAGGGGCTGGTCGGCGATCCCGGGGACGCCGCTTCCCGGGCGGCGGAGCTGCGCGCCGCGCTCGCGGAGCTCGAATCCCTAGAATCCGCGTTATCCTGATTCCCCGCAAAACGGGTATTATCGAAGAGTATCCCGCCAAGGAGGGTCCGCCATGCGTTCCGACGTCATCAAGAAAGGGTTCGAGCGCGCTCCCCACCGCAGCCTGCTGAAGGCGTGCGGCGTCACCGACGAGGACATGGGGAAGCCGTTCATCGCCGTGTGCAACTCGTTCGTGGAGATCGTCCCCGGACACGTCCACCTGAACCGCGTGGGCGAGTACGTTAAGGAATGCATCCGCGAGGCCGGCGGGGTCCCCTTCGAGTTCAACACCATCGCGG
>DCUH01000062.1 GCA_002327765.1 bacterium UBA2219 | reverse complement strand
TGCTGCTGAACACCTGCTGCATCCGTGAGAAGGCCGACCGGAAGATCTACAGCGAGCTGGGGACGCTTCGCCGCTGGAAGGGGCTGCGCCGGGGCCGTCTCGTCGGGGTCGGCGGCTGTCTGGCCCAGCAGGCCGGGGAGGCCCTTCGCCGGCGGGCGCCCCACGTGGACATCGTCTTCGGGACCCATAACATCGCCCGCCTGCCCGACCTGGTNNACAGCCGCAGGAGGGTTTCCGAGACGGGTTTTTGCGATTATGTCCGTTCCCTGGACATTCCCGCGCAACCTGTTTCCGGAGAATTCAGCGCCTTTGTCACCATCATGCAGGGGTGCGACAACTTCTGCGCCTACTGCGTCGTCCCCGCCGTGCGAGGCCGCGAAGTGAGCCGCCCATCCGCCGGGGTGATCGGCGAGGCGCGCAAGCTGGCCGCCCGCGGCGTGCGGGAGGTCGTTCTGCTGGGCCAGAACGTGAACTCCTACGGAAAGAAGGAAGGGGAGATCCCGTTCCACGAGCTGCTCCGGCGGCTCGCCCGCGTCGAGGGGATCTCCCGGATCCGGTTCATCACCTCACACCCGCGCGACCTGGACGAGCGGACAATCGAGGTTTTTTCCGAGGAGGAGAAGCTCTGCCCGCACCTCCACCTGCCGCTCCAGGCCGGATCGGACCGTGTGCTCGAGGCGATGGGGCGCGGGTACACCCGGAAGGGATACCTTTCGAAGGTGGAGGCGCTGCGGCGCGCCCGGCCGGAGATCGCGTTCTCCTCGGATTTCATCGTGGGATTCCCGGGAGAAACGGAGGATGATTTCCTCGAAACATTGTCTATCATGGAAGAGGTGAGGTACGACTCGGCCTTTTCCTTCTGCTTCTCCCCCCGTCCGGGGACCCGGGCGGCGGCGATGGGGGACCGGGTCGACCCGGCGATCGCCGGGGAGCGGCTGCGCCGGCTCCAGGCCCTCCAGGACCGGCATGGCCGCGAACGGCTCGAGGCGGTCGTCGGGCGAGACGTCCTGGTGCTGGTGGAGGGACCCAGCACGAGGGACCCCGACAGGCTTTGCGGCCGGACCCCGTGCTTCAAGATGGTGAACTTCGCCCCGGGTGGAGGGCTCGGTCCGCTCAGGACGGTCTCGGTCGTGTCGGCGGGCGAGCACACGCTCTCGGGTGAGGAAAGGCAGCGCTAACTGATGATAGAGATGCTGGTCGCGGGGGTGACCGTCGACCCGATGACGAAATCCCCGATCGTCATCCTGAGGGACCGGGAGAGCCGCCGGGCGCTCCCGATATGGATCGGCGCGCTCGAGGCCAACGCCATCGTGATCGTCCTCGAGGGGGTGGAGATGGCGCGCCCCATGACCCACGACCTCCTCAAGGCGTTCCTCGAGAAGACCGGCACCAGTTTGCGCAAGGTGGAAATAACGGATATAAAGGAAAACACGTACTACGCGCTTCTTCACCTGGAAAGGGGAAACGAGTCGTTCACGATGGATTCCCGCCCCAGCGACGCGATCGCCCTGGCCCTGCGCTGCAGCGTGCCGATCGTGGTGGCCTCCGAGGTCATGAAGAACGCCCTGCCGATCGACGACCTCGACGGGGCGGCCGAGGGCAAGGACCGCCTGACGGAGCTGCTCGAGAAGATGGACCCAGAACAATTCAGCAAGTACAAGATGTAGCCGGCCCGGCCGGATGAAGACGTCCCGCATACTCGTTCTCCAGGAGAATGGGGCGCCGGACAGCGACTTCCGGCTTGCCGTCCTCGGCCGCACGGTAGAGTTCGAGTACCGGCCGCCCCGCCCGTCCTCCGCCTGGCGCCCCGACCTGCCGTCATTCGCCGCCGTCGCCGTCCCGATCGGGCAGGCCGATCCCGGGCTGATCGAGGCACTGTCCGGGGAGCAGCCCGGGGGCGGCCCCGTCTTCCTCTATCGCGGCGACCCGCCGCTGCACGAGATGGCGCGGTGGGTCATCTGGGAGACGCCGGAGCACGAGGGGCTGAAAGGGCCGGTCGCCGACCGCCTGCTCTCCGAAAGCGTCGAGTACTACTCGATGGCTTCCCTCTACCAGCAATGCCTGCGGATGATGTCCTCCCCGGACGAGGAGCATCTCCTTTCGCAGATCACGGACACCTTCATGAGCGAGCTCTCCGCAGGAAGCTGCGTCATCTGGCTCTCCACCGCCGACGAGCCGGACGAGTTGGTGATCGCCTCCGCCCGCGGCTCGATCGGGATCGAGACGGAAGGGTCCCGCTTCTTCCTTTCGCAGTCCGCGATCGCGGAGACCGTGTGCAAGGGCGCCCCGTTCCGCGCGGAGCCCGAGACCCAGCTCTACGTGCCGCTCCGGCACCGGGAAAGGGTGATCGGCCTCGTGAAGGTGGGGGACCGGAAAGACCGGAAAGGGTACGCCCAGAAGGACATGCAGTCCGCCCAGGTCATCTCCGACTACGCGGCCTCCGCGCTGAACACGGTGAGCCGGCTGGGAAGGATCGACAAGATCCCCATGCGCGACCCGGAAACCGGGGCGCACTCCGCCGCGTTCCTTTCGGACTATTTCGAGAAGGAGCGGAACAAGGCCGTGCGCTTCCACCGGCCGCTTTCCCTCCTGTTCCTCCA
>DCUH01000080.1 GCA_002327765.1 bacterium UBA2219 | reverse complement strand
ATGATCTCGGACGCCTTCTTCCCCTTCCGGGACGGACTCGACGTCGCCGCGAAGGCGGGCGTCACCGCCGTCATCCAGCCGGGCGGGTCGATGCGCGACGCGGAGGTGATCGCCGCGGCGGACGAGCACGGGCTCGCGATGGTGTTCACCGGCGTGCGGCATTTCCGCCATTAGGCCGGCCGGGTAGGGGGGAAAGCGATGGGGATATCGGTGCTCGTGGTGGGCGGCGGCGGCAGGGAGCACGCCCTGGCGTGGAAGATCTCGCAAAGCCCGCTCGTGTCGAAGGTGTACGCCGCCCCGGGGAACCCCGGGATCGCGAAGCACGCGGAATGCGTGCGGCTGGCCGCGGACGACGTAAAGGCGCTGCGCGATTTCGTCGTCGCGAACGGGATCGACCTCACCGTGGTGGGGCCGGAGGCCCCCCTGGTCGCGGGGCTGGCCGACCTGCTTTCGGAAGAGGGGCGCCTGGTGTGCGGCCCGGGGCGGGCGGCGGCGCAGCTCGAGGGGTCGAAGGTCTTCATGAAGTCGATCCTGCGGAAGTACGGGATCCCCACGGCCGGGTTCGAGGTGTTCGACGACTACGACGAGGCGGAGCAGCACGTCCTCACCCGGAAGCTGCCCGTCGTGATCAAGGCCGACGGCCTGGCCGCGGGGAAGGGCGTGGCCGTGGCGCAGACCTACGAGGAGGCGGTGACCTTCCTGAAAGAGGTGATGGAGCGGCGCGCGTTCGGGGCCGCGGGGGACCGCGTGGTGGTCGAGGAATGCCTCGCCGGGGAGGAGGCGTCGTACATCGTCTTCACCGACGGGCACAAGGTCGTCCCGCTGCCGTCCTCCCAGGACCACAAGCGGGTCGGCGACGACGACCAGGGCCCGAACACGGGGGGAATGGGGGCGTACTCCCCCGCCCCGGTGGTGACGCCGGAGGTCGAGGGGCGGGTGATCCGGGAGATCTTCGAGCCGCTGCTCTCGGGGCTGCGCGCCGAGGGGATCACGTACCGCGGCATCCTCTACGCGGGGCTCATGATCGAGAACGGCGCGCCGCGGGTCCTCGAGTTCAACGTCCGGTTCGGCGACCCGGAGGCCCAGCCGCTGTTCCTGCGGCTTTCGAGCGACCTCGTCCCGCTGCTCCTCCAGTGCGCGCAGGGGAAGATCACCGACGCGAAGATGGAGATCGACCCGCGTCCCGCCGTGTGCGTGGTGATGGCCTCGGGCGGGTATCCGGGCAGGTACTCGAAGGGGCACCCCATCGAGGGGATCGAGGAGGCGGAGCGGCTGGAGGGGGTGGTCGTCTTCCATGCCGGGACGTCCGTCGACCGGGGGATGCTGGTGAACAGCGGCGGTCGGGTGCTCGGCGTCACGGCGATCGGCGACACCCTCGATAGGGCGATCGACCGCGCCTACATCGCAGTCGACCGGATCAACTGGGAAGGGGTCTACTACCGCAGCGACATCGGGAAGAAGGCGCTGCTCAAGGGGAGGAGATGATGCCCGGCAAGGTCCTGATCCTCATGGGAAGCGCTTCCGACGCCGACACGATGCGGGGGGCGGCGGACGTCCTCGAAGGCTACGGGATCCCGTACCGGATGACGGTCGCCTCGGCGCACCGCGCGCCGGAGCGAACCCGCACCCTGGTCCGGGAGGCGGAGAACCAGGGGTACTGCGTCGTCATCGCCGGCGCCGGGGCGGCGGCCCACCTCGCCGGTCTCGTGGCCGCCGAGTCGGTGCTCCCCGTCATCGGGGTGCCGCTGTCCGGGTCCGCCCTGTACGGCTTCGACGCGCTGCTTTCCACGGTCCAGATGCCGGCCGGCGTCCCCGTCGCGACGGTGGCCATCGGGAAGGCGGGCGCCCAGAACGCCGGGCACCTCGCGGCGCAGATCCTCTCGCTGTCTTCTCCCGAGCTGCGGGAGAAGGTCCGCGACCACCGCAGGAAGATGGTGGAAGCCCTCGAGGAGGCCGCGAAGAAGCTTTCATGATCTTCCTCTCCCCCGAGTGCTTCCCCTGCATGCTGCGCCAGGCCGACCTCGCGGCCAGGGCGCAGAACGCCTCCGACGGGACGCGGGTCGCCCTCGCGGCGGAAGTCTGCGGCCTGCTGCGAGACCTCCCCTCGCGGGACGAGATCCCCGCGGTGGCCGCCACGCGGCTGCAGGAGATCCTTCGGGAATCCCTGGGGACCGACAACCCCTTCGGCCCGATGAAGGAGCGGATCCTGTCCCGCTTCGGGGAGATGGCGGAGCGCGCGACGGGGCTGGTGGCCGGCGCGCCCGACCCGTGGTCCGCCGCCGTCCGCCTTGCCGCCTTCGGCAACATCTTGGATTCCGGCATCATCAGCCAGGAAGACATGGACCGGGAGGTCGCGTCGATCTCGGCGGACGTCCGGGAATACCGGCTTCCGCCCCGTTTCCGGGAGCGGCTCCTTTCGGCGGAGCGCGTCGGTGTGCTGCTGGACAACGCGGGGGAGGCCGCCTTTGACCTTCCGTTCCTCTCGCTGCTTTCCGAAAGCGGCAAATCGGCCTGGATCGGGGTGAAGGGGGGGGCGGTGTACGACGACGTGACGCTGGACGACGCCGACCGGCTCGGGCTTTCCTCCTACGGGGAGCTCGTGTCGAACGGGAACCGGGGGGTGGGCACCATCCTCGAACTCTGCAGCGAGCCGTTCCGGAAACGTCTTGCGTCCTCGGGCCTGGTGCTTTCCAAGGGGCAGGCGAACTTCGAGACGCTGGTGGGGCGGGTGCCCAACGCCTACTACCTGCTGCGGTGCAAGTGCCCGGTGGTCTCCCGGGCCGTGGGGCGGCCGGAAGGGGAATACCTCCTGCTCGACGCGTCGGGCGGTCACGCGGAATGACCCGCACGGTCCGCCTCGACGCGGACCCCGCGGCGGGCGTCCCGCCGGAGGCGATCGCCTCCCTTCGGGACGGGGGGCTCGTGGTCTGCCCGACGGACACCCTGTACGCCCTCGCGGCGGACCCGCTTTCCTCGGAGGGCGTCTCCCGCCTGGTCGAGGCGAAGAGCCGAGACCGGGGCAAGCCGATCCCGCTCCTGCTTGCGGGGCCGGAAGACGCTAAGCGCTGGGCCCGCCGGGTGCCCGAAGGGGCGCGCCGGCTGATGAAGAGGTTCTGGCCCGGGGCGCTCACGCTGGTGCTACCGGCCGTGCCGGGCCTCCACGCGGCGATCACCGGCGGAGGGGACACGGTGGGGCTGCGCGTGCCCGACCATCCCGTCCCGAGGGCGCTGGCGCGCGGATTGTCCGGGGCGATCACGGGGACGTCCGCCAACCGGGGCGGCGACGCGCCGGCGTGGGAATCCCCGGAGGAGATCGCCCGGGAGTTCGCCGGGGAAGTGGGCTGGGTCCTTTGGGACGGCGCCCGGCGGGCGATGCCCGGCTCCACCGTGGTCCGGATGACGGGCGGCCGCCCGGAGCTGCTCAGGGAAGGGGCCGTGCCGTTCCGGGAGATCCTGGAAATCCTCTGAGAAAGGATGACCGATCCGATGGCCGACGTGAAACCGTTTCGCGGCATCCATTACGACCTTGCGCGCGTGGGGAACCTGAGCGACGTGGTGACCCCGCCGTACGACGTCATTTCCCCGGAGGAGCAGGAAGCGCTTTACGCGCGCCACCCGCGCAACATCGTCCGGATCGATTTCGGCAAGGGGATGGAAGGAGACGCGCCGGGATCGGACCGGTATTCCCGGGCCGCGGCGCTGTACCGCGAATGGCTCGCCGACGGCACGCTGGTGCGCGACCCCGTCCCCTCCCTTTACTACTACGAGCAGGAGTTCGGCATCCCGGGGAAGGGGATCTTCGTCCGGAAGGGGTTCCTCGCCGCGCTCAAGCTGTCCCCCTTCGGCGAGGGGGAGGTGTTCCCCCACGAGCGGACCCACACGGGTCCGAAGGCGGACCGGCTTTCGCTGATGCGGGCGACGGACGCGCACATGAGCCCCATCTTCGGCCTCTTTTCCGATCCCGCGAACGAGGTCGTGGGAGCGCTCCGCGCCGGGATGGCCGACGCGCCGGAACTAGACTCGGTGGACGACCTGGGCGTGAAGCACCGCGTCTGGAGGATCACGCGGGAGGACGCAGTCCGGGACGCCGTCGCGGGGATGTCCGGCAGGGGCGTCTTCATCGCCGACGGGCACCACCGGTACGAAACCGCGCTCGCGTTCCGCGACGAGATGCGCGCGAAGCACGGGGAGAACCCCGCCGCGGCGTACGAGCACGTGCTGATCTTCCTGTGCAACATGGACGACGAGGGGATCGTCATCCTCCCGACGCACCGGGGGGTCCATTCCGTTCCGGGATTCTCCGCGGAGCGGTTCCTTTCCCGGGTTCGGGAGCACGTCCCTGTGGAGAGCCGCGACGGGTCGCCCGAGGACGCGATGCGCGCGGTGGAGGCAGCCGGGGAACGGGGGAAAGCCATCGCGTGGAGCGCCGGCGGCAACCGGTTCCACGTGGCCACCTTCCCGAACCTGGCGCGATTCTGCGAAAAGCACCTCCCGATGTTCCCGCCCCAGCTCCGTTCGCTCGACGTGGTGCTTCTCCACGGCTTCCTGATCGAGCAGCTTCTCGGGATCTCCGCCGAGGAGGTCACGGCGGGGCGATACGTCAAGTACTACAAGGATCCCGCGAAGGCGGCGAAGGACCTCACTTCCGGGGCGATCCAGGCCGCCTTCTTCCTGAACCCGGTGACGATACCGGAATTCCGCGACGTCTCCCTCTCGGGGCACGTCCTTCCCCAGAAGACCACGTTCTTCTACCCGAAGATCGGGACGGGGCTGCTTATCTTCCCCGTGGGGGCGGGCGACAGGGTCCCGGGGTAGCCCGGGGCGTTCCCCCGGGGGAACCCGCTTGTCGGCCATCCTGTCGATACGTCAGCCGGAGCGGGGCTACCGGTTCTCGATCGATTCCGTCCTGCTCGCCGGTTTCGCGGCCCCCTGGTGCCGCGGCGCGGTCCTCGACCTTGGCACGGGGTGCGGGATCCTGCTGCTCCTGCTCTCGCGGCTCTCCGAAGGGATGTCTTCCGGCGTCGGCGTGGAGCTGCAGGAGGAGCTTCTCTCCTGCGCCCGGGAGAATTTCCGGGCCAACGGGCCGCAAGGGCTGCTCCGGGCCTTGGGGGGCGATTTCCGGGAGGAGCTCCCCGGGGTCGTCCCGGGCTCCTTCGACCTTGTGGTCTCCAACCCGCCCTACGGGAAGGTGGGGGAGGGGCGCCGGAACCCGGAGCCCGGGAAAGAGGCGGCCCGCCACGAGGTGGCCTGCTCGCTCCCGGACATCTTCTCCGCCGCCGCCAGGTACACGGCTCCTCACGGGCGGTTCGCGCTGGTCCTCCCGGTCGAACGCCTTCCCGAGATCGGGGAATGCGCCCGGCGCGAGCGGATGTCGCCGAAAACCTTCCGGCTCGTCCATCCGCGCGAGGGGAAGCCGCCTTCACGAGTCCTCTGCTGCCTGTCGCGGGAGCGCTGCGGCTCCGCCGCCGAGCTCCCCCCGCTGTTCCTGCACGGGGAGCGGGAAAAATATTGCCCGGAGGTGGAGCGGATCTGCCGACTCTTCCGCTCCGGGAAGCAGGCTTGCGATCCGCAGTGAAATACCGCTGCCGCAAGAGGCGCATCCCTCGCACAAATACCTGCCAGGGGATTACGTCTCTCAGGCGGATCAGGACTGTCAGGGCACGGAGCCAACAGATACCGCTTGCGCCGAAAAGGGCCGTCCCCGTTCACTACGGGCCGCAGCTCCCCGGCTTCGACCAGCGAACGCGCCTTTTCTGATGCTTTCCCGGCCTTCGTCATCACCTATCGAACATCGGATGCTTCCGCCTATTAAAGAAAACGGGGGCTTCGCTGAACTTCGCGGTAACCTTGAAGGCCATGGAGGGCCAAATGCCGCGGGCGCCATGGATGGCGCAGGAGCGGCTCGTTCAGGGGACACCCTTTTCGGCGTACGCGCTACCGTGGCGCTCCGCGATACCGTTGCCTTGATCCGCATGAGCGCGCACGTGGGAGGTATTGCGCTCGGGGAGTCCCTTGCGAAGACAAGCCACCTGCGCGACACAGGCCACCAAGACACAGGCCACAAAGGACACAAGCCACAAAGGAGAAGTTCTCTACGGAAGGTACGTACGGAAAAGCTATCGATATCAGGGCAGGCGATTTCGGGGGACACTCTTGGTTCAACGCGGGCGGAGGGAAAGAGTGTCCTCCCCCAGTTCAGGTGAAGGGAAAGAGTGTCCCCCGCCCAGCTCGTGCGGAAAAGCTATCTATATATGGGCGACTGGTTTCGGGCCATGGGGGGACACTCTTGGTTTTACGCGGGCGGAGGGAAAGAGTGTCCTCCCCCAGTTCGGGCGGAGGGGAAGAGCGTCCCCCGCCCGGCGATTACTTTTTCAGGCGGCGGGAAATGGCCCGCAGGCTCTCCCGGATCTCCGGGTCGGTGATGTCCCCCAGACCTTCCGGCTCCGGGGCCGCGGGATCTGGCCCCTCGCCGGGCGGCTCGCCCCGTTCCTCCTCCGGGGGGGGAAGCGCCCCCACGACGAAACGCAGGTCCGTGACCGGGCTCTTCGGCCCGGTCGCCGCGGCGATCTTCGCCAGCAGGACCGGCTTGGAAAGCTGGAGCTCCTGCGCCCAGGCATGGTTTTGGACGACGATCGTCAGCACCCCGTTGCGGAACCTCCCCGGGGCGGCCTTGGTCGACAGGAGCGGGCCCGCGATGCCGGGCCACGACTTGAGGAGCTTGACGAGGAGGGAAACCTGGGGGATGTCGAGGGACGCGAGGAACCGCTCCAGGTCGGCGGACAGGGGTACGGGTCCTTTCCGGGTCATGGAGCCCATTATACAGGCCCCGTTCCGCCATGAATCCCCCCCGGAAAAAGATCAAAGTTTTCCCCCGGCCCGGCCGATAAGACGTTGCAGGGAAGCGGTTACGGGAACGTCGCGGAATGGGAGATTTTTTTTGCCGTTCCTGTTCGTTGACAGCCGGGGATTCGATAGATAAAGTAAGCAGTTATATTGATTCTTCAGGGAGGAAGAGTGAAGCGGCGGTTTTCGGGCGTCCAGGCAGGGACGCTTCTGCTGGCGGTGCTGGTCGCTTTCCCGTTCATCGCGGGCGCGACCGATGCGGCGCCCGTGCGCCCGCCGGCCGCGGAACCGGCTGCCCGCCCGGGGGGGCTCGCCTTCGCCCAGGCGCCCGTAACCACCCCGACACCGCTCCTCACCCAGCCACGTCCGCCCGCCCCGCCGCCCGCAATCGTCCGGCTCCCCACGACCATCCCTGCGCCCGCCGCCCAGAAGGCGCCCCCGCTGGGTCCCGTTCATCCGTCCCTGGTCGCCCCGGCGTCGGAAAAGGCGCCCGACCGGATCATCTCGGCCGTGGAAGTGGACCGCCAGGTAGGCACCGCCCTGGACGACGATCCGGAAGAGGGGGAGCGGGACGGTTTCTTCGACACCGCATCCGAGGAAGTGGAGAAGGGGAAGGACGGCAGTTTCGCAAGGATGACGAACCCGATCGACAAGTTCATCGACTACTTCACGAACCGCGGCCGCAAGCGCATGGAGCTTTACCTGTCCCGGTCCGGGAAGTATCGCGACATGATGCGTGGCATCCTCGCGAAGTATGGGCTGCCCGAAGACCTGATCTACCTCGCGCTCATCGAGAGCGGCTTTTCGCCGAAGGCGTATTCGCACGCCAAGGCCGCGGGGCCCTGGCAGTTCATCGCGGGGACGGGGAGGCGCTACGGGCTGCGGATCGACTGGTGGGCCGACGAGCGCCGCGACGCGGAGAAATCCACCCACGCCGCCGCCTCCTACCTGAAGGACCTGTACGGGATGTTCGACTCCTGGCCGCTGGCCGCGGCCGCCTACAACGCGGGAGAGGGGAAGATCAGCCGGGCGGTCAACCGGTACAAGTCGGACGACTTCGCCGAGCTGATCCGGTACGGGTACCTCAAGCAGGAGACGAAGGACTACGTCCCCAAGATGCTCGCCGCTCTGACCATCGCCAAGGAGCCCGAGAAGTACGGCTTCTCCGATATCGAGTACGAGGAACCGCTGAACCTGGAGACCGTGACCGTCCCCGGCGGGACGGACCTCGTGGAAACGGCGCGCATCCTCGAGGTCCCGTACGAGGACATCCGGGACTGGAACCCCGAGCTTCGCAGGTTCTGCACGCCCCCCAACCGGGACGAATACGTCCTTCGGCTTTCCGCGGAGGCGGCGGGCCGGGCCGGGGAGCGGATGGAGGAGATTCGGACGCGGGCGAAGGTGACGTTCCTGCAGCACAACGTCAGGAACAGGGAGACACTCGAGGGGCTCGCGGCGAAGTACGACACCTCTCCCGCGATTCTCCGGGAATTGAACGGCCTGAGGCAGGACTCGCTGCGCCGCGTCTCCCGGCTCGTCATCCCGGTGACCGGGCTTTCCGGCGAGGAAGCCGTCCCCGGGAAGGAGATCGCCCCCGACCAGATCCTGATGGCGCACCAGCGCGCCGAGGAGAGCCGGCGCAGGACCCGGACCGCCGCGGCGTCCTCCGGGAGGAGCGCGGCGAAGGAATCGGTCCGCGTCCGGAAGGGGGAGACCCTGACGTCGATCGCGAAGAAGCACGGCGTCTCCGCCGCCGAGCTCGCGCAGGCCAACGGGCTTTCCGTGAAGGCCAAGGTCAAGGCCGGAATGAGGCTGGTCGTCCCGGACGGCGGTTCCGGGGAGACGAAGGTCCGCAAGAAAACCGTCCGGCACAAGGTCCGCGGCAGGACTTCCACCGACAAGATCGCGCGCGCGCCAGGCGTCGAATAGGGCGCCGCTTCCGCCTCAGCCTCCGACGTCCCTCCGGGCGCGCGCCAGGATGGACGTTGTGGAGCGTCCGGGCAGGAACCGGATCGTCTTCACCGTCCCTCCGTTCTCCCGCACGACATCCGCCCCGACGATCTCCTTTCCCTTCCAGTCCCCTCCCTTGACCAGGACGTGCGGCATCACATCCCGGATGAGCCGCAGCGGCGTGTCTTCCGGAAAGACCGCCACGTAGGAGACGCAGGAAAGGGAGGCGAGAAGGTAGGCCCGGTCGGCCGCCTTCTGGACCGGCCTGCTCTCCCCCTTCAGCCTGCGCACCGAGGCGTCGCTGTTGAGCCCCACGAAGAGCAGGTCGCCCAGGGAGGCTGCGCGCCGGAGATACTGCGCGTGGCCGGCGTGAAGGATGTCGAAGCAGCCGTTGGTGAAGACGATCTTCTTCCCCCGGCGCCGGAGGCGGGCGCAGAGGGCCCGCACTTCGCGGCGCGGGATCACCCGGGCGGCCGGGTCTTCCGGTACGCCCGCGGGTTTCTGTCTGCGAGGCACGGGATCCTCCTTCGGGTTTCCTCGACGGCCGCCGGGTCGATGGTCGCCATCGCGATCCCTTCTTCTTCCCCCAGCGAAGCCAGGCGTTCGCCGAGGGGGGACACGATGACGGACCCCCCCGAATAATGGAAGGGCCCCGACGGGCCGACTGCGTTGGCGGCGACGAGGTAGGACTGGTTCTCCACGGCGCGGGCGACCGTCAGGATCTCCCAGTGGGAGCTTCGGACGGCGGGCCATTGCGCCGCCACGCAGAGGACGGTCGCCCCTTCGAGCCAGTATTTCCGGGAGAGCTCGGGGAACCGCAGGTCGTAGCAGATCAGCGGCCCGAGCAGCCCGGCGTCCGTCGGGACGGCGCGGGCCGACGTCCCCCGGCGGAACCAGCGGTTCTCCCCGGAGGGGGTGAACAGGTGCGCCTTGCGGTATTCGCCGGTCAAGACGCCTGTGGCGTTGATCACGTACATCGTGTTGCAGACCCCCCGCCCGACCCGTTCCGGAAGCGACCCCGCGATCGCGGTGCGCAGGCTCGCCGCCAGCGTCCGGAGCTCGTGGAGGACGGCCGGAGTCGTGCGGCAGAGCCCCGGCAGCCGGTCCTCCGCGAACCCCGTGCTCCACATCTCGGGGAGGACGCAGAGACGCGCCCCCATCCTCGCCGCCTCCCCGATCCGCGAGACGGCGCGGTCCCGGTTCGCCGGGACGTCGCCCACGTCGATTTGGAACTGCAATGCGGCTGCCTGGAATGGGGTGGAAGACATCGTGGCTCCGTTGTCGGGCGGCCGGGATCAGGGCACGGCGCGCGCTATCGTCACGACCACTATATGGTCCGCTCCGGCGCTTTTCAAGGCGGAGGCTGCGGCGCGCGCGGTGGCGCCGGAGGTGTACACGTCGTCCAGGAGGAGGACCTTCCGGGGAGCCTCCTTCCCCCGCGGGACGCGGAAGGCGTCCTCCACGTTCCTCTGGCGGTCCGCCCGCCGCAGCCCCGCCTGAGGGACGCGTTCCCTGCCGCGCCGAAGGATGAGCGGGTCGAACGGCCAGCCCAGCAGGCGTGCGAGGGGGGCCCCGACCATGGCCGGGAGGTTGAACCCGCGGCGGAAGTATTTCAAGGGACGGACCGGGACCGGGACGATCGTCGGGGGAGGACCGTCCGGAAAAAGGTCTTTCCATGCGCCGCGAAGCGCTTCCTCGAGGCGCTTCGCGACCGCTTCGGCAGGGAACGGCCGCCCGGAATATTTCGAGGCGACGATGGCGGCGCGGACGTCCCCGGCGTGGGTGAAGAGAGAACGAGCCGCGAGGAACGGCAGCGGCGCCTCGGTGCGGGAAACGCGGCCCGGGGGGGCGCCGGCGGCGGGCCAGCGCGCGACTGCGGCGGGAGACAGGTCCGGGATCGCCGGGGGAAGGAATGCCCGGAGGAGCCGGAATTCCTCGACGATGACGCGGAACGGCGGGGGGAGGCGCGCCGGGGGGTCAGCGGGCGGTGGCGCCGACCGCGTACTCCCGGTTCCCGTGGTCGATGGCGTATCCGTTCCAGGCGCCGCAGTCGGGGCAGCGGGGGGTCCACTTGATGGTGGACGACCCGCAGGACGAGCAGCGGAACGGGATGAGGTACCTGCGCTTGTAGCCGTAGGCGAGCTGGTAGTGCGTGCAGGCCGATTCAAAGCGGCTTCTCCTCCGGAACGCTTCCGCGAGCAGGATGTGCAGCGATTCCCTCTCGGGCTCGAGCGTCTCGGCTTTCAACAACTGTTCCAGCCCCTCGTCGATCATCTCCAGCCGGAGGAAGAATTTCCCCATAAAGAGGTTCACGTCGTAGTCGGAGGGGAACTCCTGCTGCAGCCGGTTGTAGATCCGGATCATCGACTGGGGGCGCTCGGTCTCGATGCAGAGGTCCTCCAGCTTGATGAGGAAGACGGGGTTCCGCGTAACGCGGAATCCCTGGAGGAGGATCTCCGTGGCCTCGTTGAGGTCGCGCGACCGCATGTGGTCCGAGAGTGCGACGTGGGCCGGGATGAAGGACGGCTCTTCCTTGACGATGTCCCGGAGACGGCGCTCGGCGTCGTCCGCCTTTCCCTGCGCGAGGCGGGCCACGGCCTTCTCGTACCGGAGGGCGGTGAACAGCGCGTGGTCCGCCGGGGAGGCCTCCTTCCCCCGGTGGCGCATCAGCTTCTTCTGCTCCGCGTAGGCGGGGATCATTTCGCCCCGGGAAACGTGGATGTCGCGGATCCCTTCCCAGGCCCGGGGATTCTCCCCTTCCGTCGCCTCGACGGCCTTGAGGGCGGAGAGCGCCGCCTCGGGATCGTTCATCCTGCGGTACAGGCCGGCGAGGCGGAAATAGACCGAAAGGTCGGAGGGGTCGACCTGCTTCATCTTGGTCAGCGCCTTCACGGCCTCGAGGTGGTTTCCCATCTCCTCGTGCGCGGAGGCCAGCAGCTCGAGCGCTTCCCGGTCTTCCGGGTTGACGGAGAGGCTCCGGGTCAATTCGGTCACGGCCTCGGCGAGCATCCCGCGCTGCACGAGCTCCGCCGCCTTCTCGGCCCGTTCCCTGGCGGATTTCCTGCGGTGCTTCTCCCGGCGCTCTCGCCAGTTCTTCGACGCGTTGGTGACGTCGTTGACCATCGTGCCGAGGACGACCATCGCCGCGCCGAGAGAGAAGGACAGGATGATCAGCTGATAGACCGCCAGTTCGGCCTGGTGGGTGGGGGAGAGGTAGAACGGGACGCGCTGCCCGTTCATCACGGAGATGTAGTAGAAGGCGACCAGGATGATGACGAAGAGAAGGAAGAGCAGACGGACCGCCATGCCTATTCCTCCGGGACGGGCACCTCTGGCGCCGCTCCCCACAGCCGGTCGAAGTTGTAGAACTCCCGCACGCTCGACAGGAACACGTGCACCACGATGTCCCCGTAATCGATCAGCGCCCATCGCCCGTCGCGGAGCCCCTCGATCCCCAGGGGGCGGACCCCGTGTTCCTTCTTCAGCGTTTCCTCGATGTGCTGGGCCAGCGTCGTGACCTGGCGGTCGGAGCTGCCGGAGCAGAGGAGGAAGTAGTCGGTGTAGCCGGCGAGCTCCCGCACATCCAGCGCGCGGATGTCCAGGCCTTTCTTGTCCCGGGCCAGCCGGGCGCATTGGACGAGTGTTTCCAGCGTGGTGATGGCCGGCTATCCCCCTTCTTCGTCGTGGTACAACCCGTGGTCCGCGATGTACCGTTCCACCTCCGGCGCCACGAGCCCGCGGAGGGACCTTCCCCGCCTGACCTTTTCCCGGACGGAGCGCGACGAGATGTCCAGGACCGGAAGGACGGGGCAAAGCACTTTGCGCCCGCCCGGAAGTCGGAACGTGCGCCCCGGTAAACTATAACAACGGTTTCCATCCGGTTCAAGGAGCACTCCCGGCGGGAACGCTGCTTCCGGCGAGGTCCCGGGGCGGGGGAGGAGCAGGAAGTCGCAGGCGTCGAGCAGCTCCCCGTACCGGTGCCACGTCGCGATCTCGGAGAACGCGTCGGCCCCGATGACGAACAGCACCTCGGCCCCGGGGCTGGCCTCCTTCACCTCGAGGACCGTCAAGAGGGAGTAGGACGGTCCCTCCCTCCGCAGTTCCAGGTCGAGGACCTCGAGCCCCCCGACGCCGGCGACGGCGGCCCGGGCCATGGCGAGGCGGTGCTCCGCCACCGTAACGGGGAGGTGCGGCTTGTGGGGGGGGCGGGCCGACGGTACCAGGTAGAGGACGGGGAGCCCGAGCCCCTCCCGCACCTCGACCGCCATCCGGAGGTGCCCGTTGTGGAAGGGGTCGAACGTCCCCCCGTAGATGGCGACGGTCCGGTCCATCGGCGGCGCTATTTCCTCACCTGTCCGTCCCCGAAGGCGACGAACTTGGAGGTCGTCAGCTCTTCGAGGCCCATCGGGCCGAAGGCGTGGATCTTCGTGGTGCTGATCCCGATCTCCGCGCCGAGCCCAAGCTGGAATCCGTCGTTGAAGCGGGTCGATGCGTTCACCAGCACGAGGGAGGAGTCCACCTCGCGCAGGAAGCGCATCGCGCGGCCGTGGTCGCGGGTGAGGATGGCTTCCGTGTGCTGGGAGCCGAACCGGCGGATATGCTCCATCGCCGCCTCGATCGAGGGGACCACACGCACCGCGAGGACCAGGTCGAGATACTCCCGGCCCCAGTCGGTGTCGGTCGCCGCGGCGGTCCCGGGAATGAGCCGGACCGTCTCCGGGCAGCCGCGGAGCTCGACCCCCGCCCCGACCATCGCCTCCGCGAGCCGCGGCAGGAACGCCGGGGCGACCGCCTCGTGGACGAGGAGAGCCTCCATCGCATTGCAGACGCCGGGGCGCTGCGCCTTGGCGTTCACGCACACCCGGACGGCCTGCTCGAGGTCCGCGGTCTCGTCCACGAAGATGTGGCACACGCCCTTGTAATGCTTGATCACCGGGATGCGCGACTTCTCGACGACGCTGCGGATGAGCCCCTCGCCCCCCCGAGGGATGACGAGGTCGATGCTCTCCTCTTGCTGCAGCATCACGTCGATCGCCGCGCGGTCCGTCACCGGGATGAAGGAGACGGCGTCCGCGGGGAGATGCGCCTGGGCCAGTGCCCCGCGCAGGATCTCGGAGATGGCGGCGTTCGAGCGGATCGCCTCGGAGCCGCCCCGCAGCACGACGGCGTTGCCGGACTTGACGCACAGGGCCGCCGCGTCCGCGGTGACATTCGGGCGCGACTCGTAGATGATCGCGATCACCCCGAGGGGGATCCGCATCCTGCCGACCAGCAGCCCGTTGGGGCGGCGCGCCATCCGCTCGATGCCGCCCACCGGGTCGGGCAGGGCGGCCACTTCCATGATGCCGTCGGCCATCTGGCGGATCCGGGCGTCGTTCAGCAGCAGCCGGTCCAGCATCGCGGCGGAAAGGCCGCGCGCCTTTCCCGCCTCGACGTCCTTCGCGTTCTCCTCCCGCAGGAACCCGGCGCGGGAGACCAGCCCTTCCGCCATCGCCCGGAGGGCGGCGTTCTTCACGTCCGTCCCCGCGCCCGCAAGCAGAGGCGCCGCGGCCTTCGCCGCGCGGCACACGCCGACCACCAGGGTTTCGGTCGTTCCCGTATCGTTCGTCGTCATGCCGTCCCTTTCCTCGTTTCGCCGGATTTCATGGAGGGGAGGATCGTCAGGTCGTCGCGGTGCACGACGACGGCCGGCGTCCCCTCTCCGAGGATGCGGCGGACCTCGTCGCTCCGTTTCCCCCTGCACCGGTCCACCTGCGCGCTGCTCCACCGCGCGATGCCCCGGGCGAAAACCCGCCCTTTCTGGTCCGCGACGGACACCATCTCGCCCGGGACGAAGTCGCCCCGCACGCCGGTCACCCCCGCGGGCAGGAGGCTCTTGCCTCCCTCCAGCAGCACTTTCCGCGCCCCGTCGTCGACCAGCACCGTCCCGTGGGCGTGCTGCGCGTAGGCGATCCACATCTTCCGGGTCGACAGCTTCCCCGTGTTCCGCGGCAGGATCAGCGTCCCCGCGTCCTTCCCCTCGAGCGCGTCCAGGATCGGCCGGGGCGCGAGCCCGGAGGCGATGACCACGGGGATCCCCGAGGCGGAGAGCACCCGCGCGGCGTGGATCTTGGAGCTCATCCCGCCGGTGCCGGCGGAGGAGGTCCCCAGCCCGATGGCGTTGCGGACCGACTCGTCGTCGGGGTTCTCGACGAGGGGGATGCGGCGCGCGTCGGGGAACCGGTGCGGGTCCTTCGTGAACAGCCCGTCGCTGTCGGTGAGCATGACCAGGAGGTCGGCACCGGTCATCTGGGTGACCAGCGCCGCCAGGTGGTCGTTGGCCCCGCGCTCGTCGCCCTCGAGCCGGATCTCCTCGGTGGCCACCGTGTCGTTCTCGTTGATGATGGGCACGATCCCCCGGGAGAGGAGCGTCGTCAGCGTGTTCTGGGCGTTGACGTACCGCTCCCGCTTCTCGAAGTCGTCGTGGGTCAGCAGGAGCTGCGCCACGTGCATCCCGTGTTTCTCGAAGGCCCGCTCGTAGGCGCGCATGAGGGTGGTCTGGCCGACCGCCGCCGCGGCCTGCTTCAGCGCGACGGTCTTCGGGCGCGTAACCATCCCCAGCTTCTTTCTTCCCGCGGCGACCGCCCCCGAGGTGACGACGATGGAGGAGATCCCGGCCTCCGTCCGGCAGGCGGAGACCTGCGCGGCGAGGGCCCGGATCGTCGACTCCCGGAGTCCTTCCTCCGGGTCCGTGACGATGCCGCTGCCCAGCTTGACCACGATCTGCCGGATCCCGGGGAAAGAGAGGCCCGCCCTGCGGGCTTTCCTTCCGGCTTCCTCGGGCGTCATCCCTCTTGCCTCCTTCCGAGAGCGAGAAGCTTGTCGAGGAAGGGGACGATACCTTCCCCGGTCGCGGCGGAGATGAAGCAGGCGTCCTCCGGGGGGTGCCCGGTCTCCGCCAGGGCGCGCTCCGCGTTCGCGCGCGCGCCGGTCAAATCCATCTTGTTGAAGACGAGAAGCGTCGGCCGCCCGGCGAGCCCTGCCTGGAACCGCTCCATCTCGTCGCGGATCGTGCGGTACGCCTCGACGATCCGTTCGGGGGGCTGACCCGCATCGAGCACGTGGACCAGCCCCTCCGTCCGCTCCACGTGCTTCAGGAACCGGTGCCCCAGCCCCGCGCCCCGGTGCGCCCCCTCGATCAGGCCGGGGAGGTCCGCCACGACGAACTCCTCGTCCCGGTGGGACACCACCCCGAGGACGGGCGAGAGGGTGGTGAAGGGGTAGTCCGCGATCTTCGGCTTCGCCCGGGAGATCCGGGAGAGCAGGGTGGACTTCCCTGCGTTGGGGAGGCCGACGAGGCCGATCCGCGCGATGAGCTTGAGCTCGAGCTTGAGGCGCCGCTCCGTGCCGGGCTCGCCCGGCTCCGCGGTGTCGGGGGCCTGGTTCACGGAGGTCGTGAAGGACCAGTTGCCGCGCCCTCCCCGCCCGCCGGGGGCGGCGAGGTAGGCTTCGCCCGGGCGGGTCAGGTCGGCCAGCGTCTCCCCCGTGTCGGCGTCGTAGACGATCGTTCCGGGGGGGACGGCGACCCGCAGGTCGGGGGCGCTCTTGCCGATCATGTTCTTGCCCTTCCCGTGCTCTCCGCGCCGGGCCTTGTGGATGTGTCGGTAGCGGAAGTCGAGAAGGGTGGAGAGGTGGGGGCTCGCCACGAGGAGAACGCCGCCTCCGTTTCCCCCGGCGCCGCCGTCCGGGCCGCCCCGGGGAACGAACTTTTCACGCCGGAAGCTGACGCAGCCCCGACCACCGTCCCCGGAACGGACGGTGATCGTGGCTTCGTCGATGAAGTGCATGTGAAGCGAAGGCGTTACGAAGCGGAGAGGACGGAAACCCTCTTGCGGTCTTTCCCCACGCGGTTGAAGGTGACCACCCCGTCGATCAGCGCGAACAGGGTGTGGTCCCGTCCCATCCCCACGTTGTCTCCCGGGTGGATGGCGGTTCCCCGCTGGCGGACGATGATCGCGCCGGCGGTGACGGCCTGGCCGCCGAACGTCTTCACGCCGAGCCGCTTGCTCTGGCTGTCCCGCCCGTTTCTCGAACTGCCTACGCCTTTTTTATGGGCCATGGCCTGGTGCTCCTTCTTTCTTCCCGGTCATCCGAGCCGGATATCGGTCACGGAAAGCATGGTGAACGGCTGGCGGTGCCCCTGTTTGCGGGCGAAGCCTTTGCGCCGCTTGTACTTGTAGATCACGATCTTCTTCCCCTTGCCTTCGCGGACCGCCTTGCAGACCACGGCGGCGCCGCCGACGGTGGGGGTTCCGACGGTCGTCCCCTCGTCGGTGGAGACCATCAGGACGTCGTTCAGCTCCACCGTGTCTCCGGGCTCGACTTCCAGCTTTTCCACGTTGATCACATCGCCCGGGGAAACGCGAAGCTGCTTTCCTCCCGTGCGGACCACGGCATACATGGCATCGTCCTCCGTCCCGTTCAATAAGAACAAATCACTATAAGGAAAGAGGTTTCTTCTGTCAACTCCGAAAAAAAACCCCGGCTTGCGCGGGCCCCGAAGGCTTTATAATACTACGTAAAGGAGACGTGACGATTGAAGGACGTGGCGATCATCGGCGGCGGCCCGGCCGGGCTGCTT
This sequence comes from bacterium UBA2219, assembly GCA_002327765.1. Classification (GTDB taxonomy): domain Bacteria; phylum Desulfobacterota; class Deferrimicrobia; order Deferrimicrobiales; family Deferrimicrobiaceae; genus UBA2219. The sequence goes on along the minus strand of DCUH01000080.1, from coordinate 22,747 downwards.
CTTTCATGTTACTGCAAGGACCATCGGATCCGTTTCCACACCCTCGAGCGCGGGAAGATCGGCCAGTCCTGGCGCGACATGCGTCCCGGGATGGTGCTTCTCTCCCCGGCGGTCCCGGGCACCGACTGGACCTCCCTGACGCTTTCGCACCCGCTGTGGTCGCTGCCGGGGACGCGCCGGCCCTTCCCGACCCGGGAGGATTTCCTCTGCTACATCGACGCCTTCGTGCGTGAAAACGGGCTTTCCGTCTCCGAGAGGACCCTGGCGGTCAAGGCCCGGGTGACGCCCGGGGGATATGTCGTCACGACGGACGAGGGGAACGAGATCGCCTCGCGGTTCCTGGTGATCGCGACGGGGGCTTCGTCTTTCCCGCGTCTCCCGGCGGTCCCGGGCGTCGACGGAAACCCGTTCGTGATCCACTCGACGGACTTCGTGAACTGCATGGCGTACGACCGGAAGCGGGTGCTGGTGATCGGCGGTGGCAACTCCGCCGCGGAGATCTGCATAGAGCTCGCGGGGACCGCCGACGTGACGTTGTGCACCCGGCATCCGCTGCGGTACTTCAGCGAATCGGGGATCCTCGAGGACATCCGCGGCTCGTCGGAGAGCGTGCTGAAAGAGCTGATCCGTTTCCGGATCGTCGCCCTGCGCGAGGCGGACCCCGTGGCCGAGATGACGGGCGGGACCGTCCGTTTCCAGGGGGGCGCGGAGGAGACGTTCGACCGGATCGTCTGCGCGACCGGCTTCCATCCCCGCTGGCTTCCCGTGGAGGGCGGCACGGTCGAGACGATGGACGGCGGGTTCCCGCGCATCTCGGCCGTCGGGGAGTCGTCGGTGCCCGGGCTGTACTTCTGCGGGTCGCTCGCGAAGTTCCACCGCCGCTGCGCCTTCATCCACGGGTTCCGCAACTACGTCGAGAAGGTGTTCTGGGACATCGCGGACCGCCTGTAACGCAAGGGTCGCATCCCTCACGCAAGCACCTCCCGGCAAATGCATCTCTCAGGCGCGGATCATGGCGGTAAGGCCGTGGAGCCAACGGATACCGCTTCCGCCAAAAAGGGCTGTGCCCGTGCTTCGGCAACAAAATCGGCAGACCTCCCTGTCTGCATCAGCACGAGGGCATCCTGCCCGTCGTCACCTGTCGCGCGCATATGCTCGCGGTAACCTTGAAGGCCAGGGATGGCCAAATGCCGCGGAGGCCATGGACGGCCGGGAGCGGCTCGTTCAGCGGACACCCTTTTCGGCGTACGCGGTACCATGGCGCTCCGCGATCCCGTCGCCTTGATCTGCCTGAGAACGCACATGGGAGGTCTTGCGTTCGGAGCGCCCCTCGCGCCGGAAATCCTGAACGAGACACATGCCACACAAGAGACACAAGACACCACCCAGTTAATAAGAAGCCATGTTTACTGATTCACTAGGGGGCCTTCCTGAAAAAATGTGGAACGGCATTCCACAACTTTCAGGAAATACCCCCTCCGTTATCGGCAACAATTACTCCTGATTGCCGAACACCGGCATCCGGAACTGGAGCGCTTCCGCGACGTGGGGCAGCTCCGCGCGGGGCTCCCCCGCAAGGTCCGCGATCGTGCGGGCGACGCGGCACGCCTTCCCGATCGACCGGCCGGAGAGCGACAGCCGCTCCGCGGCCCGCACGAGGAAGTTCCTCGCTTTCGGGGAGAGCTCCCGCAGGAGCTCGGCCGTTCCGGCCCGGACGGTCCCGTTGGCCCGGTGCGGCCGGCCCGCGTACCGCGCTTCCTGGATGCGGCGGCAGGCGTCGACCCGGCGCCGGACCTCTCCGGAAGCTTCGCTTCGCGCCGGCCCGGACCAATCGCCGATCGATAGAGGAGGGACGGATACCGACAGGTCGATCCGGTCGAGCAGCGGGCCGGAGAATTTCCGGGTGAACCGCTCGATGGCTGTCGGCGCACAGCGGCACATGTTCCGCGGATGCCCCGCGTTCCCGCACGGGCACGGATTGGACGCTGCTATCAGCAGGAACCGGCACGGGAAGGCGTGCCGGCGGCCGCCGCGGGAGATGCGGATCTCCCCGGACTCGATCGGTTGCCGGAGCGCTTCCCGGGCTTCGGGCCGGAATTCGGAGAATTCGTCGAGGAACAGCACCCCGCCGTGGGCGAACGAGACCTCCCCGGGGCGGGGCGGGTTGCCGCCGCCCAGGAGGGCCGCGGGGGAGATCGAGGAATGGGGGGCGCGGAACGGGCGGCGCAAAAGGGGGCGCGGCCACGGCGGTTCGCCGGCCGCGCTGTAGATCCGGGTCGTTTCGAGCGCCTCCCCCGGGGAGAGGGGCGGAAGGATCCCCGGCATCCGCTCCGCCAGCATCGTCTTCCCGCAGCCCGGCGGCCCCACCATGAGCAGGGCATGGCATCCCGCCGCCGCGATTTCCAGCGCGCGCCGGGCCATCGGCTGGCCGACGATGTCGGCCATGTCCGGGGGGCGCCAGGGATCGGGCGATTCTCGGTCGATCGCTTCGAGGCCCGATGTGAAGGCGGCCTTCCCGTCGCCGGCGGCTGTCGGGATTTCACCCGAAAGGATGCCCGCGGCCTCGCGGAGGGTCCGGACGGCCGCCACCCGGACTTCGGGAACGAGCCGGGCCTCCTCTCCGTTGGCGGCCGGCGTTATGACGCCCGGGATGCCGAGCTCTCGCGCGAGGAGCGCCTGCGAGAGGGCGCCCCGGATCGGGCGGACGCAGCCGTCGAGGGAAAGCTCCCCCGCGATCAGCCAGCGCCCCAGCGACTCGCCGGCGAGGACGCCTTCCGCGCAAAGCACGGACAGCGCGATGGGAAGGTCGAGCAGCGCCCCGTCCTTGCGGAGGTCGGCGGGCGCCAGGTTGACGGTGACCTTCCGGCCGGGGAAGGGGAGTCCCGAATTCCGGACCGCCGCGCGGATCCGGTCGTCGCTTTCCCGGACCGCCCCGCCGGGCAGCCCGACCACCGTGTATGCAGGGAGTCCCTTCGCGATGTCCGTCTCGACTTCCACGGGGACGGCGTCGACTCCCAGCACGGCGAAGGAAAGGGCGCGGACGAGCATGACGGCGGCCTCCGGAGCGAACGGTATTTCGGGAACGGGTCCGGAAGGGGGAGGAGCAACGGCCGTGCCGGCACTTTACGCCGAGAGGCGCTTCCTGAACCGGTCCGCGCTGCGGAAGGCCTCCGCGCGTGCATCGGGGGGCAGCGGCGCCGGGCCGAAGCGATCGCGGAGGTACAGCGACAGGAAACGGGACGCGTCCTCCGACAGCTCCGGCCGCGAACGGACGGCGGCGGCGACCATGTCCTCCATCGGGATTCCCGGCGAGTTCCGCAAGCCCGACCGCTCGAGCCGGCGGACCAGTCGTCCGTACGGGGCCGGAAGAGGGGTGTGTCTTTCCGCGCCCGCCCTTCGCCGCGATTCGCGTTTCCTCCGGAGCAGCAGGAAAAGGGCGAGGGCCGCCGCGCCGACCGCCGCCGCAGGGCGAGCCATGGCGGCGGCGCGCGCCCCCGGCCCGAGACCGAGCGCCCTTCCCGTGCGGCGCATCCCCGACCAGCCGGCGGAAACGGCGTCGGCCTGCATCCTCAGGGAGTAGCTCATCACGTACTTGTCCCACCGCTGGCGCAGCCAGTCGGTGTAGAGCCCGATGGAGCCCGTCTTCGCGTAGAAGGGCGACGCGGCGCCCAGCGGGGGCGTCGCGTCCAGCGTCACCCAGCGCCCGCCGATCCAGGCCTCGACCCATGCGTGGGCGTCCGACTGCCGCACGATGAGGTACCGGCCGACCTCGTTCCATTCCCCTCCAAGGTAACCGGCCGCCACGCGGGAAGGGACACCGGCGGCGCGCAGCAGCAGCGCGAGGCCCGCGGCGTAATGCTCGCAGAAGCCGGCTTTCTCCGAGAACAGGAAGGAGCGGAGGTCGGGTGCGGGATCGGAAACGGTGTAGCGGAAGCCCGTCCGGAAGAAATCGAGGAGGCGGTCGGCCCGGGCCCGGTCGGTCTCCGCGGTCCCCGCCAGCCCGACTCCCAGCGCGCGGACGTCCTCGAGCCCGTCGGGAAACTCGAGGTACTGCCTCCCCGGCGGCCCGGCCGGCCCGGCGCGGAACGGGGGTTCCTCCGTGAACCGGAGGCGGTATCTCATCGTGGCGTGGCCGGGCTGCGAAAGGAACAGGTTCCCCTCCTGGTCGGCGAGCAGCGGCCCGAAAACCCCCTCGATCCGCAGCGGGTCGCCGTAGGTGAAGAGGCGGGGATGTCCCGCCGGCTCCAGCGTGATGTCGGCTACGGTCGACGACCGGCGCTGTTCCGGGTCGACGACGTGGAGGGACCCTCCGCGGGACACCGCCGACACCGGAGTTTTCATGAGCTGCCACCCGTCGCCCGAGTACCTGGAATACAGGATCCCCCGCAGGTAGAGCCCCCCGGGATCGGGCGGCCGGTCGAGGAAGGGGAACTCCACCCTCGCCGCGACCCGCCTGTCCGACTTGATCCCGGTGATCTCCCGAAGGGTGATCCTGTCCGAGAACCCGATGACGGCGTCCGCCCGGGAAAGACGCTGGGTCCCCCTGCGGAATTCCAGCCGGGGGACGACGGCGAACAGCGCGGCCGTCATCAGGAACCCCCCGATCCCGGCGAGCAGGAGGACCCGGGCGGCGACCCCGGGGGAGGGAACGAATCCGCCGGCGGGCCTGCCGGCCTCCTCCGCTTCCTGTTCATGGAGCGACCACATCGCGCCCGCCGAGGCGGCGAGGTAGGCGAAGGAGAAGAGGGCGAAGGCCAGGTCGTCCGCGACCGACGCCGCCACGAGGAATTCGAGGAGGGAGATCGCGCACAGCTGCCAGCCGTCCCGGGCGCGCTTGGGGAGCAGCAGCTTGGTCGACTGGATCCCCAGGATGAGGAAGGAGACGGAGGCGAGCAGGTCCCGTTCGAGGAAGAACAGGTCCGCCGTTGCCGCCAGGAAGAGGAGCGCGACGATCGGGGTTCCCAGCCGGGAGAGGGTCGCCCTCGGCGTGTCCGCCTCGTCCATCCACGCGCCCGCGGCCCAGGCGGCCGCGGCGAGGAGAAGGAGCGCGGGCGACGTCTGCGTATAGTATGCGAGGAGCGGGATCCCGAGGAGCCAGTGGGCGCGCAGGACCCACCGGTGAAACCGCTCCGTCCCGGCGGCGGCGATCACGGCGCCGCCTTCCCGGGGAGGGCGTCCCGGCCGTCGCACCGCGCCGTGGAGAGGGCGGCGAGCGCCGCGGGGCGGCCGCCGGCGTCGCGCGCGTCCGCGCGCAGGCGGTCCCCGATCCAGAGGCGGTACGGGACCCTCCTCCGGTCGAGGTCGATCACCGCCCCGCACGCCATGGACAGGCGGGTCTCGAACTCTTCCGGCCCGCAGGGGACGGGGATCCGCAGCTCCACGGCGGGCACGACTTCCGCCTCCCGTTCCTTGACCATCCACTTTCCCATCCGCGCGGTCGCCTTCCAGTGGATGTCCCGCACGGGGTCCGTCGGCTGGTGCTCCCTCGCCCCCCGGGGAAACGCGCCCGACCGCCCCGTGTGCCGGGGGTTCTCGGACAGCCCGGCCTTCGGGGTGCCGAGGCCCAGGGTGTCCGGGGAGATCGGCCGCGGGTACACCAGCAGGTCCGTGGAGACCGCGAGGTCGGCCGATTTCTCGAACAGGGAGAAGGGGAAGCGGGTGGAGAGGGTCCCGGCCGCGGCGCCCCGGCGGCCGCGGACGGCGGGGCGGAACGCGACCACGCGGGTGGCCGCGCCGGAAGGGGCGATGTTCGGGAACCGGACCGTCACGGTTTCGTCTTCGAGCTCGATCCGGGCCGACAGGGAGATCGACGGGAACCGTTTCCCCGCGGCGGAGCAGGTGACCGCCAGGTACGACTCTTCCCCGACGAACGCCTCGGAGGCGGCTCGCGCCGCGAGGGAGACCCGCCGAAGGGTCCATTCCGAAAGGAAGCCGGAGAGGACGACCAGCGACAGGTTGATGCTGAAGGCCAGGTACAGGAGGTTGTTCCCCGTGTTCACCGCGGCGAGGCCCACGCCGAGGGTGATCAGGAGGAACGCCTTCCCCTCGAAGGTGATCCGGAGGCGGCGGGGGAGGCGGAACAGGCGGCGTGCCCCGCGGTCGCGCGGCTTCACAGCGGGGCGGGAACGGTCGAGAGGATCTCCTCGAGGATGGCCCGCGAGGCGTCCGTCGCCATCGCTCCGCCCTTGGGGAACACGCGGTGGCACAGGACCGCCGGGGCCGCCCGGCGGATGTCCCCCGGGACCACGTGGTCCCTCTCCTCCAAGCGGGCGAGCGCCTGGGCGGTGGCCTTCAGCCCGATCGCGCTGCGCGGGGAGGCGCCGAGCCGGACGGCGGGGTGGGCCCTCGTCGCCGCGGTGATCCGCTGGACGTAGTCGATCAGCGCGTCGTGGACGGCCACCCGGTTCACCTCTTCGCGCAGGGAGACGACCTGCTCCGGCAGCAGGGAGGCCGGTATGCCGTCGCGCATCGTCAGCAGGGTGTTCTCCCGGATGAGCCGTGTTTCCGATTCCCGGTCCGGGTAGTCCAGCCGCAGCCGGAGATTGAACCGGTCGAGCTGCGATTCCGGCAGCGGGTACGTCCCGTGCTGCTCGTACGGGTTCTGCGTGGCGATCACGAGGAAGGGGTCGGGAAGCTTGTAGGTCCGGTTGTCCACCGTCACCTGCCGCTCGCTCATCGCTTCGAGCAGGGCGCTCTGGGCCCTCGGGTTCCCGCGGTTGATCTCGTCCGCCAGGACGATGTTGGCGAAGAGGGGGCCCGGGGAAAAAACGAAGGATTTCCGGTCCTCGCTCAGGATGTGCACCCCGACGATGTCCTGGGGAAGGAGGTCGCCCGTGAACTGCACCCGCCGGAAGGTCCCGGAGATCCCCGCCGACAGCGCGCGCGCCAGCGTCGTCTTCCCCGTGCCGGGGACGTCCTCGAGCAGGATGTGCCCCCCCGCCAGGAAGGACGCCATCGCCAGGTCGACCGCTTCCCGCTTCCCCAGCAGGACGGATTCGATGTTTGCGCGGAACTTCGACAGCGATTCCGACAACGGGTTCTCCATCGGAATATTATCCTTCATGCGGCCGTCTCTTTGACAAAATTCGGGAATGGTATTTGAATGGATTCTTTCGCATTTCGCTTCGGGAGGCGGGATGCGGATCGTGCCCGGCCGGGACGGACGTCCCCTGGAAAGCGTGGAGGAAGACGAGCTGTTCCGCATGGCGTTCCCCGGCGAGGGGGAGGAGATGCACCGGGTGGCCCGGGGGGCTCCCCCCGCCGAAGGGGCCGCGCGCCTGAGGTGGGAAGCCGCCGTCGAGCTCGCCCGGAGGGCGCTTTCCGCCCCCGTTCATCGACCGGAGCCGTTCCGGTCGGGGGCGGACGTCTTCGGGAGGTACCGGTACCTGTTCGCGGACGCCCCGGTGGAGGTGTTCCTCTCCGTGCTCCTCGACGTGAAGCACCGGCCGCTGCGCGAGGATCGGGTGTCCTCGGGGATACTCGACGGAAGCCTCATCCACCCGCGGGAGGTGTTCGTCGCGGCGGTCCGGGAGCGGGCCGCGGCCGTCATCCTGGTCCACAACCACCCGAGCGGCGATCCCTCGCCCAGCGAGCAGGACAGGGAGGTCACGCGGCGGCTGCGCTCGGCGGGGGGAATCCTCGGCATCCCGGTGATCGACCACGTCATCCTGGGGGACGGCGCGTTCTACAGCTTCCGCGAGGAGGGCGACTGGTGATCCTCGGGTTCCTGCGTGCGGTGGCGGTCCTGCTCCTCACGGTCTCGTGCACCGTGGCGGCGTACCTCGCGGGGTTCCTGGGCCTGGGAGAATCCGCGGCGGCGGGCGTCATGGCCTGGTGGGGAAGGACGTTCATCAAGGTGGGGGGGTGGAGCGTACAGGTGGAGGGAATGGAGAACCTGCCTGCCGGCGGCGCCATGCTGGTGTCAAACCACCAGAGCCTGGTCGACATCCCGCTGTTCCTGTCCGCGTTTTCGCGTCCCGTCCGGTTCCTCTCGAAGCGCGAGCTGGGCAGGATCTTCCTCTTCGGCAGGGCGATGGCGTACGCGGGGAACCTCTTCATCGACCGGAAGGACCCGCGCGACGCCCCCCGGATGTTCCGGGAAGCCGCCGCCAGGCTTTCGGCCGGCCAGCTGCTCCTCGTCTTCCCGGAAGGGAGGCGCACCCGGGACGGCTCGATCGGCGCGTTCAAGACCGGCGCGTTCCGGATCGCCCTGGAAGCCGGAGCAAAGGTGGTCCCGGTATACGTCGACGGCGGCTACCGGGCGATGCCGCGGGGGGCGCGGGCATTCCGGCAAGCCAGGCTGCTCTTGCGGGTCCTACCGCCGCTCTCGGCGGAGGAGATGGCGGGGGACGTGAAGGGGCGGGTCGCGCCGGCCGCCCGGGCGCGCATCCTCGCCGCGGCTTCGTCGGAGGGACGGGGATGACGCTGCGCGTGATGCCGCTGGGCGGGCTCGGGGAGATCGGGATGAACTCCATGCTGTTCGACGAGGGCGGCACGGCGATCCTCGTCGACGCGGGCCTCATGTTCCCCGACGACACGATGCTGGGGGTTGATTACGTCGTCCCCGACTTCTCCGTCCTGCGGGACGCGGCCCCTGGCGTCTCCGCGCTGCTGCTGACGCACGGCCACGAGGACCACATCGGGGGGGTCCCGTTCCTTTTGAGGGAATTCGACATCCCGGTGTACGGAACGCAGCTAACGCTCGGGCTGCTCCGCCACCGCCTGGCGGAGCACGGGCTCGACCGGGCGCGGCTCGTCCCCATCGCGCGCGACGCCCGGTTCCGGGTCGGGGGCTTCGACGTCGAGGCGTTCCCGGTGTGCCACAGCATCCCCGACGCCGTCGGGTACATCCTGCGGTGCGGCGAAGGGGTCTTCGTCCACACGGGAGATTTCAAGATCGACCCGTTCCCGCTCGACGGCGTGCCGACCGCCATCGGGCGCCTACGGGCGGTGTCCCGGGAAGGCGTGACGGCGCTGTTCTCCGACTCCACGAACGTCGAGCACGACGGGAGCAGCCTTCCGGAGAGGTTCGTGGGGGAAGCCCTCTCGGATGTCTTCCGGCAGGCCCCGGGCCGCGTCATCGTCGCCATGTTCTCCTCGAACCTTTACCGGGTGCAGGAGGCGCTCAAGGCGGCCGGACGGTGCGGGCGCCGGGTGGCCCTCTGCGGGAAGAGCATGATCCGGAACGTGGAGACGGCGATCGACCTGGGGTACCTCGCCCTCCCGAGGCCCGACATCCTGATTCCGGTGGAAGACGCGGGGGTACTTCCCGACCTGGAGGTCGCGGTGGTGACCACCGGGACGCAGGGGGAGCCCCGGTCCGCGCTGACGCTGATGGCGCTGGGGGAGCACAAGCACATCAAGGTGCGGCCGGGCGACACCGCCGTGCTCTCCTCCAAGTTCATCCCGGGGAACGAGCGCGCCATCGCCAGCATGATCGACCGGCTTTTCCTGGCGGGCGCGGACGTCCTGTATGAGAAGATATCCGAGATCCACGTTTCCGGCCACGGCAGCCGCAGGGAGCTCGAGGCGATGATCGAGGCGGTCCACCCCGCGAACTTCGTTCCGGTGCACGGGGAGCCCAGGCTGCTCGTCCGGCACAGGAACCTGGCGCGGGGGCTGGGCGTCCCGGAGACGGAGATTGCCCTCAACGGCGACGTCCTCGAATTCCGCGATGGGAAGATGTCCCGCGCGCAGAGGATGGAGGTGGGGCATCTCTTCGTCGACGGCAAGGGCGTGGGGGACGTCGAGAGCGTCGTGCTCAAGGACCGTTACCACCTTTCCCAGGTCGGGCTGGTGATGGTCGTGCTGGGCCTGTCCTCGGGAACCGGCGAGATCCTCTACGGGCCCGACATCGTCACGCGGGGCGTGCTGATGGAGAACGGCGAAGAGGAGCTGGTCGATGGCGCGAGGCGCGAGGTCCTGCAGGTCCTCGAGGAGTCCGGCGCGCAGACGCGGACCGACTTCGCGGAGATGCAGACCGGCATCCGGCGCGCCCTTCGCAGGTATTTCAACAAGCGACTCGAACGGAAACCGATGATCGTTCCCGTTCTCATGGAGCTGTAGGCCTTGACCGACCCGGCGAAGATCAAGCGGGATACTCTCGCGATCGTGTTCTCGACGGCGGGCCTGTACCTCGCGCTGGCGCTCGTATCGTTCAACCAGCACGACCCCTCGCTCTCCGCGGCGAGCGTGCCGGGTGTCCCGGTCCGCAACTGGGGCGGGGCGGCCGGGGCGGTCGTCTCCGACCTGCTGTTCCAGTTTTTCGGGATCGGTGCCGTCGGGTTCCCGCTGCTCTGCCTGCTTCTCGCGTACTGGATTTTCCGGGGAGGGGGCGTGCTGGAAAAGTGGAAGCGCGCCGCGGGGGGGCTGCTCGCCGTCTGCTCCGCCCTGGGGATCCTGAGCTTCTTCACCGGGCACGTCTCGGTCTTCGGGCAGGACATCTTCCTGCCGGGGATCGTCGGGGAGCTCCTCGGCCGGCAGCTTCTCGGGAAGCTGCTGAGCACGGCGGGGGGCGTCCTCCTGCTATTCGCCCTGCTGCTGTTCTCCCTGATGCTGGCGACGGGGGTCCCCCTGAGCGGGATCCCGTCCCTGTGGCGCCGGGAGAAGCCGTCCGAGAAGGTGCGCGCGATGGTGAAGGAGAAGCTCGTCGCGAAGGAGGCGTGGGAGGCCGAGCCCGACGCTCCGCCGAGGAGGGAGGGGCCGGTTGCGCCGCGCGTCGTGCCGCCGCGCCCGGCGGACGAGGAGTCGCTCCCGCCGAGGGCCGCGGGGAAGGCCTTCGTGCTCCCTGCGCTCGACCTGCTCGAGCCGGGCAAGGGGCAGGAAGAGAAAATCGACGACTCGGCCCTTCAGGACAACGCGCACGCGCTCATGAAAAAGCTGATGGAGCACGACATCGACGGGGCGATCACAGAGATCCGCAAAGGCCCGCTGGTCACCATGTACGAGTTCCGGCCCGCCCCCGGGATCAAGGCGCACCGGGTATCGGCGATGGCCGGCGACCTTGCGCTCGCGATGCGGTGCGAATCGGTCCGCGTGATCCCAAACATCCCGGGGAAGGGTGTCATGGGGTTCGAGATCCCGAACGCCCGCAGGTCCCCCATCGTCCTGCGCGAGATGCTGGGATGCCCGGCCTACTCCTCGGCGACTTCCGTGCTGACGCTCGCGCTGGGGAAGGACATCTTCGGCGTGCCGGTCGTGCGGGACCTGGGCAAGATGCCCCACCTGCTGATCGCGGGCACCACCGGGTCCGGGAAGAGCGTGGCGCTGCACACCATGATCCTCTCGATCCTCTACCGGGCCACCCCCGAAGACGTCCGGCTGATCCTCGTCGATCCGAAGATGCTCGAGCTTTCCCTTTATGACGGGATCCCGCACCTTTACCACCCCGTGGTGACCCAGCCGAGGGAAGCGGCGCACGTGCTCAAGTGGGCGGTCGGGGAGATGAGGGGGCGGTACCAGCTCATGATGGAGAACGGCGTCCGCCACATCGACGCCTTCAACCAGTTCGTGGAGAAGCGGCAGGGGGCGTCGGGGCGGACGAAGGGGGCCGGCGAAAGCGACGAGCTGGGGAAGATCCCGTACATCGTCATCGTCATCGACGAGCTGGCCGACCTGATGATGACCGCCGCCTCGAGGCGGGAGGTCGAGGATTCCATCACCCAGCTCACGCAGATGGCGCGCGCGGCGGGGATCCACCTCGTGTTCGCGACGCAGCGTCCTTCCGTGGACGTCCTGACCGGGGTCATCAAGGCGAACTTCCCCTCGCGCGTCTCCTTCAAGGTGACCTCCCAGGTCGATTCGCGGACCATCCTGGACCAGGGCGGGGCGGAAACGCTGTTGGGGTTCGGCGACATGCTGTTCCTCCAGCCGGGAGTGGGGGGGATCCTCCGCGTCCACGGGCCGTACGTGACCGAGGGGGAGATCCAGCGCGTCGTGGACCACCTGAAAAGCCAGGGGGCGCCGGTGTACGACTCCGCGATCACGGCGCCGCCGACCTCGGAGGAGCCCGACCCCTCCCGCGACGAGATGTTCGACGCCGCGGTGGAGGAGGTCAGCCGCACCGGGCGCGCGTCCGTGTCCTTCCTCCAGCGGCGCCTGAAGATCGGGTTCAACCGGGCGGCTCGGATCATCGAGGAAATGGAGCGGCAGGGGATCGTCGGCCCCGCCGAGGGCGGGAAGCAGCGCGAGGTGTTCCTGCCTCGCAAGGAGGATTGAGAAGGATGCGCAGGTGGACCCGTGCCGGAACGGTTCTTCCGCTGTTGGCGTGGCTGCTCGCGGCCCCGGTTCTCTTCGCCGGGGCGGTGCGCGCGGAGGCGCCCCCTTCGGCGGGGACGGCGGCGGGCGACGCCCTCCTCCGGAAGGTCGGCGAGCGGTACGCCGCCGCCCGGACCCTGTCCGCCCGGTTCCGCCAGGAGATCCCGCTGCAGAACGTCGGGATCGTGCGGAAGGCCTCCGGGAAGCTGTATTTCGGCCGCCCGCTGATGATGCGGTGGGACTACCAGGCGCCCGAGGAGCAGCTGTTCCTCGCGGACGGCGAACACTTCTATTTCCGGCCCGCGGGCTCCCCCCAGGTGATCCGCAGAAAGGTCGACGAGAAGAGCCTCGGAGGCAAGATCCCCCTCCTGCTGCTTTTCGGAAAGGGAGACATCTCCGGGATGTTCCGGGTGGAGGAATCCGTTCCCCGGAAGGAAGGGGCGGAGACGCTACTGCGGCTTCTCCCCCGGGGGGACGGCGCGCCGGAGGTCCGGCGGATCGACCTCGTGGTGGGCAGCCGGGACGGCCTCATCCTTGAAGTCCATCTCTTCGACCGCCTCGGCGGGGAAAACCATCTGTATCTCTCCGACATCGAGATCGACCCGCGGCTTCCGCCGGACCTGTTCCTGTTCCGCAAGCCGGCGGGGGTGCCCGTGGTGGACGGTTGACCCGGAAGGGCAAGACGGCGGCGACGGTCCGGATCCACACCCTCGGCTGCGGGAAGAACGCCGTCGACTCCGAGGTGATGGCGGGGCTGCTAGAGGGGAAGGGGTTCGCCCTGGTGCCCGGCGGCCGCGCCGACGTCGCGGTGCTCAACACGTGCGGGTTCGTCCGGGCGGCCAAGGAGGAGTCGATCGAGGAGATCCTCGGGCTGGCGCGGGAGAAGCGGCGGGGACGGATCCGCCTGCTCGTCCTGGCCGGCTGCCTGGCCCGCAGGTACCGGGACGACCTCCCCGGGCTGCTTCCCGAGGTCGACCTGTTCCTGGGCCCCGGCGACATCCCGGCCCTGCCGGGGATCCTGGCGGGGATGCTGCGGGAAACGGGCGGGCGCGGTGGCGCCGCCCCGCGCGCCGTGGTCGGCGAGGGGGCTCTTCCCGACGCGGCGTACCGCCACCGCCTTCCCGCCGCGGCCGCCGCGGGATCCGCTTTCCTGAAGATCCTGGAGGGGTGCGACAACCGCTGCTCCTACTGCGCGATCCCGGCAATCCGCGGGCCGCTGCGCAGCCGCGGCAGGGAATCCCTCCTGGCGGAGGCGCGCGGGCTCGTCCGGCGCGGCGCCCGGGAGATCAACCTCATCGGCCAGGACCTCACCGCCTACGGGGCGGACCGGGCGGAGAAGGGGGCCCTCGTTTCCCTGGTGCGCGCGCTCTGCGCGGTCCGGGGCGTCCGGTGGGTCCGCCTCCTGTACCTCTACCCGGGGCGCGTCGACGAAGGCATCGTGGAGTTGCTTCGCTCCGAGGAGAAGGTCTGCCCGTACCTGGACATCCCGGTGCAGCATATCGACCCGGCGATCCTCGCCGCCATGGGACGCAAGTACGGCCCTTCCGAGGTGTACCGCATGGTGGAGCGCCTGCGCGCGGCCGTGCCGGGGGTCTTCCTCCGGACGTCGCTGATCGCCGGGTTCCCGGGGGAGACGCGGAGGGCCTTCGACCGGCTTCTCCAATTCGTCCACGATACGAGGTGGGACTACCTCGGCGTCTTCCCCTACTCCCGGGAGGAGGGGACCCCCGCCGCGTCGATGCCGCGCCAGGTGCCGGAGAGGGTCCGGGAAGAGCGCGCGCAGCTCATACGGGACGCGCAGGCCGACATCCTCGCCGCGCGCAACGCGGCGCTCGTCGGCGAGACGGTCCAGGTCCTCGTCGAGAAGGTCTTCCCCCGGGGAGGGGCCGTCGGCCGCCATCGCGGGCAGGCCCCCGAGGTGGACGGCTCCGTCCGCCTGGCGGGTTTCGACGGCCCTCCGGGAACCATCTGCCGCGCCCGGGTGACCGGCTCGAGGGAGTGGGACCTCCGGGCGGCGGCGATCTCTGCCGCGCAGGGGGCCGAATCCGATTGACACCCGGATTTCCCCGGGTATACTAAGCCAATTTTCATTATCCCCAAGGGCGGGCGCCGATGAAACCGATCAAGGACATGCTTCTCAAGATGCGGGAAGACCTGGTCCACGAAATCGCACGCCGCTCGAAGGCTACGACGGCACCGGGGGCGCAGGACATCGGTGACATTCTCGATTCGGTTTCCGAGGAAAGGACCCGTGAGCTCGACATGATCCTCACGGACCGGGAAAAGCGGAAACTGCTGCAGATCGACGACGCGCTGGACCGGATCGAGGACGAAACGTACGGCCTGTGCGAGGACTGCGGGACGAAGATCCCGAGGGCGCGCCTCAAGGTCCTCCCCTTCGCGAAGTTCTGCGTCGAATGCCAGGAGAAGAACGAGCGCGAGGAGAAGTACACCAGGGAAGAGCCCGAAGAGGGGATCAGGAAGGTCCCGATGGGAGAGGTGGAGGAGTAGGGGATTCGACCTCCCCCGACGCGCCCTCGCCCGCTTCCGCCGGCGCGGCCTTCCTTTCCGCCTCCTCCCGCTGCAGGCGCCGCAGGTTTTCCACCGCGAGCGCGTGTTCCGAATGCGTCCTTGAAAACGTGTGCGTGCCGTCGTTGTTCGACACGAAGTACAGGTAATCCGTCTTCGCGGGGGAAAGCGCCGCCGCGATCGAGGACGATCCCGGGTTGGCGATCGGCCCCGGCGGCAACCCGCGGTTGAGGTAGGTGTTGTAGGGGTTCGGCGCCTGCAGGTCCTTCTTCGTCACCGTCCCGTCGAAGCGCTTCGCCCCGTAGATCACCGTGGGGTCCATCTGCAGCGGCATCCCGAGCGCCAGCCGCCTGCGGATGACCGACGACACGAGCGGCTTCTCCTCCGCGACGCCGGTCTCCTTCTCTATGATCGACGCGATCGTCACCACCTCGTGCACCGAAAGCCCCGCCATGGCCGCCTTCTGCTCCATCGCCGGGGTGAACCTCTCCCGGAACGGCCGTACCATGATCTCCAGGATCTTCTCGGGCTCGATGTTCTTGACGAGGTTGTAGGTGTCGGGCACGAGGTACCCTTCCGCGCTCTCCGCGCTGATCCCCAGCCTCGCCAGCACGGGCCCGGAGATCGCCGCATCGAGGAACTTCGCGGGATCCGCCAGGGAGTACGCGCCCAGGACCGCCGCCACGTCGTAGATGTTCGATCCCGGCCGCACGATCACGGGGTACTTGACCACGTCCCCGGCGATCAGCTTCCTCCAGGCCGCGTACGCCGACGGCGGGGTGGGGAAGGTGTACTCGCCGTATTGGAGCCGCCGCCCCGTGCCCGTCAGCAGGGCGATGCCACGGAAAGCGAGGGGATGGGGGATCGCCTTCTCCTCCGAAAAGATGGACGAGATCACGGCCAGGGAACTTCCCTTGGGGATGGACACCGTCTTTCCCGTCCATTCCCTTTCCGGGTAGGAATCGAACAGCAGGAAGGTGGATACCAGGACGACGCACGCGAGGGCCAGGGCGATGCCTCGGGCGGCGCTTCCGGGATGCTTCCGGATCCGCAGGGGGGTCATTTCCGGTTCCGCAGATCCAGGACGGCCTGGAGGAGGAACATGGCGGAGAGGCTGTCCCGCAGTCCTTTCCGCTTTTCCCGGCGCACCCCGGAATCGACGAGGTGGCGTTCGGACTGCACCGTGGTCATCCGCTCGTCCCACATAGTCACCGGCAGGGCAAGCTCCCTCTCGATCCGCGCGCCGAACTCCCGGGCGCGGACGGCGGCGGGCCCTTCGTCCCCGTTCATCAGCAGGGGGAGCCCGAGGACCACGGAGGTCGCCCCGAGCCCGGCGGCCAACCGGCCGATCTCGGCGACGTCCTTGCGGTCTCCCGTCCGGGGGATCGCGGGAAGCGGCTGGGCCGTGAGCCCCAGCGGGTCGGAAACCGCCGCCCCGATGCGCCGGCTGCCGTAATCGAGACCCAGGGTGCGCCCCCCTGTGGGAGCTTCGTTCATCCTTCGAGTGTACTTTCCGTTCGTCTCCATCGTCAACCGGTCGGATTGACGAAACTTTCCGGCTTCGGTATGACTATAGCCGAAGGCGGAGGGGAAATGACGGGTTCGATCACGGACGTGGAAGGGGTCCTTCTGGGGCACGCCCAGGACGGCGACCCCGGAACCGGCGTGACGGTTCTGCTCTTTCCCGGGGGGGCCGCGGCGGGGGCCGACATCCGGGGCGAGGCGGCCGGCACGCGGCAGATGGATTCGCTGGTCCGTCCCCATCCCGCCCGAAGGATCGACGCCCTCGTCTTTGCGGGGGGTAGCGCCTTCGGGCTCGAGGCGGCCACGGGGGTGGTACGCTTTCTCGAGGAACGGCAGGCGGGATTTCCCACGCCCGGGGGGATCGTGCCGATCGTTCCGACGGCGGTCCTCTACGACCTCGGTTTTTCGCGGGGGCCCCGACGCCCGGACGCGGCGATGGGGTACGACGCGGCCGGGGCGGCAACGAGCCGCCCGCCGGAGCGCGGGTCGGTCGGCGCGGGGGCCGGCGCCACGGTGGGGAAGGCCCTTGGGATCGAACGGGCGATGAAGGGGGGATTCGGCACCGCCTCGGAGGCGAGCGGGGGGACGGTCGTCGGGGCGTGCGCGGTGGTGAACGCCTTCGGAGACGTGGTGGACCCCTCGACGGGGAGGCGGTTGGCGGGCGCCCGGCTCGCCGGCCGGTGCGGTGCAGCGGACACGGAGGCGCTTTTCGGCTCGGGGTTCCGCCGGGAGCCGTTCGCCGCCGAGGGGAACACGACCCTGGGAGTGGTCGCCACGCCGGACATCCTGTCCCGGGAGGAGCTTTGGAGCGTGGCGCGGATGGCGCACGCGGCGTTGTGCCGCGTCATCCGGCCGGTCCATACCCCCATGGACGGGGACGTGGTGGTGGCCGTTTCCACCGGAGCGTCCGGGCGGCGGGGGAACGTCCTGCAGGCGGCGTCCCTCGGGACGCGCGCCCTCGAGGAGGCGATCCTCGACGCCGTTAGGCGCGCGAAAGGAACAGCGGATGTGCCCGCTGCGGCGGAGATGACGGGGGGCGGGGAGGGATCGTCATGATCGACCGGATCGAGGAGGCGTTGAACGGGCTGTTGTCCGATCCCGCGCAGGGGGTGCGGGAGGCGGCGTCCGGGGCGATGGACCGGACGCGGGCGAAGCGTTCGCTGGAGGCGTTCCGGGAGCGGCTCCGCTCGGGGAGCCAGGAGGAGAAGATCCGGGTGGTCTTCTCCGCGGCGGAGATCGGCGGGGCGGAAGGGGTCGGTCTCCTCCTCGACGCGCTTTCCGACGGGACCCGGGAGGTCCGCGGGGCGGCGGCCAGGGCGCTTTCCGCCTTCCCGACCCCGGCGGTCCTCAAGGCGCTGTGGGAGATGCTCCCGAAGGAAAAGGGGGTCGTGCTGGCCAATATCGTCGAGGCGCTGGGCGCATCGGGAAGGAAGGAGCTCGGGCCCCACGTCGAGAAGTACCTCGCGCACCCCGACGCGGAGGTCCGCGCCAAGGCCGTGATCGCGGTCTCCCGGCTGACCGACGGGGGAGGGTGGGAGAGGATCCTCGCGCTCGGGGGAGACCCGGAGGAACTGGTCCGCGCCGCCGTGGCGGAGGCGCTCGGGAACTGGACGTCCTCCCGCCCCTGAAGGACGGGAGTCAGGCGGAGGCGTGCGCCAGGACGCTTTCCAGCGGCACGGGAGGAAGGAACATGGGGTTCACCGTGCCGATGACCGCGCGGCGCACCTTCCCGGTGACCGGGTCGGATTCCGACAGGTCCACCGTTTCCGGCGCCGCGAGAGGGTTCCCCGCCCGGTCGTAGAGGACCGAGATCCCGGGATACCCTTTTCCCTGGCCGGGCACGCTGGTCACGATCCCGACCTCCATCGTGCTCAGGCGCAGCAGCGTCCCCACGGGGTAGGCCCCCAGGGAGCGCTCCAGCAGGAGGACGAGGTCGGGGTCGAGCGCTTTCCCCGCCAGCTTCCGCATGATCTCCATCGCGCCCTGCGGCGTGCGCGCCATCTGGTAGGAGCGCATGCTGGTCAGGGCGTCGTAGCAGTCCGCCACCGCGATGACCTGGGAGTGGGGGTTCGGCCGTACCCCCGGCTGGAGGGCCGGGTAGCCCGCCCCGTCGAACCGCATGTGGTGCTCCCGAACGATCTTGCGGGTTTCCGGCTCGATGTTCGTCATCTTCCCGAGGATGGCGAACCCTTCCTCGGGGTGCTTCTTGATCTCCTCGTACTCGGCCACCGTCAGGGTGCCGGGTTTCCGGATCAGGTCCAGCGCGAGCTGTGTCTTGCCGACGTCGTGCAGCAGCCCCGCCACGCCCACGTTGATCCGGTCCTGCTCGGGGAGGCCCAGGGTGTCCGCGACGGCCAGGGAGAGGATGGAGACGTTCACGGAGTGGTTGTAGGTGTACTCGTCGAAGTTCTTGATCAGCGTGAGGGCGATCATGGCGTCCCTGTTTCGCAGGAGCATCCCGTTCATATCCCTCACGGTGTGGTCGCAGCTCGCGCCGTCGGGGACCTTCCCGTTGCGCACGTCGCTCAGCGCCTGGACCACCACGTCGATGGCGTTGCCGTAGACCCGGCGGGCGGCCTCGAAATCGTCCCGCTCCTCGTCGGAGGCGGTCACCCGGATGTGCCGGACCCCGGCCCGGGCGAGGCGGTCCTTGATCGCGTCCACGGCCAACCCCTGCTCCTTCGTCTCGTGCAGGAACAGCACGAACCGCTCGAGGTCCTCCGACGCCAGCCCCCGTTCGAAGATGACGGCCGGCACCCCGATGCTTCCGAGGCGGGCGAGGAACAGCTCGAGGGAGGAGGTCAGGTGGAAGATGGGGACGCCTTCCAGCACGAGCGTTTCGTCGGCCACGGTGAGGGCGAGCTCCGCACGGTCGGAGAAAAGGGTGTCGAGCTCCGCGCAGCATTTCTCGATAGGGGTGCGCACCAGCGGGTGGGACGGGGGATACAGCCCGCGGTTCTTCAGGGAAGTACCCAGTAGCCGCACGATCCCGGCGATCGTGTTCTCCATCTGCCGTCGGTCCAAAGCCGCTTCTCCTTACATCAATTTCCTTTTCAGTATCCGGTCGGCCTCCCGGCGCAGGAACGGCTCGCCGGCCTGGGCCATCTTCCGGAGGGCCTCGGAGGCCCTCTTTCCCTTGATCAATGAGATGCTTCTCAGGGCGTGGGATTTCATCTCGCGGAAATTTTCCGTCTTCCAGAAGACGTCCATCGCCAGGATCTCTTCCAGGGCGGTCACCGAATCGTCGGTGCCGATGGCGCGAAGGGAGTCGATTGCCTCGTGCGCCAGCCGGTAATTCGGATACAGGTATTTCCTCGCCGTCACACGCCGGTACAGGGCGACCACCGCCTCGGGCTCCTTCTTGGACGACAGGGCCGCGGTCGCCGTGAGCGCCAGGGTTTCCTCCGTGTGGAAGCAGAGATCGCAGAGAGCGGTCACGGCGGAAGGGTGCGCCGTCTTGGAAAGCGCCTTGATCGCCTCCTTCTTCACCCGGAGGTCCGGGTGCGACAGCGTGGCGATGATATTGGGGGCGAGGTCGGGCATCTCGAGGTTGCCGAGGATCGTCAACATGTTCCGGACCATGTACCAGCGGGAGTCGGCCAGGTTCTCGACGATGGTGGGCACGGCGATGCGCCCGATCCGGACGATGATGGAGACGATCGTCTTCCGCACGAGGAGGTCCTTCTCCTCGGCGAGCGCCTGCAGGAGGGGGCGGACCGACTTCTCCCCGAGAGCGACGAGGACGGTCTCGGTCTCCGCCCTGCCGCGCATGCCCCCCTTCTTGAGCTGGCCGATGTAGTGGTCGACCATCTCGTCGTCCGCGAGTTCCCGGATTCCCAGCCCGGCGAGATCGGCGATCTCGCGGTTTCCCCCGGGCGGGGCCTCGATGTGCCGGACGAAGAGAGAGACGGCGCGCGTGACGTATTCGAGCTTCCGATCCGGCAGTTCCGAAAGGAGGAACCGGGAGAAATCCACGATGTGGCCGCGGTACGCGGCGGGGTCGGTTTCCTTTTCAATGCGGCCCAGCAGCGTCTCGATCGTCAGCGGCTCCGACGCCTCGGGGTCCCCGGGAGCGACGGATCTCCACGGTTCCGTGAAGGGCGCGTCGGCGAGCTCCTCGGGCTCGAGCTCTTCCAGCTCGTCCTCGGCCTTCAGGAGCTCCGTCATCTTGTCGTAGTCGACCCGGTTGGCCCAGATGTGGGTGACCTTCTCCTGCGCGAGGGCCTTTTCCAGCCCGCCCGCGTCCAGGACCTTCTCGACGTCCCGAACGACCACTTTCAGGAAGGAAACGATCTCGTCCGGCCGCATGTTCGGAAGGAAGATGATCCGCGCGGCCCGCCGGAGGTACAGCTCCCGGTTGAGGTCCCCGAGCGCCTTGCCCGAGCCGCCGGAAAGGGGAATATCCTTGCAGGACAGGGTGTTCTTCGAGACTCCTATCTCGAGGCCTTCCGCAGGCAGGGGAATCTCCTCGAACAGCAGCACGATTTTCGTGATCGCCTGGATCAGGAGAGGGTGGTCCTCGGGGTAGAAGCTGACGCTTTTCATCCCCTTGGCCAGTTCGGTCACGGCCTGGGAAACACGCCTCAGGTAGAGTTCTTCCGGTATTTCCGGGGAGTCCGTCATTCCGTTATTGGAAAGGGGGTATTTGTTGACATACAGTAGTAAATATCCGACATGGGAACCGCACAAGTCAATCGTTTTCGGGGAAATATATGGGTTCGGCGGGGGCTGCGCGCCGTCGCGACGGGCTTCGGGGCGGGTCGGATCCCCGTCGCGCCCGGAACGGCCGGGTCGCTGGCGTCCCTCCCGCTATGGTATTTGACCGGCGGGGTGGGGGCGGCGCACGTCCTGCTCCTGGCGGGGGTTCTCCTGCTGGCCGTCCCCGCCGCCCGGGAAGGGATGGCGTCCGCCGGGGAGAAGGACCCGGGATCGGTCGTGATCGACGAGATCGCCGGGATGCTCCTGGCGGCGACCTGGATCCCGTGGGGCTGGAAGAACGCCCTTTGGGTGTTCGCCCTGTTCCGACTCTTCGACGTGTGGAAGTTCGGCCCGACCGCATGGATCGACGCGAAGGAGGGGCCCGTCGCCGTGGTGGCGGACGATCTGGCCGCGGGGGCGCTCGCGGGCCTCGCATACCGGGGGATCTCGTGGCTGATCGGGTGACGGCCGCGGCGGCTTCACGGCTCGGGAGGCTCCTGCGGTCGTCCGGGAAAACCCTCGCCGTCGCCGAGTCGTGCACCGGAGGGCTGCTGGCCGGGGCGGTCACCTCGATCCCCGGCAGCTCCGACTACTTTCTGGGCGGCGTGATCGCGTACGGCAACGCCGTCAAGTCGGCCGCCCTTGGGGTCCCTTCCCGCCTGATCGACGCCCACGGGGCGGTGAGCGCGCAGGTCGCGGAAGCGATGGCGGACGGCGTCCTCGAACGCATCCCGGCGGACGTCTCGATCGCCACGACGGGGATCGCGGGGCCGGGCGGCGGGAGCCGTGGGAAGCCGGTCGGCACGGTCTGGGTGGCCGTTGCCGTGCGGGGAGGGGTCCGGTACTCGCACCGGTTCCGTTTCCGCGGGGACCGGGGAAAGGTCCGCCGGGACACGGTCCGCGCCTCGATGGCGGCGGCGGCGCGGCTGCTCTCCGGGGAGGAGGAGGCCGGGTGAGGTGCTTCGTCGGCATCGGGCTGCCTCCGGCCGTGCGGGACGCCGTGGCGGAGGCGGTCCGGGGGATGCGCGAAACGAAGGGTCCCGTGTCCTGGGTCGAGAAGGGGAACCTCCACGTCACGCTGAAATTCCTTGGGGAAATCCCCGGCGACCGGCTCTCCGTCCTCTGCGGGGCGCTCGAAGGCGCAGCCGGAGCCTCCACTCCGTTCTCCCTCGACGCATCCGGGGGGGGGACGTTCCCGGGTACGAGGAACCCCCGGGTCCTCTGGGCCGGGTTCCGGGAACCGCTTGAATTGGTCGGGAAGTTGCAACAGAATATTGAGAGCGCGCTTTCGGGGGCCGGGTTCCCCCGAGAGGATCGTCCGTTCCACCCGCACATCACGGTAGGGCGCGTCCGGGGAGTCCTTCCTCCCGCTTGGGGAGACCGCTTCGTCCGGGGACTCGCGGGCCGTGAATTCGGGAACGTGCCCGTATCGTCGATCGTGCTGTTCGAAAGCCGCCTCGCCCCGGGGGGCGCGATCTATACCGTGGTCCGGGAGTTCCCCCTGGGGAACGACCCGCGCCGCCGGACAAGCGAAGAGGAGACCGCCAGATGAACCAGGACCCAAACCGCCGCAAGGCGCTCGACATGGCCGTAGCGGCGATCGAAAAGAGTTACGGCAAGGGCGCCATCATGCGCCTCGGTTCCGACGTCCCCGCGAAAGACATTGCCGTCATCTCCACCGGCGCCATTTCGCTCGACGTCGCGCTCGGCATCGGTGGAATCCCCCGCGGCCGGGTGACGG
>DCUH01000134.1:582-4365 GCA_002327765.1 bacterium UBA2219 | reverse complement strand
GACGTCGTCGTCGACGATGAGGACCCGCTTCATGCCCCCGCCTTCCCCGGCGGCCTGGCGGGGATCCGGATCGTGAACGTCGTCCCCGCGCCCGGCCGGCTCCTGACCGAGATGGTCCCCCCGTGCTCCTCCAGGATCCGGTAGACGATCGCCAGCCCCAGCCCCGTCCCACCCTTCGCCCGCTTCGTGGTGAAGAACGGGTCGAAGATCTGCTTCTGCGTCTTCTCGTTCATCCCGGCGCCGTTGTCCTCGATGTCGACCCGGATGTCCCGCTCCTCCAGGCGCGTTCGGACCGTGATGAGACCGCGCACGTCGTCCTGCATCGCCTGGCCGGCGTTGACGAGGAGGTTGACGAGGACCTGCTCGATCTTCTGGGCGTTACCCCGGAACGCGGGCAGCCCGTCCGCGAGGTCGAGCTCGATGTCGGCGTGCTTGTGGACTTCGTTGTGTACGAGGCGGGCGCTCGCCCCGATCAGCGTGTTGATGTCGATCGTGTCGACGAGCAGCCCCTCGTCCTTGCGGGCGAAGGTCCGAAGCCCCTCGACGATCTCCTTGATGCGCTGCGACCCGTGGTCCATGTCGTCCACGAGGGTCATGATGTGCCGGCGCCAGAAATCGTAATTGAGCTTGGCGACCTTCAGGTCCGGGTGCGACGCGGCGTACTCCTCTACGATGGGCAACAGGTCCTCGAGCGACTGCTTCACGATCCGGATGTTCCCGCGGATGAACTGGTTCGGGTTGTTGATCTCGTGCCCGATGCCGCTGACGAGCTGGCCGAGGGAAGCCAGCTTGTCGGCCTGCTGGAGCTGCTGCTCGTACGTTTTTTCGAGCGTGACGTCCCGGTAGAACTCCATGATCCCGTCCACCTTCTGCTTCTTGTTGTAGATCGGGATCGCCTGGACCTGGAGGAAGCGGTCGTCGCGCTTCATCGTGACCGTGACGGGGGTCTTCTCGTGGAGGATGCGGGCGAGGCGGCAGTCCTCGCAGGGGGTCTCCCGCCCGAAGACGCTCTCGTAGCAGGGGGTGCCCGGGGGAACGTCCGCGCGGTTCGTCATGACGACCTTGCGGTGGTTGTCGATGAGCACGACCTCGTCGGGAATCGCCTGGAACATCGCCTCGAGGGTGGCCTTGGACCCCTCCCAGCCTCCCTTGACCGAGTCGATGTAGGAGTTGACGAGGGAGAGCTGCCGCTTCTGCTCGTCGAGGTCGGCCGTGCGCCTGCCGATCTCCTCCCGGAGCTCCTTCCGCTCGAGGGAGA
Organism: bacterium UBA2219; assembly: GCA_002327765.1. Taxonomy (GTDB): domain Bacteria; phylum Desulfobacterota; class Deferrimicrobia; order Deferrimicrobiales; family Deferrimicrobiaceae; genus UBA2219. Next base: position 3,107 of record DCUH01000134.1, on the reverse strand, counting down.
GGCTCAGCATGCGCCCGATCTCGTCGAGCATCCGCTGCTCCTCGGGAAGGAGCTGACGCTCCGCGTCGTGGTAGCCGACGCGGATCTCCCCCTTCTCCTTCCCGCCGACGACGATGCGCGCGGAGATGCCTCCCGGGGAGGCGGGCCTCTGGCCGTACTCGACCCCCTGGTAGACCGAATGGACGATCGCCTCCCCGGGGTAGAGCATCGCGACGGAGATGATGCGGGAAAGGCCGGTGAAGAACTCGCCGATCGATCCGGACACCTCGATCCACTCGGCGACGTCGTAGAGGCAGGAGAGCTCCTTGATCCGCTCGTTCTTCTCCCAGTCCTGAACCTCGCTGAAGGGCCGGAGCCGGTTCCCGAAGAAAAGGAAGACGTCGCCGCCGTCGGTCCTGCCGCAGCCCGCGTTGAGGTGGATCGACACCGGGGCCTCCCCCGGCCTCGCGAGGACGGCGCTCGTGCGGCCGCCCGCGCGGGATTGCGCCATCGCCGAGCGGAAGGAGGAAAGCGACGGGGGCGAAAGGATGTCCCGGAGGCGCGTCCCCGCGGTGAAACCCGCCTCCGAGAGGCTGTCGCGGGCGAGGATCCGGCCCGCGTGGACGACGCGCTCCTCCCCGTCGACGACCAGGAGGTAGTCGAAGACGCTCTCCAGGAAGGAGTAGAGGTTCTCGAGTCGGATCATTCCGAGCCCTTTCGCCCGGCGCCCCCGGTTTCTCAGTTGCGCACGCGGAACCGGCCGGTGCCAACCTCCCGGATCTCGCGCCGGTACTTCTCCCCGTGCGTCAGCGGGGGCCGGATCGAGCCGGTGCGCACGTCGGCGCCCGTCGGAACGAGGCGCATCCCGCCCGCAGGGACGCGCTGCTCCCCTGTGTTCCAGTAGAAGCGGACGAGGTTGCCCAGCGCCGCCCGGGCGGCGGAATCGACCGCGGCCGACGCGTCGTCCGGGACCGCGACGCCGAGCTCGCGGGCGAGTTTCTTGAGAACCTCGTCGCCCGATACTCCCGCCGGCGGCTCCACCGCGCGCGAATAGGGCACGAGCGCCCCCTCGAAGCCGCACCGCGTGCCGGCCGTCTCGAGATACGTCGAGCCGGGAAGCACGACGTCGGCGCCGCGCGTCGTCTCGGTGTCGGTCCAGTCCATCGCGGCGAGGAACTCGACGTTGCGGAACCAGGAGCCCGTCGGGTCCCACGCGAGCGGGTCCTCCCCGACGACGAGCGCCCCCTTGATCTCGCCGCTCTCCAGGAGCGCGTGGAGCTCCTCCCGGCTGCGGGCCCCCGCCACCCCCGAGGGGCGCGCGGACCTTCCGGGGCCGAACGCCGGGTCCGCTCCCGCGACCTCGAGCCCCGCGCTGTTCGAATGCATGCGGGGCAGGAGAAGGTCCGCCTTGACGCCGCGCGCGCGGAGGAGCACGACGAGGTTCCCGAGCGTCTCCAGGTCGCCGGCGGCCTGGTCCTGGACCCGGTCGGGGCTGTGGATGACGACGACGCGTTTCGCCTCCGCTACGAGCCCGGCGGCCGCCCGGACCGCCTTCGGGTCGACGCCCGTGAGCCCGGCGACCGTTTCGGGCCGAAAATCCCTCCCCGCGAGGAAGGCGGCCCCTCCCTCGATCTTCGCGATCTCCGCCGGGTCGAACGTCCCGCCGTCGATCAGCTGCTGGATCACCCCGTTCCACAGGATGGCCGCGCGGCCGCGCATCGGGTCCATCGCGACCGTGGAGAGCGCCTGGTCGGCCGGGTCGAGCGCGGAGTTGCTCACGACGAGCTTCGCGCCCTCCCGCACCGCCCGGATGACGCGTACCGCGAGGACCAGGTGGTCGGACTCCATCGACGTGTTGTTGCAGATGACGAGGTCCGCGGCGTCGATGGCCGAGCGGTCCGCGGTCGAGGCCGTGAAGCCGAGCGTGGCGTCCAGCGCGCTCGCGTCCGTGCCCAGCACGGAGAGGGAGGCGACGTTGTTGGTGCCGAGCCCCTCGCGGGCGATCGTGGAGGCGAGGTAAAGCTCCTCGTTGGTGAGCTCGGGCGAAACGAACACGCCGACCTTGTCCCGGCCGTGCTTCGCCGCGACTTTTTTCAGCCCCTCCGCGACGAGCTTGAGCGCCTCGTCGAGGCCGGCCGGCTGGACCCCGCCCCCGCGCCGGACCTTCGGGGCGGCGATGCGGCGGCGCTTGACGAAGAGCTCGTGCCCGAAGCGCCCGTAGCGGCACAGGTAGTCCCCCGGCGCGCCGGAAGGGGCGATGTAGTAGCGCCCCGCGCCAAACCGCTTCACCGTGAGGGCGCAGGCGACCGAGCAGAACGCGCAATGGGTCGCCTGGTCGCTCGTGCGCAGCGCCGCCCGCCCGGGGAACGGGTACTTCACCGTGAGCGCGCCCGTCGGGCAGGCGTCGACGCAGTTGCCGCAGCTGACGCAGCTCGTCTCGACGAGCGGGTCGTTCATCGCGGGCCGCATCTCGGTGCGGAACCCCCGGCCGACGAGCCCCAGCGCCGCGACGGGGAGCACCCGGGCGCACGTGCGGATGCAGCGCG
>DCUH01000134.1:0-470 GCA_002327765.1 bacterium UBA2219 | reverse complement strand
GAACTCGAAGCCGGTCGCGACCTCGGCGAAGCTGCCGCGCCGCTCCTCGACGTCGATCTGGTGCACCTCGTGGCGCGGGCTTTCCTTGACCTGCCCCAGCTCCGCCTCGCCCGGCTTCGCCCAGAACTCCTTCTTCACGACGAAGGGGCGCGGGGAGGAGGCCTCGTCCCGGAGGAACGCGTCGATCGACCGCGCGGCCCGCTGGCCGTCGGCGATCGCGTCGATGACCACCGTCGGGCCGTCGTCCGCCGCGTCCCCGCCGGCGAAGACGCCCCGGACGTTCGTGGAAAGGTCGGCCGGGTCGATGACGAAGGTGTTCCACTTCGTGAGCCCCACCTTGCCGCCCTGCGTGTCGGTGAGCCCGTACAGCGCGGTCGACTGCCCGATCGCGGAGACCGCCACCTGGCAGGGAAGGTCGAACTCGGAGCCCTCGAGCGGGATCGGGCGGCGACGGCCCGAGGCGTCGGGCT
>DCUH01000029.1:206-6267 GCA_002327765.1 bacterium UBA2219 | reverse complement strand
CATGGATTACGGCAAGTTCAAGTACATCACGAGCAAGCGGGAGCAGGAGGCAAGGAAGAAGCAGACCGTAATCCAGGTCAAGGAGATCAAGGTCCGGCCGAAGACCGAGGAGCACGACATCGCCACGAAGCTCAAGCACATCCGGCGCTTCCTCGAGGACGGGGACAAGGTGAAGGTCACGGTCCGTTTCCGCGGGAGGGAGCTGGCCTACGCTTCCCAGAGCGGGTTCGAGGTGCTGAAGAACATCGTGGACTCCATCGCCGACATCGCGAAGGTGGAATCCGCGCCGAAGATGGAGGGGAAGACGATGATGACCATCGTGGCCCCCACCTTCCATAAAAAGAAGCCCGTGGGGGGAGCCGCCAAGGCGACCTCGCCCTCCCCGGTGGAGAAACAGGAGGAATAAGGTCATGCCGAAGATGAAATCGAACCGGGGGGCGAACAAACGCTTCCGCGCCACGGGCGGAGGCGGGATCAAGCGCGCCAAGGCCGGGAAGAGCCACATCCTCTCCAACAAGAACCGGAAACGGAAACGGTCCTTGAGGAAGTCCGCTCTCGTGCACCCCACGAACGAGGGCTCGATCCGGCGTCTGCTGCCGTATCTCTAAAACACGAATCGAAGACGGGATAGAAGGGACACGCCATGCCTCGCGTAAAAAGATCGGTTCATTCCCAGAAGAAGCGTCGCAAGGTATTCAAGCTGGCCAAGGGGTTCCGCGGCGGCCACGGGAACCTGCTGCGTACCGCCAAGGAGGCCATCGCCCGTGCGTTGCGGTACGCTTACCGCGACCGGCGGACGAGGAAACGGGAGTTCCGGGCCCTCTGGATCACCCGGGTCAACGCCGCAGCGCGGCTGAACGGCCTTTCCTACAGCCAGCTCATGTTCGGCCTGAAAAAGGCGGGCGTCGAGGTCGACCGCAAGATCCTGGCGGACCTCGCGGTCAATGACGAAGCCGCTTTCCGGAGCCTCGCCGAAAAGGCCAGGGCCGCGCTGGCGTAGCGGGGGCTTTTTGGGAACGTCGGCCGGCACCTCAGATCAGATCGAACGGCTCCGGGCGGAAGGGCTCGCGGCCCTCGCCGCGTCGAGGAACGAGAGCGACCTGCTCGACGCCAAGGGGCGTTTCTTCGGCAAGAAGGGGGCGATCTCCGAGATCCTGAAAGGGATCGGCTCCCTTTCCGTCGAGGAGCGCAAGGTCGTCGGCTCCGAGGCGAACCGGGCCCGCGCCGAGCTCGAATCGGTCTTCGAAGAGCGGCTCGCCTCCATCCGTGAGCAGGAGCGCGTCGCCAGGGAAGGGCTGGACCGTCTCGACGTCACCCTGCCCGGCCGATGCCAGGTCCCGGGCCACCGGCACCCCATCTCGCAGACGATGGCGGACATCATCTCCGTGTTCCGCCGGCTCGGGTTCTCCGTGCAGGGCGGGCCCGACGTGGAGAAGGACTACTACAACTTCGAGGCCCTCAACTTCCCGCCGGAGCACCCCGCGCGCGACATGCAGGACACCTTCTACGTCGAGTCAGACGCGGGGGACCTCGTACTGCGGACCCACACGTCGCCGATCCAGATCCGCACCATGGAAAGGATGCGCCCCCCCGTCCGGATCATCGCCCCGGGCGCCGTCTACCGGTCGGACTCCGACATCACCCACTCGCCGATGTTCCACCAGGTCGAGGGGCTGGCGGTGGACCGGAACATCACGATGGCGGACCTGAAAGGGCTGCTGACCGAATTCTGCCGGATGACCTTCGGTCCGGGCAAGCCGCTCCGGTTCCGCCCCAGCTTCTTCCCCTTCACGGAGCCCTCCGCCGAAGTCGACATCCAGTGCGTCATCTGCGGCGGGGGAGGGTGCCGCGTCTGCAAGAACTCGGGATGGCTCGAGATCCTCGGCGCCGGCATGGTCGATCCCGCCGTCTTCGGTTTCGTGGATTACGACCCGGAGGAATTCTCCGGCTTCGCCTTCGGCATGGGGGTCGAGCGGATCGCGATGCTGCGGCACGGGATCTCCGACATCCGCCTTTTCTTCGAAAACGACATCCGGTTCCTCTCGCAGTTTTAACGCGGCGGGAGGGAGGAGAATCTTTCCTTGAAGATCCCGTATTCCTGGCTTAAGGAGTTCATCGACACGCGCCTTTCCCCCGCGCAGGTCCAGGAGTCGCTAACGATGGCGGGGGTCGAGGTGTCCTCCTGCCGCTTCCTCGGCGAGGGGTTCGAAAACGTCGTCACCGCGAAGATCCTGGAGAAGGGGCAGCATCCCAACGCGGACCGGCTTTCCCTGTGCCGGGTGACCGACGGCGCCGTCGATTTCGACATCGTCTGCGGGGCGAAGAACATGTCTGCGGGCGACGTCGTCGCGCTGGCCAAGGTGGGCGCGATGCTCCCCAACGGCGTCGAGATCAAGAAGGCCAAGATCCGGGGAAAAAGCTCCGAAGGGATGCTCTGCTCGGAGCAGGAGCTCAAGCTCGCCGAGGAGTCCGCGGGGATCATGATCCTGCCGGCGGAAACCCCTCTGGGCAAGCCGCTCGCGGACGCCCTGGGGCTTTCCGACTGGCTCCTCGAGGTCGAGATCACCCCGAACCGGGGAGACTGCCTGAGCGTCCTGGGCGTGGCCCGGGAGCTGGCTTCCATCACGGGGGAGAAGGTCGCGTGCCCCGAAACGCCGATTTGCGAGGACGGCCCGCCGATCGGCGACCTGGTGTCCATCACCGTCACCGACAAAGCCCTTTGCCCGCGGTACAGCGCCCGCGTCGTCACGAACGTCGCGGTGGCCCCTTCGCCCGGCTGGATGCAGCGGCGGCTTTCCCTCTGCGGAATCCGCCCCATCAACAACGTCGTCGATGTCACGAACTACCTGCTGCTCGAGCTCGGCCAGCCGATGCACGCATTCGACCTCGACCGGCTGAACGGCCCCCGCATCGATGTCCGGGCGCCCTCGGAGCCGATGGCCTTCGCGACGCTCGACGGGTCGGAGCGGAAGATCGACCCCGGCATGCTGCTCATCTGGGACGCCGCCGGCGCGGTCGCCGTGGCGGGCGTCATGGGAGGCCTGAACAGCGAGGTCACGGAAAGCACGACCCGCGTGCTCTTCGAGAGCGCCCACTTCGATCCCGCTTCCATCCGCCGGACAGCGCGGCGGCTGGGGCTTTCGAGCGAGTCCTCCTACCGGTTCGAACGGGGAGTGGATCCGGGCGGCACCCTGTTCGCCGCAGACCGGGCCGTTTCCCTGCTTTCCCGCATCGCGGAAGTCCTCCCGGCGAAGGGCTTCCTCGACGTTGGCGGCGGTCCGGCGCGCCGGCGGAAGGTGACGTTCCGTCCCGCGAGGGCCGCAAGGATCGTGGGGACGTACTATTCTCCGGAAAAATGCAAGGAGATCTTCGAACGGCTGTCCTTCCCGACGGAAACGGTGCAGCCGGGCGAATGGGACGTCTCCGTCCCCTCCTACCGGTTCGACATCGAGCGGGAGATCGACCTGATCGAGGAGGTCGCGCGGCTGTCCGGCTACGAAGGGATACCCACCACCTACCCGGAATCGAAGGCCCCGGAATTCTCGGCCGACGACCGCTTCGTCGACGTGACCGAAAAAGCGTGCGATTTTCTTCGGGCGAACGGCTTCAACCAGTCGGTGAACTTCTCCTTCGTCTCCGGGAGGAAATGGGAGCGACTCGGCAGCCTGCTCGGGTTCGACCCGGCGGGCGCCGTGCGCGTGAAGAACCCGATCTCGGAAGACACGACGCTGATGCGCCCCGGCCTCATTACCGGCCTGCTGCAGAACGCGGCGGACAACACCCGGCGTTTCATCGAGGACATCCGTCTTTACGAGATCGGGAAGGCGTTCGGAAAGGCCTACGCGGAGGGTCATTTCGAGGAATCCCGCCTGGCGTTGATCCTGAGCGGGAAACGCCTTCCATCGGCCTGGTCCGGCGGTCCCGTCTCCGTGGACTTCTACGACATCAAGGGGATGGTGGAAGGTCTGCTGCTGCATCTCGGCGCGGGGCCGCTGCACCCGGTCCCGACCAACGCGCGGCCGTTCCTCGAGGACGGCAAGGCCGCGGACATCCTTGCGAACGGCGAATGTATCGGGTGGTTCGGCGCGGTGCGCCGCGAACTGCTGGCGGAGTACGAGATACCCGGGCCCGTTTTCTATGGGGAAATCCGCCTGCAGGCGGCGACCGCCACACCCCGCCCCGTGGGGATCTACAGGCCGCTACCGAAATTTCCACCGGTGTTCCGCGACCTGGCGTGCGTTTTTCCCGCAGGCGTTCCGGTGGGCGACGTTCTGGCGCTTGTCCGCGAGTCGGCGCCGGAAATCGAAGAGGCGGTCGTGTTCGACGTGTTCACCGGCGAAAAGATCGGAAAAGGATTGAAGAGCGTGGGGATCCGGATGAAACTTCAACCTTCCGACAAGACCTTGACGGACGCCGATGTCCATAGTATACATACCAAAGTAGTAGATTTATTGGAGAATCGGTTCGGCGGGAGAATCCGGACCGCATAAAGAGGCCGGGAGGACGCGTCATGACGAAGGCTGACCTGGTCGAGATCGTATACGAGAAGATCGGCGGGCTCTCCAAGAAGGAGTCCCAGGACATAGTCGAGGCAATCTTCGAGACGATGAAGAACTGCCTGAAGGACGGCGAAAAGATCAAGATTTCCGGGTTCGGAAACTTCACTCTTCGCGACAAGAGGCCGAGGAAGGGACGCAATCCCCAGACCGGCGACGACATCCAGATCACCGCCCGGCGGGTTTTGACCTTCCGGCCGAGCCAGATCCTGAAAACGCACATAAACGTAGAGAAGCCTACGTAAACCCAAGGGGAAGGCGTGGCGGCTCCAGAGATTCCCGACAAGTTCTACTTCAAGATCGGGGAAGTGAGCCGGATCTTGGGCGTGAAGCCGTACGTCCTCCGCTTCTGGGAAACCGAGTTCCGGATCAGCCCTTCGAAGAACAAGTCCCAGCACCGGGTGTACAAGCGCCAGGAAGTCGAGACCCTGCTGGAGATCAAGCGCCTGCTGTACGAGGAGCGCTTCACGATCGACGGCGCCAGGGAGAAGCTGAAAACACGCGCGAAGAGCCGGCAGCAGCAGCTCAAGCTGGAGCTTTCGGAAAACCCGTTCAAGGTGGAGCTCAGAAAATTGAAGAAAGACATCGCAAAGATTCATTCGATACTTAAATAATCATCGCTTATACTTCCGAAACGCCTGATATTTACAGTTTGTAAAACGTGCTGTTCGGAGGAAGCCGCATGACGGGTGAAAGAGGGGATCGCCCCTGGGGGTACTACCTGGTCCTGATGGAGGAAGACGGATACAAGGTGAAGCAGTTCGTCGTCCGTCCCGGCAAGAGATTGAGCCTCCAGAAACACCGCAGGCGCGCGGAACACTGGCAAGTGGTCCGGGGGGGAGCGACGGTAACCGTCGGGACCGACCCCGGCAAACTCATCACGGTGAAGCTATCGCCGGGCGGATACATCGACATCCCGCTCGGCGCGTACCACCGGGTCGAGAGCGTCGGCATCGAGGACCTCGTGGTCATCGAGGTGCAGATGGGGGATTACGTGGGGGAGGACGACATCGAGAGGATCGAGGACGATTACGGCAGGGCCCGGCAGGGATGAGACGCAAAGCGTCCGCAAGAAATCAGATGACAATCCCGGCTCCCCCGGTTATATTCAATGTTTAAAAGTTCGGGACGTAGCGCAGCCTGGTAGCNNGCGCACCTGCATGGGGTGCAGGGGGCCGCTGGTTCAAGTCCAGTCGTCCCGACCAGCAAACCCGAGGGGTTACGAGACGCGCTCTCGTAACCCCTTTTGCTTCCCCGGAGGCCGAAATTGGAAGGCGACACCCCCATCATCCTGGTTTGCAACGACGACGGCGTCCGGTCCGAGGGGATCGAGGCGCTCTCGACGGCGCTGAAGAACGTGGGGACGGTCTACGTCGTGGCCCCCGACCGGGAGAGAAGCGCGGCGAGCCATTCCCTGACGCTTTCGCACCCGCTCCGCGTGGAGAAGCTCGGCCCCCGGACATACTCGGTGGACGGGACTCCCACCGACTGCGTCAACCTGGGGG
>DCUH01000029.1:0-154 GCA_002327765.1 bacterium UBA2219 | reverse complement strand
GCGGCGATGGAAGGGACGATCCTCGGGATCCCGTCGATCGCCGTCTCCGTCGTCACGCGCAGCAAGTTCCGCTTCGACGTCGCCTCGGAGTTCGCCGTGACCGCGGCCCGCAAGGTGATGCAGCAGGGGCTTCCCGACGACACCCTCCTCAACG
>DCUH01000025.1 GCA_002327765.1 bacterium UBA2219 | reverse complement strand
GGCCGTCTTCGACGATGCGGCCGTCACGCAGCACGATGATGCGGTCGAAGCTCGCCAGCGTGGACAAGCGGTGCGCCACCGCAACCACGGTGCGGTTGTGCACCAGCAGGTTCAGCGCCGCCTGGATCTCGCCCTCGGACTGCGTATCCAGCGCCGATGTCGCCTCGTCGAGGATGAGGATCGGGGCGTCTTTGAGAATCGCGCGGGCGATCGAGATGCGTTGACGTTCGCCCCCGGAAAGTTTTGCGCCCTGCTCGCCGATGACCGTGTCGTACCCTTGCCCCATTATCGAGATGAACCCGTGTGCCCCCGCGGAACGCGACGCCTCCTCGATCTTCGCCATCGGCGCTTCCCATTTCCCGTACGCGATGTTGTTCCGCACGGTGTCGTTGAAAAGGATGGTGTGCTGCCCCACAATCCCTATCACCGACCTCAGCGAAGACAGGGTGTAGTCCCGGATGTCTGTCCCGTCGATCCGGACCGCCCCTTCCTGCGGGTCGTAGAAGCGGGGGATGAGGTCCACGATGGTCGTCTTCCCGGCGCCGGAGGACCCGACGAGCGCGACCATCGTCCCCACGGGGACGTCGAGGTGGATGCCCTTGAGGACCCACGGCCCGTCTTCCGTGTAGCGGAATCCCACCCCGTCGAACGTTATCCCCTTCCGGACGCCCGCGAGTTCCTTCGCCCCCTGCCGGTCCCGGATATCGGGGGGTGTGTCGATCACCGAAAAGACGCGCTCCGCGGCCGCGATCCCCTGCTGTATGGTGTTGTTGATGGAGGAAAGCTGCTTCGCGGGCCGGTAGAGCATCAGCAGCGCGGTCATGAAGGAGAAGAAATTCCCCGGGGTGCTGTGCCCGTTCACGACGCTGTACCCACCGTAGAACACCACGGCGGCGATGCCGATGCCCGCGAAGACCTCCGAAAGCGGCGCCGTCATCGCCCGGAACTTGACAACCTTCATCGCCAGACGGAAATATTCGTCGTTCTTCGCAGTGAACCGCCCGACCTCATATTTCTCGGCCCCGAAGGACTTCACGAGCTTCGCCCCCCCGAGCGTCTCGTGGAGGTGCACGGTGAGGGTTCCCGCGATTTCCTGGGTCATCGTGCTCGTGCGCCGCAGCTTCCTCCCGAACCGGATAATCGGCCAGACCGCCAGGGGGAAGGCGACGAACGCCACGAGGGCGAGCTTCCAGTCCCTGTAGAAGACGACAGCGATCAGGAACATCGCGGTGAACGAGTCTTTCACGAGCCCGCTGGCCGCGTCCGTGATCGCGCTCTGCATCAACCCCACGTCGTTCAGCACCCGGGAGATGAGCGTGCCCGTCGGGTTGCGGGAGAAGAAGGACAGCGACAGCGACTGCATGTGCCTGTACAGGTCCTGCCGTATGTCCCGGATGACCCGCTGCCCCGCGTCGCTCATGAGGTACTGCTGGCCGAACTCGAAGAACCCTTTCAAAAGGTATGCCGCGAAGACGAGCAGCGGGATCATGGTCAGGCGCGAAGGGTCCTTCTTGATGAAGACGTCGTCGAGCGCGGGCTTGACGAGGAAGGCGATCGCCCCTTGGAACGAGGATACGAACACCATGAAGACGGCCGCCAGGACCAGTTTCCCGGCGTAGGGGCGCACGTACGACAGCATCCTCTTGTAGATTTTCACGTCCACGATCCGCCCGCCTCCCTGGCCAGCATGTCGACCACCGCCCGGGTCGGCCCCGGGCCGCGCAGCAGGTCCCGCAGCGACAGGCAACGCTCCCTGAGCGTCGCAAGCCTGCCGGGATCCGCGAGGAACGGGCGCATCTCCTCCGCGATCCGGTCCGGCCGGCAATCGCCCTGGATCAGTTCCGGCAGGAAACGCTCTCCCGCCACGATGTTCGGCAGCCCGATCCGGTCGATCTTCACCAGGAGCCGTCCGATCGCGTACGAGAGCCACGACCCCCTGTAGACGATGACGGAGGGGACGCCCAGCAGCGCCAGCTCCAGCGTGGCGGTGCCGGACACCGACACGGCGGCGGACAGCCCGCGGAACATCAGGTGGCGGTCCGAGTCCACAAGGGTCACCGGCAGGTCGGTCCCCGCGAGCTTCCGCTCGATCGCCCCCCGCAGGGCCGCCCCCGCGACCGGCAACGCGAAATGGACGTCCGGGAACCGGGAAAGGACGATCCTGGCGGCGGAGAGAAGGATCCCGAGGTGCCTTTCGATCTCCCCGGGCCGGCTGCCCGGGAGCAGCCCGATCGCCGTCTTCCCCGCGGGGATGCCGAAACGCGACGGTTCGGGCTCCGCGTCGAGCCACGGCGCGAGCTCGTCGAGAAGAGGATGCCCGGCGAAGACCGCGTTCACGCCGTACCCTTTAAGCAACGGCTCCTCGAAAGGGAACAGGACGACCGCGCCGCTGGCGAACTTCGCCAGGGTCCTGGCGCGCCCCGTCCTCCACGCCCAGAGCTGTGGCGGAATGTAGTAGATCACGGGGATCCCCAATTTCCAGGCCGCGAGCCCGACGCGAAAGTTGAACCCGGGGAAGTCGACCAGCACGACGGCGCCGATATCGCCCTTCCGGAGACGCGCTTCGGACGCCGAAAGGGCGTCACGGATCGCCCCCAGGTGCGAAAGGACCTCCGTGAACCCCACAACGGAGATGTCCGCGTAGTCCCGAAGGAGCGAGACCCCTTGCGCCTCGAGCCGCGGACCGCCGATCCCCTCCATGGGCGCGCCCGGGTACCGCCGGCGGAACTCCGCGGCGACCCTCGCGGCGTAGGCCTCCCCCGACGGCTCCCCGCAGACGAGGAAGAGCGTCCCGGGCATCCCTACCTCAGCACGCCCCGGGTGCTCGACCGGATGAATTCCACCAAGTGCCGGACCTCCGGCAGCGGCGGCAGCTCCCCTTCCACTCTTGCGAGGGCGTCCTTCAATGTGTCTTTCGACCGGAAGATCATCGTGTAGGCCTTCTTCAGCGCCGCGATAGTTTCCTCGGGCATCCCGCTGCGCCGCAGCCCGATCTTGTTCAGCCCGAACAGCCCTTCGCCTTTCCGTTGCCGCCCGGGCACCGCCGTGACGTACGGGGCGACGTCCTTCCCCACGCCGGACAACCCTCCGACCATGCTCAGGGTGCCGATCCGGACGAACTGGTGGAACGCCGTCAGTCCCCCGATGACCGCCCCGTCCCCCACCGACACGTGGCCGGCGAGGGTCGCGCCGTTCGCCATGACCACCCGGTTGCCGATGTGGCAGTCGTGGGCGATGTGGCAGTACGCCATCACCATGTTGTTGTTCCCCAGCCGGGTGCCCCCGCCCTCTTCGGGCGTCCCGCGGTTCACCGTGGCGAACTCCCGTATGATGTTGTCGTTCCCCAGATCCACCCATGTGTCCTCCCCGCGGAACTTGAGGTCCTGCGGGGGGGCCCCCACCGATGCGAACGACGAGATCCGGTTCCCACGACCCATCCGGACATGGGATTCGATGACGGCGTGCGCGCCGATGACACAACCGTCCCCGATGGCCACCTTCGGGCCGATGAACGCGAACGGCCCAACCGTGACGTCCTTCCCGATCTCCGCTCCCGGGTCGATGATCGCGGACGGATGGATCATTTCTCCCCTCCCTCGAGTTCGTGCCCGGAGTTCTCGACGATCGAGGCGGTCACGTCCGCCTTCGCCGCGACGGCGTCCCCGACCTTGGCCTCCCCGTGCATCTTCCACACGGGCCCCTTGTGGGCGATGATATCGACCTCGATCCGGAGCTGGTCGCCCGGGACCACAGGACGCTTGAACTTGGCGCTTTCTATCCCGGCGAAGTAAGCGAGCCGCTTCTTTCCCCCGAGCGCCATCAGGGCGAGGATCCCCCCGATCTGGGCCATGGATTCGATGATCAGGACGCCGGGCATGACGGGATGGCCCGGGAAATGCCCCTGGAAGAACGGCTCGTTGATCGTCACGTTCTTGATCCCCACGATCCGCTTGCCGGGATCGTGTTCCACGATCCGGTCCACGAGCAGGAAAGGGTACCTGTGCGGCAGCAGATCCATGATTTCCTGGACAGGAATCACGTCATTCCTCCTCTTTCGCGGTTTTCCCTTCCTCGAGCCGCTTCACCCTGCGGAACAGCTCCGGCAGGGACGGCAGGAGCATCGCCATCCGGAGCCAGGTCTTGTGGGGCATCGCCGGGACGCCGGACCACGCGGCGCCGTCCTTCGCCGAGATGGAAGAGGCCACCCCGGTCTTGGCGCCCAGCATCACCCCGTCCCCCACCTCGAGGTGTCCCGCCAGCCCCGCCTGACCCCCGATCATCACGCGGCTCCCGATCCTGCAGCTCCCGGAGATCCCCGTCTGCGCGGCGATCACGGTGTCTTCCCCGATGACGCAGTTGTGCCCCACCTGGATCAGGTTGTCGAGCTTGGTCCCCCGGCCCACGCGCGTGACGCCGAGGGCCGCGCGGTCGATCGTCGTGTTCGCGCCGATCTCCACGTCGTCCCCGATCTCCACGGTGCCGACCTGCAGAATCTTCCGATACCCCTTTTCCGAAGGGGCGAACCCGAACCCGTCGCCGCCGATGACGCACCCGGAGTGCAGGATCGCCCGCTTCCCGACGCGCACGCCGTGGTACAGCGTCACGTGCGGGTAGACCAGGGAGTCCTCCCCGACGGCCGCCCCCTTCCCCACGTAGACATTGGCGACCAGGGCGGCCCGGTCCCCGACGACCGCGCCTTCCTCGACGACGCAAAAAGGGCCGATCGACACGCCCTTCCCCAGCGTCGCCCCCGGGTGGATGCTCGCCATGGAGGAAACGCCCGCCGGGCGCATCTCCCTGGGGTGGAAAAGCTCGAGCGCGCAGGCGAAAGCGTAATAGGGGTTCGGCGCCAGCAGGAACGCGCATTCCGCCCCCGGGACCGGGTCCTTCGCGATCACGGCTGCCGCCTTCGTCTCCCGGACATGGGCGACGTACCTCGGGTTCGACAGGAAAGTGACCTGCCCGGGCAGCGCGTCCTCGATCGACGCGATGCCGCTCACCTCGGCGTCGGGACCCTGGAGAACGGCTCCGATCCTCGCCGCCAGCTCGGACAGAAGGAACCTGGTTCCCACTATCGCCTCCTCATTTCGCGCCGACAGGCTTCTTCGCGGCCGGCTCCTTCGCCCCCGTCGTCGCCGTCGGGTTCTTGTTCACGAGCTCCAGGACGCGCGAGGTGATGTCCAGGGAATCGACGGCGTGGACCACGCCGGCGGACCGCTCGAGCACGAGGTCGTACTTCTCCGCCTTCACCACGACCTCGATCTGGGCCTCGATCTGCTTCAGAACCTCGCGGGTCAGATCGCCCTGCCGCCCCTGCATCTCCCGCTCTCCTTCCTGCGTGAGCTTGCGGAGTTCGTTGAACCGGGCCTGCAGCGCGTCCTCCTTCTCCTTCAGCTTCTCCTTGCCCAGCATCACCTTCTGCTTTTCGATCTCGTCCTTCAGCTTCCTGACCTCTTCCTGCTTCGCGTCAATGCTCTTCTTCAGCTCCTCGTACCGCGCCTCCATCTTCTTCTTCGCGGCCTTCCCCGCCTCGGACAGGTTCAGGACCTTGTTGACGTCGACGACCGCGATCCTGAGCCCCTGGGCGAGGGACGTCCCGGCGAAGAGCCCCGCCATGAGCACCGCACAACAGATGATTCCCGTCTTCCGCATCGTTTCCGCTCCTTGTGCCTTCTGTTTTTTCCTTAAAACGCCGTGCCGATCGTGAACTCGAACACTCCCGCCGGGTCGCCCGGCGGGCGGTCGAGGTTCCATCCGTACTCGAACCGCATGGGGCCCATCGGCGAGTACCAGCGGACGCCGATCCCGTACCCTACCCACAGCCCCTGGTTCTTGAAAGGCCACTTCCCCTGGTCCCACGTGTTCCCCGCGTCCACGAAGAACACCCCCTTGAACCCCGCCTCGGGAGCCAGAGGGATCTGGTACTCGGCGTTGGCGATGAAGTACTTGTTGCCGCCGATGTCGTCCCCCGTCTTCCGGTCCACGGGAGAGATGGACCGGGCCTTGAAACCGCGGACGCTATAGGGGCCGCCCAGGAAGAACCGCTCGTAGAGCGGCACCTCCCCCTGATTCCACCCGCCGTCCGTGCTGATCGCATGCCCCCAGGCGAGGTTCGTGGAAAACACCGTGTGGTCCGTCACGGGGTAGTACTTCTTGGCGTTGAGGATATATTTCACGAACTGGCTGTCGCCGCCGAACGGGCCGCCGGCGTATTGCAGGGACGCCGTATATACGGTTCCCTTCGACGGGTCGATGAACCGGTTGGCCGTGTTCCTCGATATGTTGAAGATGATGCTCCGGGTCGTCTGCGTCCCCTTTTCGATCTCGTCCCGTATGACTTCCGACGGCCTCACGTCGTCCTTTGCCATGATCCGGGTGTCGTCGATGCCCAGCAGAACGCTCGCGTGGACGAACCGGGACAGGTTGATCCCCGAGCCGATCTTCCCGCCCGTGGACTCCTTCTCGAACTGCGAGTACTCGATCTTGGACTTGTAGAGGTTCATGAGCAGGCTGTAGTCCGAGTCCATGAAGTAGGGAGCCGAGAAG
>DCUH01000126.1 GCA_002327765.1 bacterium UBA2219 | reverse complement strand
CGAAGGTCCGGATCCCGCGCTCGCAGAGGATCACCTGGCGGCTCCCCTCGGAGAGGCAGTACTCCGCGCTCATCAGGAACTCGTTGATCGTCGTCATCATCCCGCGCTTGAGAAGGATGGGCCGCTTCGACTTGCCGATCCTCTTGAGGAGCGTGAAATTCTGGACGTTGCGGGCCCCGACCTGGAGGATGTCGGCGTACTCGGCGATCTTCTCGGCGTCCTCCGGGTTCATCACCTCGGTGATCACCGGCATCCCCGCGGCGTCCCCGGCTTTGCGGAGCATCCTGAGCCCTTTCAGCTCCAGCCCCTGGAAGGCGTAGGGCGATGTGCGCGGCTTCCACGCCCCGCCGCGCAGCACGTGGGCGCCCGCCTGCTTCACCGCCAGCGCCGTGGAGATCATCATCTGCTCGCTTTCCACGGAGCAAGGACCCGCGATGACGAGGAGGCGGGTCCCTCCCACGGTGACGCCGGGCGCGATCCGCACGACCGTACGCTCCGGCTTCACCTCCCGGCTGGCGAGCTTGTAGGGCTTGAGGATCGGGACGACCCGCTCCACGCCGGGGAGCGACTCGAGGCTCTGGAGCACGATCTTGCCGCGCTCGTCGCCCACGGCGCCGATGACGGTGCGCTCCTTCCCGTAGATCGGGTGGGGGTGGTACCCCAGCTCCTTGATCCGTGCGATGGCGGCGCGGATCTCCTTCTTCGCCGCTCCCTGCTTCATTACGATGATCATGAATATCCCCCGTGCGGGCTTCGTATAGTTGTCTGCGGGAAGATCCCATTATATCCTCGAATTTGCGCCCCGGCGTCGCCGGGGGGAAAAGGAGGGCGGAATGAGGAAGTGGCTGGTTCTGCCGATGGCGGCATTCCTGGTCGCGGGGCTGGCGTGGGCGGGGCACGCCGCCGAGTACGACCGGTACGATCGATACGAGCGGGGGTACCGGGTGGAACCTCCGCCTCCCCCGCCGAGGGCGGCCGCGCCTGCCCGCCAGCGGCACGCGCAGTCGGGGGAGCCGTATTTCTTCGGCCACATCGGGGCCTACGATCCCAACGCGGACGGCGACGGCCTGAGGGGCTACGACTCCGGCTTCGCTTTCGACCTCGGGGTCGGCTCCCGCGTTTCCCCGGTCTTCGCCGTGGAGGGCACCTTCGGCGCGTTCTCGGCGGAGGCGGGCGACGACGAGGTCGCGGTGGTCCCGCTGACCATCGGCCTCCGGTTCATCGTCCCGAACCCCATCATCGAGCCGTACCTCGGCGCGGGGCTCGGACTCTACTTCTCCAGCATCGACGATCTCGTCCTGGGGATCGACGACGACAGCACCGATTTCGGCGGCTACATGTCGCTCGGCATGGATTTCTGGCTGAGCCCCCGGGTGGCGCTGAACTTCGAGGGGAAATACCACTGGGTCGACGCGGAGTACACCGACTTTTCGGGGTTCGACCGCGACGTGGACCTGAGCGGCTGGACCGTCAACTTCGGCGTCCGGGTCTCCTTCTGAAACCGCGGGGCGACAGGGAGGCGCCCCGGGTCCTCCTGCTGGGGGGTTCCGGGGCGTACGCCCTCCCGCCGGGAACGCTGGGGGAGCGCCTCTCCGCCCGGCGCGTGCGGACGCCGTACGGCCTTTCCAACCCGGTCCATCTCTGCCGCAAGGACGGGTTCCGTTTCCTGTTCCTCTCGCGCCACGGGGAGCGCGGGTACGAGAGGACGGCGCCTTACGTGAACTACCGCGCCAACATATACGCCGCGAAGCTTTTGGGGGTCGAGAGGATCTTCGCGTGGACCGGGCCGGGGGCGGTCTCCGGGCGGTACCGCCCGGGCGATCTCGTCCTGCCCGATGACCTCCTCGATTTCACGCGGGGGCGCCCGAAGACGTTCTACGAGGGGAAGGGGATCGGCTTCATCCGGCAGCACCCCGTGTTCTGCGAAACGCTGCGCGAGGCCGCCCGCGCCGCGGCGGGGCGGGCCGGCCGGGGACGCCGGCTCCGCTTCGGGGGCACCTACGCCTGCACGGAGGGGCCCCGCTTGGAGACCGCCGCGGAGATCCGGTTCCTCGCGTCGGCGGGGGCGGACCTCGTCGGCATGACGCTGTGCCCCGAGGCGTTCCTCGCGCGCGAGCTGGAGATCTGCTACGCCCCGCTGGCCTACGTGACGAACTACGCGGAAGGGGTCCGCTCCCTCCCGTACCGCCGCGGCGACCTGTTCGAGGGGATGCTTCCGCCGGCAATGGCCTCGGCCGTCGAGGCGGCGAAGGACGCGATCCCGGCGATCGCGATCGCCGCCGCGGCCGCCGTATCCGGCGCGGAGAGGGATTGCCCCTGTGCGGTTTCGATGGAAAGATACCGGAAGCGGGGCGTCGTCGGCCCCGATTTCCGGGAATGGATCGCGCGTCCCGGGCGAAACGGGAGGACTTGAGGTGAAGCTCACGGACGACCAGGTCCGCCGCATCTGCTCCGCGATCCTGGCGCGCTGGAAGGCCAAGGGGATGATCCGACCGAAGGAGCCGGACGAAGCGCTCGTGACGCGGATGTCCGCGGCGGTCCGCAGGGACATCCAGCGCGAGGAGGATCTCGACCGGGAGGCGGGCGAGCTGCTCGACCGCCACATGGGGATGCCCGGCGCACCGCAGGCCAACACCCGGATCCTTTTCCAGAAGATTAAGGAGCGCCTCGCGCAGGAGCGGGGCATCGTCCTGTAGGTTCAGCCGAAGGAGGCATCCGCTTGCGCCTGACCGAAGCCCGCATCTCCCACCTGTCCCACCTCTTGCGGAAGGCGCTCCTTTCGGGCGGCGCGGCCGATTTCCCGGACGAGGCCGCCGCGCACCGCGAAGCGAAGGCCGTGCTGGCGTCGTACGCCCGCGCGGAGGAGGAGGCGGACGCCGTCGCCCGCGACAAGATCTCCCGGCTTTCCCGGCGCGTGCAGGAAGGCGAAAGGGAGTGGGATATCCTTTACCGTAAGTACCTCGAAGAGGAAATGGCCCGCCGGAAGCTCTAGACCCCCGCTTTCCCCGTGTTACCCCCTTGACAGGATCATCCGCTCTTCGTATTATCCCTGCTAGCACTCTTCCAAAGCGAGTGCTAACACCCGTCGGGGTTGCATCCATAATTCAGCGCAAGGAGGTCAGCATGAAAGTCAAGCCGTTGCAGGACAGGGTATTGATCAAGCGGGTCGAGGAAGAGACGAAGACCCGGGGCGGGATCATCATTCCCGACAGCGCCAAGGAGAAGCCGCAGGAAGGCATCGTGATCGCGGTGGGCCCCGGCAAGGTTTCCGACAGCGGCACCCGGGTGCCGTGCGAGGTGAAGGAGGGCGACCGGATCCTGTTCGGGAAGTATTCCGGCACCGACATCAAGGTCGACGGCGTCGAGCACCTGATCCTGCGCGAGGACGACATCCTCGCCGTCCTCAACAAGTAACCGGCATCAACCACTACATACGAGCGAACCCACAAGGAGGAAGTTCAAGATGGCGAAAGTCCTGAAGTTCAGCGAGGATGCCCGCGCCAAGATCAAGGTTGGCGTCGACGCGCTGGCCGACGCGGTCAAGGTCACCCTCGGCCCCAAGGGCC
>DCUH01000044.1 GCA_002327765.1 bacterium UBA2219 | reverse complement strand
TGGTCGTCGCGCTGAAGCCGCTGCACGATGCCGCCGGCATCCGCCGCGTCGTCGTCTCGACCTATCAGTCGGTCTCGGGCGCGGGCCGGGAAGCGATGGACGAGCTTTTCAGCCAGACGCGCGCGATCTTCGTCAATGACAGCATCGACGAAGGCAAGTTCACCAAGCAGATCGCCTTCAACGTCATCCCCCACATCGACGTCTTCCTCGACAACGGGTACACCAAGGAAGAGATGAAGATGACCAACGAGGGGCGCAAGATCATGGGGATCCCGGACCTGCGCGTCACCTGCACCTGCGTGCGCGTCCCGGTGCTCACCGCCCACTCGATCTCCATCAACGCCGAGTTCGGGAAGAAGATCACCGTGGCGAAGGCCAAGGAGCTCATCGCGCAGTTCCCGGGCTGCCGGTTGATGGACGACCCGGCGAACAACGTCTACCCGATGCCGCTTTTGTGCGCCGGGAAGGACGACTGCTACGTCGGCCGGATCCGCGAGGACGAAAGCGGCGAGAACTGCCTGAACCTCTGGGTGTCGGGCGACCAGCTCCGAAAGGGGGCGGCCCTCAACGCCGTCCAGATCGCCGAGGTGCTGGCGAAGAAGTACCTCTAGGGCGCCGCGGCGCCGGGCGCGTCCGGATGTCGGGCATCCATGCAATTTCCGCCGGGAGCGGGGGTCGAACCCCCGCTCCCGGTTCCGTTTCGGGTCACGAGCGGGGGACACTCTTTCCCGTCGCCCGGGTTGGGGGGGGACACTCTTCCCCTTCGCCCGTGTTAAACCAAGAATGTCCCCCGTGGCCCGAAACCGCTCGCCCTGATATCGATAGCTTTTCCGTACGTACCTTCCGTAGAGAAGATCTCCTCTGTGGCTTGTGTCCTGGTGACTTGTGTCTTGTTTCCTCGAAGGGGAGGTGCTCGTGCGAGGATAGCCTCCCATGAGGAGAATGAAGATCACCGTCGCGTACGACGGGACGGCGTACGCCGGGTGGCAGGTGCAGCCGGGCGCGGCGACGGTCCAGTCCGTGATGGAGGAGGCGCTCGCCAGGATCCTGCAGGAGCCGGTGCGGCTGCGGGCGGCGGGGCGGACCGACGCCGGGGTGCACGCCCGGGAGCAGGTCGTCGATTTCGCCGATTCGGGGCGGCGCGACGCGGAGACGATCGTCCGCGGCGGGAACGCGCTTCTCCCGGGGGACATCCGGATCCTTTCCGCGGAGGAGGCGCCGTCGCATTTCGACGCGCGGCGGCACGCGGCGGAAAAGGAATACCGGTACTTCCTGCTCCTGTCTCGCGCGGCCTCCCCGTTCCTGTCGCGGTACGCGTGGCACATCGAGTCGCCCGTCGACCTCGACGCGGTGCGCGAGGCGCTCGCGCCGCTCGTCGGCGAGCACGACTTCACGTCCTTCCGCGGGCAGGGGTGCACGGCGAAGACGGCGGTCCGCACGATCTTCCGCGCCGGCGTGACCCGTTACGACGAAGTTCCGGCCCTGTATTCCGTCGACGTCGCCGGGAGCGGCTTCCTGCGGCACATGGTGCGCAACATCGTCGGGACCGCGGTCGACGCGGGGAAGGGGAAGCACCCCCCGGGGCGCGTGGCGGAGATCCTCGCGGCCCGCGACCGCGGCGCGGCGGGGATCACCGCGCCCGCGCGCGGCCTGTTCCTGTGGCGGGTAGGGTACTGACCGAGGAAATGGGCGGGAAGAAAGCCATCATCCGCTGTCCCTGGGTCGACCCCGGGAAACCGGATTACGTCGATTATCACGACAAGGAATGGGGCGTTCCGGTCCATGACGACCGACTCCTGTTCGAGCTCCTGGCCCTCGAAGGCGCCCAGGCGGGACTCAGCTGGTATACCGTGTTGCGGAAACGGGAGAATTACCGGACCGCCTTCGATCGGTTCGATCCGGACAAGGTGGCTCGATACGACGAACGGAAGGTCCGGGAGCTCCTTGCGGATCCGGGGATCATCCGCAACCGGGCAAAGGTCCGGGCGGTGATCGTCAACGCCCGGAGATTTCTGGAGGTTCGGGACGATTTCGGCAGTTTCGACGCCTATATATGGAGATTCGTGGACGGAAGGCCCATCGTGAACGAGATACGGGATTCAAGCGATTTCCGCGCCACCAGCCGGGAGTCGGACGCGATGAGCGCGGATCTGCGCCGCAGGGGTTTCAAGTTCGTCGGATCGACGATATGCTATGCGCACATGCAGGCCACGGGGATGGTGAACGACCACACCGTTTCCTGCTTCCGGAGACGGGAAATCATCAAGGGGTATCCTTCGGTTGCCAGGCGTGTTTGCCCTTGACGATGAGAAGGTTTTCCGGTCTAATAACTTCTTTGATTTCGACGGGGAAGGTTTGCGCAATGAAGACGACCAAGATGCATACCAGGGAAGAAGCCGACCAGAAGTGGTACGTCGTTGACGCCGAGGGGCTGGTCCTCGGGCGGATGGCGACGAAGATCGCCGACGTCCTGCGGGGGAAGAACAAGCCGACGTTCACGCCCAACGCCGACGTTGGGGATTTCGTCATCGTGGTGAACGCGGAGAAGGTGAAGCTGACCGGGAAAAAGATGACGGACAAGACCTACTACCGTCACAGCGGGTACATGGGCGGCCTGAAGTCCACCACCCCCCAGATCGAGCTCTCCGGCAAGCACCCGGAACGGATCGTGGAATGGGCCGTCCGGGGGATGCTGCCCAAGTCGCGCCTCGGAGACCGGCTCTTCACCAAGCTGAAAGTCTATGCCGGACCGGAACACCCGCACAAGGCGCAGTGCCCGCGGGCCCTGGCCGTCAACGAATAGGAGGAACCACCGCACCATGGCTCAATCGAAGGTGTACGCAACGGGGAAACGGAAGACCGCGATCGCCCGCGTCTACATCAAGGCCGGGACCGGTCGCATCCAGGTCAACGGCCGCGAGTTCGAGGAGTACTTTCCGGTGCTGGCGCTGCGCTCGGTCGTCACCCAGCCGCTCGTCCTGACGGGGAAGCGCACGAGCGTCGACGTCGACGTGAACATCGGGGGCGGCGGCCCCATGTCGCAGGCCGAGTCGGTCAAGTGCGGCATCGCGAAGGCCCTGCAGATCGAGAACCCCGAACTTCGCACCCCGCTTAAGCGCGCAGGGTTCCTCTCGCGCGACGCCCGCATCAAGGAGCGGAAGAAGTACGGTCAGCCGGGAGCCCGCAAACGGTTCCAGTTCTCCAAACGCTAATTTGCGGAGGGGGCCCGGAAGGCCCCTCGCCGGAAGATGTTCTCCCGAAGGGGAAGGCGGGGCGACCTGCCTTCCCCTTCTTGCGTTCCTGGTACAAAATGTAAAGGATGGACAAAAGAATGAAGCGCATCGCGATCTTCGGGGCGACCGGGTACACCGGCTTCGAGCTGATCCGGATGCTCCTGTCCCACCCGGGGGTGCGGATCTCGGCCCTCACCTCCGAGCAGTACTCCGAGCTGCCGCTCGCGGAGGCGTTCCCTCCGTTCAAGGGGCGGCTCGAGGGCGTATCGTTCGGGAAGATGGAGAAGCTCCTCGGGGCGGATTTCGACGTTGCCTTCCTGGCGCTGCCGCACACGCTTTCCTCTTCGGCCGCGGGCCCGCTGATCGGGCGGGGCGTGGCCGTCGTAGACCTGTCCGCCGATTTCCGGTTCCGGAGCATCCCGGTGTACGAGTCGGTCTACGGCGTCGCCCACAAGAACGCCGCCCTGGCTTCCGAAGCCGTCTACGGCCTGCCCGAGGTCTACCGGGAGAAGATCCGGAAGACGCGCCTGACCGCCGTGCCCGGCTGCTTCCCCACGTCGGTGATCCTGGGGCTGCGGCCGCTGGCGGCGGAGGGCGCGATCGACCTCGGGGGGATCGTCGCGGACTGCAAGACGGGGGTTTCCGGCGGGGGGCGGGGGCCGAAGCTCGGCTTCCATTTCCCCGAGGTGGACGAAGGGATCCGCGCGTACGGGCTCCCGAGGCACCGGCACAACCCGGAGATGGACCAGGAGCTTTCCCTGGCCGCGGGGAGGGATGTGGCGATCACCTTCGTCCCGCACCTCGTCCCGATGGTCCGCGGGATCCACGCGACATGCTACGCGACGCTGGCCCCGGGGAAGACGGCCGCGGACGTCGAGGCGGCGTACCGGAAGGCGTACGCGGGCGAGCAATTCGTCCGGCTCCTGCCGCCCGGGCTGCTCCCTTCCACCAAGGACGTGCGGGGGAGCAACTTCTGCGACATAGCGTGGCGCGTCGACGAAAAGACGCGCAGGGTGATCGCCTGCTCCGTCATCGACAACCTGGTCAAGGGCGCGTCGGGGGCGGCGGTCCAGTGCTTCAACCTGATGTGCGGTTTCCCGGAGGAGGAGGGGTTGCGGAACATGCCCCTGTTTCCATGAGGGGGGGGGGCGGCGGCCGCGTGGCCGTGGTGATCCCTTCCCGGTACGGCGCGACGCGCCTTCCGGGCAAGCCGCTGGCCGAAATCGACGGTCGGCCGATGATATGGTATGTCTGGGACAAGGCGCGGCGCGCGAAGGTCCCTTCGCGCGTCGTCGTCGCGACGGACGACGAGCGGATCGCCTCGGCGGTCCGCGGGTTCGGCGGGGAGGCGCTGATGACCTCGCCGGATTGCGCGTCGGGAACGGACCGCGTGGCCGAGGCGGCCCGCGGGATGGACGAGGAGATCCTCATCAACCTGCAGGGCGACGAGCCGCTGATGGACCCCTCGGTCGTCGACGCCGTGGCCGGGCCGCTGGTGGCCGATCCGGACGTCCTGATGTCGACGGCGGCGCTGCCCATGGACGATCCCGCGGAATACTCGCGCCCGTCCGTGGTCAAGGTGGTGACCGACGCCAAGGGCGACGCGCTGTACTTCTCCCGCGCCCCCATCCCGCATTACCGGGACACGGGCTCGGGCCGGTACCGCAAGCACCTCGGGATCTACGGCTACCGCCGCGATTTCCTGTTCCGCGTAGCCGCCCTCCCGCCCTCTCCGCTCGAGGAGGCGGAGCGGCTCGAGCAGCTCCGCGTGCTGCAGGCGGGGTACCGCATCCGCGTGGTCGACGTGGGGCACGACTCGGTCGGTGTGGACACCCCCGAGGACCTGAAAGCCGTGGAGGAGAGGCTATGCGGCCCGAAAAGACGGTGAAGCCCAAATACATCTTCGTGACCGGCGGCGTGGTCTCCTCGCTGGGAAAGGGGCTGGCGGCCGCCTCGATCGGCGCCCTGATGGAGTCGCGGGGACTCAAGATCACGATGCTCAAGCTCGACCCGTACATCAACGTGGACCCCGGAACGATGAATCCGTTCCAGCACGGCGAGGTATTCGTCACCGACGACGGCGCCGAGACCGACCTCGACCTGGGGCACTACGAGCGGTTCGTCTCCTCGCGGACCGGCAAGAAGAACAACTGCACCACGGGGAAGATCTACCACTCCGTCATCACGAAGGAGCGGCGCGGCGACTACCTCGGCGGCACGGTGCAGGTCATCCCGCACATCAC
>DCUH01000030.1 GCA_002327765.1 bacterium UBA2219 | reverse complement strand
GACATCTGGATGCCGGGCATGGACGGCATCGAGACGCTGCGGCGGATCAAGGAGCTCGATCCCGGGATACCGGTCGTCATGATGAGCGGGCACGCGACGATCTCCACCGCGATCCGTGCGACGAAGGAGGGGGCGTCCGATTTCATAGAGAAGCCGCTGGAGATCGAGACCGTCCTTTCCTCCATTCGCCGTGCCCTGGCGGCGGGGAAAGGGGAGGGGGCCGCCGAGGTTTCCGTCTCCACGGAGCTCCAGCCGGCGACGGACGTCCCCGACCTGAAGGCCGTCGTGTTCGAGAAGCAGCTTCTGCGCGGCGCCGCAATGCCCCAGAAGACGCTCGCGCGAGGGGCGGTGATGTACGGGCAGGGGCTCCATTCCGGCAGGAAGAGCGGGCTGATCTTCGAGCCGCTCGGCCCCGGGTCCGGGATCCACTTCGTCGGGGTGTCCGACAACCGGGCGGTCCCCGCCCACATCGATTACGTCGGGTCTACCGGCTACGCGACGACCATCCGGCTCGGGACCACGCAGGTGGCCACCATCGAGCACGTCATGTCCGCGTGCAACGCGTACGGGATCAGCAACCTGCTGATCAAGTGCGACGGCGAAGTCCCGGTCCTGGACGGCTCGTCGCTCGAATTCTGCAACCTTTTCGAGGAAGTCGGGCTGGTAAACCAGAAAGGGGACTGGCACGGGATCCTGATACGGGAGCCGATCCGCGTCGAAACGGGCAAAGCCTCCATCGAGCTGCAACCGTTTGACGGTTTCGAGGTCGATTACACCCTCGAGTATCCCGCGCCCGTCGGCCGGCAGCGCTTCGTCTTCCGCCTCGAGGACCCGTCCGTCTACCGCAAGGAGATCGCCCCCGCCCGCACATTCGGTTTCGTAAAGGATATCAGTGCGTTGCAGAAACAGGGGCTCGCACTCGGCGGCCGGTTCGACAACTTCGTCCTGTTCGGGGAGGACGGGCCGGTCAACTGCGAGCTCCGTTTTCCCGACGAGCCGGTCCGCCACAAGGTCATGGACGCCTTCGGCGACCTGTATCTCCTGGGGCGCCGTCTGCAGGCGAGGGTGATCGCACGCATGACGGGGCATTCGCAGAACATTTCCCTGCTGAAGAAGGTCCGCGAACTGCTCTGACTCCCCGGGGGAATCCCCTTCCCCGGACTTCCAAATTGCAATCCGGGGGTGTATGTTATACCCCTTAAGATCCGTACGCCCTCGTTCGGCGATCCCCGGAAGATGCTCCAGGATACGGATATCCGGGACGATGGATTGGGAATCCCGGGTCTTTGCGCATGGAGTGCCGATGCGTTTTTCGTTTCGGTCAAACCCCGGAGAAAAACAGGGAGAAAAGGGCATGAAGACGAAGACGACCGTTTCATTGTGTCTCGCCGTCCTGCTGGTCGGGTTCCTGGCGTCGCCCCCGCCCTCTGGCGCGGAGGCCGTGATCAAACTCACATACGCCAATTTCCCGCCGTCGGCCACGTTCCCTTGCGTGCAGATGGAGCGCTGGGCCAAGGAGGTGGAGACACGGACCGCCGGCAGGGTGAAGGTCCAGACCTTCCCCGGCGGGACGCTGCTGTCGGCCAAGAACATCCTCGACGGCGTCGTCTCCGGCATGGCCGACATCGGCAACTTCGCCATGAGCTACCAGCCCGGCCGGTTCCCGGTGTCCGAGGCCATCGACCTGCCTCTGGGGTTCACGAGCTCGCGGGCCGCCAGCCTGACCCTGTACGATCTCGTGGAGAAATACCAGCCGAAGGAGTTCGAGCAGGTCAAGATCCTGACCCTGTTCACCTGCCCGCCGACCAACTTCATGACCCGCACCCCCGTGAAGTCGCTCGCCGACCTCAAGGGGCTGGAGCTGCGCGTTGCGGGGACCTCCGCCGAAATCGTCAGGCGGCTCGGGGGCGTCCCGATCGCCATGCCCCAGTCCGAGACCCCCGAGGCCATCCAGAAGGGTGTGGTGAAGGGGATCGTTTCCTCCATGGAGATCCTCCAGGACTTCAAGTTCGCGGCCTACACCTCCCACGCCACGGTCGTCAACCTGCCGGTGGTGTCGTTCGCCGTCGTGATGAACAAGGACAAATGGAACTCCCTCCCGCCCGACGTGAAGAAGGTGCTCGACGGCCTGCGCCGCGAGCAGGCGGAGTGGACGGGGGAATACGTCGACAACCACGTCCAGGAAGCGCTGGCCTGGTCGAAGAAGACCTACGGCCTCCAGGTCCACGCGTTTTCCGCGGAGGATGCCGAGACCGTGAAGACGCTGCTCAAGCCGATCACCGAAGAGTACGTCAAGCGGGTTTCTGCCCTCGGGCTGCCCGCCGACAGGATCGTGGCGGACGCGCTCGCGCTGAAGAAGAAGAACGAGAAGAAAGGGAAGTAGCCGGATCCTCACGAGATGGGCCTGGAACGGTTTTCGGAGCTGCTCCGGAAGATTCTCATGTACGCGGCGGGCGCCTCGCTGCTGGGGGTAACCCTCCTCGCGACGGCCAACGTCGCCTTGCGGATCTTCCGGGTCCCCCTGGGCGGCGCGTACGAGGTCGTCTCCTTCCTCGGGGCGATCGTCACCGCCGGGGCCCTCGGCTACACCCAGAAGCGCAGGCACCACATCGTCGTGGACATCCTCTCCGAAAAGTACCCCCCGCGGCTCAAGAAAGCGGTGGACCGGGTGAGCCACGTCGTCATGTTCCTCCTGTTCTCGGTCGTCTCCTGGCAGACGGCGGCGTACGGCAGGCGTCTGATCCGGGCGGGCGAGGTGTCCGAGACGCTCAAGATCCCGTTCCACCCGTTCGTGTTCCTGGTCGCGTTCGGGTTCGCCGTCCTCGCGCTGACGATCCTGCTTGATTTCCTCGAATCCATCTGGTCGGGGGGGGAAAGGCGTTGAGCGAACCCGTCATCGGCGTCCTGGGGATCGCGGCGATGTTCGCCACCCTGTTCTTCCTGCGCATACCGGCCGCGTTCGTGATGGCCCTCGTCGGGTTCTCGGGGATCGCCCTGGTCACCTCCGTCGAGGCGGCGTTCTCGATCGCGGGGACCGAGATGTGGAACATCTTCTCGAACTACGGGCTGACGGTGATCCCCCTGTTCATCCNNGGGGAGATCGTCCATTACGCCGGGTACAACTTCAGTGTCTACGACGCCACCTACAAGTGGTTCGGGCATTACCGGGGGGGGCTGGCCATGACGACGATCATGGCCTCGGCGGCCTTCTCCG
>DCUH01000004.1 GCA_002327765.1 bacterium UBA2219 | reverse complement strand
TCGGCATGGACGAGCTCTCCGAGGACGACAAGATCCTCGTGTCGCGCGCCCGGAAGATCCAGCGGTTCCTGTCGCAGCCGTTCTTCGTGGCCGAGCAGTTCACCGGCATCCCCGGCAAGTACGTACGCCTCGAGGACACCGTCCGTTCGTTCAAGGAGATCGTCGACGGCAAGCACGACGACCTTCCCGAGCAGGCGTTCTACATGGTGGGGACGATCGAGGAAGCGATCGAGAAGGGCAAGAAGCTTCTCGCCACGACGTAAGGGAGAGAAGGAAGGAAGATGGCAGCGACGATCCGGCTCGAACTGGTAACCCCCGAGCGTCTCGTCCTCTCCGAGGACGTGGACGAGGTCATCATCCCCGGGTACGAGGGCGAATTCGGCGTGCTCCCGGAGCACACGCTGTTCCTGTCCGTCGTGAAGGTCGGGGTGCTCCGGTACCGCAAGGGGACCGAGTGGCACAAGGTCGCCCTGGGCGGGGGGTTCGCCGAGGTGACGGGGGAGCGGGTCGTGGTGCTGGCCGACACGGCGGAGCGGGCGGAGGAGATCGACCTCGAGCGCGCGCGCCGGGCCAGGGAGCGGGCGGAAGAGTCGCTCAAGCAGAACCTTTCGATCGAAGACGAGACGTACGAGAAGGCGTCCGCCGCGATGCAGCGGGCGATCACGCGGATCTCGGCGAAGGAATAGCGGCCGGGCGCTTCCTTTTCTAGCTCAGCGTCGCCTTGATCTTCGGTTTCCCTTCCTCGACGCTGACGCGGAACTCCACTTTCTTCCCGCCCGCGGAGGAAGAGATCTCGTTCGCGCGGAATTGCAGCGTTTCGCGAAGGGCGGCCAGCTCCGCCGGGTCGCCTCCCAGCCCGCAGATCCTGCGCGCTTCCAACAGCTCCTGCGCCACGCGGTCGATGTGGCCGGCGTCGAACGCCTCCGGCTTCGCCGCGGCTGCCCCCGGGCCCGGCCCCGGTGCGGCCCCCGGCCCCGTCACGGCCCCCGCGCCCCTTTCCGTCCCGATGCGCGTCACGGCCCCGCTCTTGTCCCTGCGGAGGCGCCCCTCCTCGAGGTCCCGTACGATCCTCGCCCAGAGGTTGACGAACGACCAGTACCTGCCCTGGATGTTTGAGAACCGGAGCTGGTCCGAGCTGTTGATTATGGAGCGGCGGCTTAAAGACAGGATCCTGGCCTCCATCTCCTTGCGCTCCTTGGTCGGCTCGCCCCGCCGGCCCCCCTGGAAGAACAGGTCGTACAGCCCTTTCAGCGCGGCGAGCTCCGCGTCCAGCTTGTCCAGAGTGGCCTTCAGGTCGTCCAATGGCGCCGTTCCCTTCCTTCCCCACGGGAATCCATGTAAACTTATCGGCAAAACCGCCGATAGATATTAACATTCGGGGGGAAGGAAGCGTCAATGAAGGAAATTTCCGCGATCATACTGGCCGCAGGGAAAGGCAAGCGCATGAAGTCCGCCCTGCCCAAGGTGGCGCACCCCGTCCTCGGGCGACCGGCGGTGTGGCACGTCGCGGCCGCCGCGAGGGACGCCGGCATCCGGGACATGGTCTTCGTGCTCGGCTTCGGGCGCGACAAGGTGCTTCCGACCGTGGAGGATTTCCGCGGCAGGGTGGCGATCCAGGAGAGCCAGTTCGGCACGGGCGACGCCGCCCGGTGCGGCCTCGCGCAGCTGCCCGCGAGGATCCGGGAGGTCGTCGTCCTGTGCGGCGACGCCCCGCTCCTGCGCCCCGAAACGATCCGGGCGCTCCTCTCCGTCCGCCGCCGGAAGGGGGCCGTCGCGTCGGTGCTCACCGGCGTCCTCGACGACCCGACGGGGTACGGTCGCATCGTCCGCAACCCCGACGGGACCGTGGCGCGCATCGTGGAGGAGAAGGACGCGGACGACTCCGTCCGGAAGATCCGGGAGGTGAACTCCGGGACGTACGCCTTCGACCGGGCCTTCCTGGAGAGCGGCCTTCCGCGCCTGACCGACGTGAACGCCCAGAGGGAGTATTATTTGACGGACCTCGTGCTCGAAGCGCTCGCCCTGGGGAGATGCGTGGTCCCTATGGTCGCGGGCGACCCGGACGAGGTGCGCGGGATCAATTCGCGCGCCGAGCTCGCCGGGGCGACCGGGATTCTCCGGAAGAGGAAGCTTTCCGCCCTGATGGATTCCGGCGTGACCGTCGTCGACCCGGACCGCACGCACGTCGAGACGAAAGTGCGGGTCGGGCAGGACTCGGTCATCGAACCGGGGGTCTTCCTTACGGGGGCCAGCCGGATCGGCCGGGGGGTCCTGGTCCAGGCGGGCTGCATCGTCCAGGACAGCGTCGTGGAGGACGGGGCGCAGCTCAGGCCCTACACCGTGATCTCGCAGGCCCGGGTGAGGAAAAACGCCGTCGTCGGCCCGTTCGTACACTTGCGCCCGCTCTCGGACATCGGGGAGGACGCGCGCATCGGCAATTTCGTCGAGGTGAAAAAAAGCCGCATCGGCAGGGGGACGAAGGCCAATCACCTGATCTACATCGGGGACGCCGTCGTGGGGAAAAACGCCAACGTTGGGGCGGGAAGCATCACCTGCAACTACGACGGCATCTCAAAGCACACGACCGTGCTGGGCGACGGGGTGTTCGTCGGCAGCGACACGATGCTCATCGCACCGGTCTCCGTCGGGAAGGGCGCCCTGATCGGGGCCGGGACGACGGTCACGCGGAACGTGCCGGCGTACGCGCTGGCGATGTCGCGCGCCGAGCTGAAGATCGCGGAAGGGTGGGTGGCGAGGAAGAAGCCGGGTCTGCTCCGCAAGAGCGGGCTTGCCGTTCCCTCGCCCAAGAAAACCAAGGGGGGCGCTTGAGATGTGCGGAATCATCGGATACACGGGCCCAAGCCCGTGCGTCGAGATCCTGGTGGACGGGCTCCGCCGGCTGGAATACCGCGGGTACGACTCGGCCGGCATCGCGGTCCTCATGGGCGGGGACATCGCGGTGCGCAAGTCCCAGGGGAAGATCGTGCGCCTCACGGAACTCATCGCACGGGAGCCGGTATCCGGAACCTGCGGCATCGGCCACACCCGGTGGGCGACCCACGGGCGCCCCTCCGACGAGAACGCCCACCCGCACCGGGCGGGGCACGTCGCGGTCATCCACAACGGGATCGTGGAGAACCACCGGACGCTGAAGGAGATGCTCCTCGCGAAGGGGGCCCGGTTCTCCTCCGAGACGGACACGGAGGTGATCTCGCACCTGCTCAACCTGCACGTCACCGGAGGGATGTCGCTCGAGGAGGCCGTGCGTCATGCGGTGGCGGAGATCCGCGGCTCCTACGCCTTCCTGGCCGTTTCCGACAAGGAGCCGGGGACGCTGGTGGGCGTGCGGCTGAACTGCCCGATGGTGGTGGGGATCGGCGAGGGCGAGTATTTCCTGGCGTCCGACCTTACGGCGTTCCTTTCCCATACCCGCAGCGTCCTGTTCCTCGAGGACGGCGAGCTGGTGGTCGCCACCCCGGAAGGGTACCGGGTCACCGACTTCGTCGGCCGCCCCCGGCAGCGGAAGACGCAGCGGATCGACTGGTCGCCCGTGATGGCCGAGAAGGGCGGTTTTCGCCACTTCATGATGAAGGAGATCCACGAGCAGCCGCGGGCGATCATCGACACTCTGGCCGGGCGGATGCTCCCGGAGGCGGGCGAGGTGTTCTTCGAGACGCTGCCGCTCTCCGAGGAACAGCTCCGGGCGATCCGGAAGGTGACGATCGTGGCGTGCGGCACCTCCTGGCACGCGGCGCTGGTGGGCAAGTTCATGATCGAGGGGCTGGCGCGTGTCCCGGTCGAGGTGGACCTCGGCTCGGAGTACCGGTACCGCGACCCGGTGGTCGAGGAGGGGACGCTCTGCGTCACCATCTCCCAGTCGGGCGAGACGGCGGACACGCTGGCCGGGATGCGGGAAGCGAAGTCCAAGGGCGCGATCACCATCTCCATCTGCAACGTCGTCGCCTCCACGATCGCGCGCGAGTCCGACGGCGTCATCTACAC
>DCUH01000140.1:2993-3258 GCA_002327765.1 bacterium UBA2219 | reverse complement strand
CCATCTTCTGGGCCTGGCGGAGCTGTTCCTCTAGCCGGTGGCGCTCCGAGACATCCTCCGATATGCCCATGAGGAATCTCCGCTTCCCTGTTTCGTCGCAGATCGGGATCTTCTTGGTCTGCAGGGTGCGCTGTTCCCCGGTGAGGACCGTGATCGTCTCCTCCGGGACGACGACCAGGCGGTTCTCCGCGAGCACCTTGCGGTCGGTGTCGATGAAGACGTCCGCTCTGTCTTTGGGGAACAGGTCGTGATCGGTTTTCCCCAG
>DCUH01000140.1:2860-2982 GCA_002327765.1 bacterium UBA2219 | reverse complement strand
TCCGCTTCCTTCACGAACACCAGGTTCGGCATGTTCTCGATGACGCTGTCGAGGAATTCCTCGTTCCGCTTCAGGTCCCGGTTGATCAGCAGGGTGGACAGCCCGTCGGAAAAACGCCGGGC
>DCUH01000140.1:1140-2828 GCA_002327765.1 bacterium UBA2219 | reverse complement strand
AGGCCGAACGTCCAGGGCTTGCCGGTCATGGGATAGAGGGCGATCGCCAGCAGGGACTTGATCTCGTTGGTCTTCCACGGCTCCTCGTCCGGGTCGATCCCGTTTCCCACGCCCAGCTCCACCGGCCCGTCCGTGGACAGGAGGTCCCGGAACAGGTTCCGGATCCGCGGGGTCGCCGGGTACGGGTCCCCGCCCGTCGGCAATCCCGGGTACCTCGGGTCGGTGCGTTTCATCGGGACGTGCCAGGAGGGCGCCTCCGGGTCGCACGGGTACNNGCCGTCCTGCATCATTCCCTCGATGTCGCCGGCCTTCTGCATGGCGCGGTTGATCCGGTCCATGCTTTCCAGGAATCCGAGGTGAAGCCGCCTCTCGGTCTCCGCGGCCTTCCGCTCCGTGACGTCCTCCGCGATGCCGAGCAGATGGATCGGCCTTCCGGTCTCGTCCTGGATCGGGATCCTTTTCGTGCGGATGATCCGCTCTCCCTTGACACGGGTCCCGATCCTCTGCTCCGGGAGCTCGGCGGGCCGGTTCGTACGGAGCGCCTCGTCATCCAGGGCCGTGAGGGAATCCGCTTCGTCCCGCGTGAAGAAATCGTGGACCCTTCGGCCCAAAATCTCTTCGCGCGGAATCCCCGTCATTTCCTCGTTCGCCTTGTTCCATCGGAGATACCGGCGTTCTTCGGCGTCCTTGACGAACAGCGGGATCGGGATGTTTTCGATGACCTTGTCGAGCAGCTCCCGGCTCCGCTTCAGGTCGTGGTGCATCAGAAGGGAGGTCAGGCCCTCGGCCAGCCGCCGGCTGATCTCCCGGAAAAGGACCCGCTCCGCCTCGGTCCATTCCCTGGCGTGCGTGCACTGATGGATGCCGAACACCCACGGTTTCCCGACCTTCGGATAGAGGGCCCTGGCGAGCATGGACCGGATTCCCACTTCTTTCAGATGCTCGTCCCCGGGGAACTCCCGGTCGGCGAGGAAAGTCAGGGTGTAGTCCGTCTTCAGGAGCTCCCGGAACATTTTTCTCGCGGACGGGTTCGTCGGCAGCGATGTCCCCGGGGGGTAAGGTGCCGGGGCTTCCCGGGAGGTGCGCTCCATCCGGATGGTCCACGAGGGGGCATCCGGGTCGCAGGGATACACGAGGACCGCCCGGTCGCAGCCGAAGATGGACAGGACGGCGTCCAGTACGCCGCTCAGCGCCTGCTCCATGTCGCCGCCGCCCTGGAAGATCCGGTTGACCTTGTCCATGTTCTCGAAGAGGTACAGGTTCGCCCGGTGCTCGTTTTCCAGCTGCTTGCGTTTCGTAATGTCGCGCCCGATGCCGAGGATGCCGGCCAGCCGGCCGTCGGCCCGCAGGATGGGGGTCTTCACCGTTTCCAGGATCTCGCGGTGCCCGTCCGCGAAAAGGACTTCCTCTTCGACCTTGACGGGTTTCTTTCCGGAGATCACCTGGAGGTCGGCCTTCCGGAAACTCTCCGCCTTTTCACGGCTCAGGAAATCGTCGATCGATTTCCCCAGGAGATCCTGTTCCTTGACGCCGTAGAGGCTTTCGAACCGTTCGTTGCAGAAGATGTATCTCCCCTCGAGGTCCTTCGCCCAGACGAGGTCCGGTATCGTCCGGATCAGGGCGCGCAGAAGGAATCCGCTGTCGTTCCGGGCGTCTTCGAAGTGTTGCCGGCCGGATACGGAAGACGC
>DCUH01000140.1:0-1109 GCA_002327765.1 bacterium UBA2219 | reverse complement strand
CGGTGTCGAAGCCGGGCGTCCGCTCGCCGGACAGCGTTTTGTACAGGCTTTCGCGGGACAGGCCGGCGGCACGCGCGACCTGCGTCATCCCCTTGGCGCGGGCGATGTCGCCGAGCGCCTTCGCGATCCGCGCGCCGTCGGTGTCGGCTTCGCGGAAAAAGGCCTCGATGTACGCCGCCGTCTCTTCCGGGGTGCGCAGCAACCCGGCGACATCGTTATGAATGTTTTTCGACTGCCCCATGCTTCCCCCGAGTGGAAACGGCTCCTGCGTGCACGCAATTGGTATCCCCGCGGCTACATTTTGTCAATGAATATCGACAACGATTTCCAGAAAGCGCTAGGAGCCGGGGGAGGGGGGAGCGGGGCGGTCCGCGGAAAAGGGAAAGGCCCCCGGGGAGGTGGGGGCCTTTTCCTTCCGAACAAGGGAGGTTACACCGCTTGAACGCTGGGACTCAATTCTCCCTTGGGGGCCGGTTTCCTGGTGAGCAGGACCAGGCCGATCCCGGCGACGCACGCCACGGAGATGAAGTACATCGCATTGGTGAACGCGCCCGCCGACGCCCGGATCGCGTCGATCATGAAGGGGCCGCTGATCCCGGCGATGCCGTACGCCGTGAACATGTAGCCGTAGTTCGTCCCCAGCGACTTCGTGCCGAAGTAGTCGGCAGTCAGCGACGGCAGGAGCGCCAGGAAGCCGCCGAAGGCGAACCCCACGATGCAGATCCCGACGAGCCACTTGGTGAAGGAATCCGCGTTCGGGAGCAGGAGGAGGAACGCGACGAGATACTCCGCGAACATCAGCATGACCGTGTTCTTCCGGCCGATCTTGTCGGAGATCGAGCCGTGGACCAGGCGGCCGAGGCCGTTGAACAGCGCCATCGTCCCGAGGCCCCCCGCCGCGACCGCCTTGTCGAGGCGGGCAACTTCCACGCCGATCGGCACCGCTTGCCCGATGATCATCAGCCCCGCGGCCGCGCCGATCAGGTAGATGACCCACAGGAAGTAGAACTGGGGGTTCCCGAGCATCTCGTTCGGGGCCCAGTCGGTCTTGGCGACCGCCCCGGCCGCGGTGGTCGCGGCAGGAGGGTTCCAGCCGGCCGGCTTGTAGC
>DCUH01000132.1 GCA_002327765.1 bacterium UBA2219 | reverse complement strand
TGTCGACAAAGATCCCCCTCTCGGCGTCCGTCAACTTCCGCAGCCGCCCCGAAGTGCCTGCGGGAGGAAGTGCGGCTTGCGCGCAGCTGGGGATCGTATCGTCGAGGATGCCGACCAGGTCGGCCTCCGAAGCGGTCACCAGTTCAAGGCCCGTGCCGGCGGCGTTTACCCGGATGAACTTCGACGGCAGCAGCTGCGGCAGCTCCAGCGGACCAGCCACCGGCGATCCCAGCGGGAGCATTACAGAACGGCCCTTGATCTGGTGGATCAGCCGCGTGGCCTTGTCGGCCATCTGCTCGACGTTCGCTTCCGTGTACCGTCCGGCGGCGGGAAGGTCGGTCAGTTGCGTCTCCGGGATGTTGCACTCGATGATCACGGAGGCGTCCAGGGCGGGGGTGTAGGCCGTCCTGAAGACGACGTTCACCGGCCCGGGAAGTGTTCCGACGACGTCGTAGTGCACCCCCTGCGTCTGCAGGGACCCGGCCACATGGACGACGATGTCGGTGACCGCGTAGACCGTGCCGTAGAACGGGAACGTGGTCGTCGACGCGTTGCCGGTGTATTCCTTCCGGACCTCCGTGCTGGAAATCGTCATAGTGGCCTCCTGGAAATGAAAAAGCCCGCTCGAAGGCGGGCCTCTGTCGATCGAATCGGTTCCTTTTACTGCCCGATGTTCAGGCCTTTCAGGAGGTCCTCCGAGACCGGCTGGCCGGCCCCCCTCTTCCCTGTCTCCCCGAACTGCATCTTCTGCATTTCCTTGACCGCCCGAACCTTCGACAGCCGCTCGCTGTTCTCGGCCATCCACTCCTGGGCGGCCATGCGGTACTGGTAGATCACCTTCTTGACGTAGGCCTGCTTCGTCCCGATCGGAGCCGAGGGGTCCTCCGGCAGCGCCTTGTACTCCTCGGATTTCATCGCGGCTTTGAGGAAGTCGTACGCGCCCACCCGGCCGAACTCGGTGTCCTCCTTGTAGGCGTTGCCTGCCAGCTTCACGTAGATGCCATACTCTTTGGGCTTGAGCTCCACGCCGTGCCACGGGGAATCCTTTTCGCCGACGCCGAACATGCCCGTCCCGCCCGGGCGCCTCCCCATCACAAACCGGGAGGGCATTCCGATCGCCATCCCGAGGCGGTTCATCTCTTCCAAAACGGGATCCTTCTTCGCCTCCGAAACCCGCACTGGGGAAGCGACGTCGGGGCCCAGGCGCCCAGGGCGAAGTCGGGGGCGACCGAACAGGTCCAGCCTCGGCTCAAGATTGTCGGAGAGCCCAGGGATCCGGGCCATGACCGCGTCGACCGCCCCTCGGACCTCCCGGATGTGGGGGTCGACGTACGCATGTGTCGGCTGGGAGACGGCCGACGGGATGACGGACCCGGCCAGCTGGTTTATGACGCGGCTGCCGTGTCGGTCCGGGTCGTTGATCGCCTCCATCCATCCGCCCACTCCGGAGAGGTACGATTTCATGGAGAAGACCTGATACCCCGCCAGGGCGGAAGCTACCGCCAGGTCCTCGATGTCCTTCTCGTCTACCTCACCCTGGTTGAACTCGTTGATCAGCGCGATGTCCGCTGCAATCCCCATGAGCGTCCCGACAGGCTCGAGCCGGGACATGTCGTAATACTTGCCGCCGATGTTCAACGAGTAGGGCTGCCAGCCGGCAGACAGCCACAGGTCCCTCTGCGCGCGGTTCTTCGGCCCGGAGCCGGTGATGTAACCCCCCTGAGCCAGCACGGCAGACGCCCCCATGATGAGGCTGCCGTTGACGAGCTTCGCCACGGCCAGCTGCCCCGTCGCTCCCCCCCGGGCGATATCGGACCGCACGCTTTCAGAAAGCAGCCCCAGGGGAGTCCGTTCGCCGACGAACTTCATGATGTTCGTGGGGGTCCGGTAGAAGGGGAGGAATAGCTTCAGCATCGGGTGGGAATTGATGAAGCGCTGCGCGGCCTGTCCGGTCTCCCCCAGGGCTTTCGTGAACGTGGCGTAATCCGCGAACTCGGCAGCCGATACGTACATCTCTTCCTTCGGAGCGTCGAGAAGTTCCTGAACCTTCTTCCCGAAGGCTTCGCCTTTCAGCCCCTCCGTCGTCGCGCGGCGGTATGCCTGGGCGTGCAGCTCCATCCGCTGCGCCATGCTCTTGAAGAAGGCATCCTCGGCGGTCAGGAACGTTCCGGGGAGGCGGATCACGTCCCCGAGGTAGTCCACATACGTCCCCATGGGGCCGGACACCGAGAGGTTCTCCGCGGAGATCGCCTTGCGCATGGGCTGCTGGTTCTTCGTCAGGAGCGCCTCGACCTTCCCGGAGCCGAACTGGTCCTCGCCCGTTTTGATCGTTTTCGCTGCCAGGCGCAGGCCGTCGACGACCCCCAGGACGGCGCCGTGGACCATGGCACCAGCCTCGCCCATGGCCACCCCGGGTTCCTTCCCCCAGGACGGCAGCGCGGCCGCCATCTGGCGCTCCTCCACGAGCAGGGCCATCGTCGCCAGGTTGCCGGTCATGTTCGCCGCGTGCGTCTGCGGCCCGGAAAGGAGCCCGTTGATCCAGACCTCGAGGAACATCTGCGGGGTGGTGGCCCGCTGCAGGCCTTTCGCGAAGGTCGCCAGCTGCTCGGGCGTCTCCATGTTTAGGATCGCGTCGGCCACCGTCTTCCCGTCGATCCCCTTCGCTTTCAGCCGGGCGAGGTTCTCCGCGTACTTCGCCATTCCGGCCGCCTGGTAATCGCCGACTTCGGTCATGATCCGATGCGCCCCCAGCCCGCGGGCGATCGCCGCGGTGGTCGCCTCCTTCTTCTCCTGGATCCGGGCGGTCAGCGCCAGCGCCGCGTCGAGCATGCCGGAGGCCTCCACGTCGCCGGCCTTCACCTTCTCAGCCATCTCCCGCGTGTAGGAGGCCACGGCGCCGTGCAGCAGCCGGGCCCGGGTGATGTCCAGATCCGTCATCGGGACGTTGTCCGGATGCCGGAGCAGCTCAGGGATGGTCATCGGAGAGGCCTTGGCCTCCTCGTATACCTTCGCCAGCGTGCGCGGCTCGCCGATCGTCTCTTCGATCCGCTTCCCGTAGAGTTGGTCGACCCCGGCCATGACTTCCTTGACCGAGTCCGGGATCGCCATGCGGTCGTAGTTCAGCCGCCCGGGCTTCCCCTCGATCGGCGCGCGCAGCGACTTCTCGAAGGCATCCCAGTCGGCGGGCTTGACCTCCCGCCCCTTCTTCGGCGTCAGGTCGAGCGATCCCCGCTCCTCGAGGAGCTTGCTGGGGATCATCTCTTTCAGCTTGCCCAGGTCCTCCGCCTTGATCTTCCCGGCGGCGTGCGCGGCCTTGAACGTGCCGGTCAGGGTGGCCAGCTCCGCGGCCTTGCCGATGAACGGGTCGCCGGTGAGCTCGAGAACGTACTCCCCGACCTTCTGTGCGGGATACGACAGCACCTGAAACGGGAACCCGAGGACCTGCTCCGTGGCCTCCGACCCCTCCGTGGGCGCTCCGGCGATGAACGTCTTCGCTTCCTCGAAGGCGTTGTCGATCACCTGCTGGATCTTCGCCTGATGCTCCGGGCTCGCGTCCAGGGGGCCGATGTCCGCGCCCATGACCAGGTCGTCGCCCACTCCGTACCCCGGAGGGGCCTGCTGCGACGCCCCCATGATCATCCTGCTCCCGGCGCCGGACGCTCCCAGCTCCGCCATCGCCCGCCCGGGGAAGCCGAACAGCTCGACCGCCGTCCGGGCGGCCCCCTTGGCGATGTCGATGAGGTTATCGGTGTTTCCCCCCTCGCCGGCGATGTTCCCCGCGGGCTTGGCGCCGGCTACGCCGCGGACGTCCACGGCGGCGGAGGGCTTCGCCTGCTCCCGGGAGTTGAACGCGGCTGCCAGGCGGTCCTGCGCCGTGATCATGCGGGGCTCTTCCCCGTTGACGGCCGGGGTGTATTCGTTCTTCCAGCGTTCGATGTACCGCGCGCCCAGGTCGTCGCTCATTTACCCGCCTCTTCCAGGGCTTTTTTGAGGTCTTCCGCGCCCGTGCCCATGGGGTTTTTCACCGTCTTCCAGCGGTTGGAGATGTCGGAGGCGATCTCGAACCACCGGCCCGGGTCCTTCTTCACCCGCCGGATGTACTCCTGCTCGTCGGCGATCAGCTGCGCCCGGGTTTTATCCGTCATCGTGTTCATGAACCCACGGGGGACCGCCGTCCGAATCATATCCATCCCCGAGGACGCCCCCGGGGGCATCTTCTGCAGGTCGTCGATCCTCCCCCGCTTGTACTCCAGCAGGTCGAGCACGTCTCCCGGATGGAGCCCCTTCGCGGACAGCCCCACGATCGCCTGGTCGGAATACCGGTGGGGATTCAGGGACAGCTCGATCTTGTAGGAATTCGTCATACCGGGGTTCCGGAACCCCCCCTCCCGCCGGCGGGCGGCCAGCTTGACCTTCCCCTCCTTGTAGGCGTCCGGGGTGATCTCCGGGGTGAAGTTCGGGTCCCGCGTTGGACCCAGGAAGGCGTCGTCCAGAGCAGCGTCGTCGACCGCTCCCGCTTCGACCCCCGCGAGGACCTCCGCGGAGCGCTTCTCCTGCGCCTTCTTCACCTGCTGCTCCGCCATCCGGTTGTTATGCTCGATCTGGCGAATGGCCTGCTGATCCAGCAGGTCGATCTTGCCGATGCCAACCTGGGAATACTCCCCCGTCTTCCGCTTCGCGAAGTAGACCATCGGGTCCGCCAGGATGTCGCGCTTTGCGAACCCCACCTGAACGCCTTCGATAAAGTCATTCTCGGTCTTCGCCCCCTCCTCCGCGCTGATCACGCCCCCGACGACGGAAGACCGGATCGCGCCGACGCCCAGGGCGATCAACGCCGCCGGATCCTTTACCTGCGCCGCGCCTTCCATGGCGTCCTGCAGGGTGTTCTCCAGCCCGGCCTTCGAGGAATCCACGAACAGCTGGCGCTTGCGAGCCTTCGCCCGGACGTAGCCGGAGGCCTCGATGGATCCGAGCTGCTGCAGGGCGCCCCTTTTCACGATCGGATCGTTGATCCCGGAAAGCGCCTGCTCCCGGATCTTCGAAAATCCCTTCGTCCAGTTGGCCTCGTGCGTCTTCCAGTCGGGCCTCTCCTCGAGGGCGTTGTCCAGGTCGGCGACCGCTTTGTGTACGTCCATCGACAGCCGGGAGACATCCTGCGCCCGCTGCACGTCGTCCGCCTGGGCGGTGAAGGCCTGGTCGTACTCGAGCGCTTCCTTCGCCAGGACGCCCATTCCCGCAGCGGACGCCCCTCCGTATTCCTCGGGCGTGGCACGCGGGATTCCGGAAGCCGCGGGGGCATCAAGCGAAGAGACGTATTTGCCGATGTCCATAGGTCAGTCCCACCCGTATTCTTTCATCCAGTCGTCAGGCCCTCCTGGCGGCTGGTATCCGGCCTTGAAGTCCTTCCCCGCGGCAAACCCCAGCGCCCCGAGCCGCAGCAGCCCGGCAGCTCCCGCCTGCTTCTTCGCCGCCACTCCGCTGGAGATCCTCGCCCGGGCGGCGTCGGCGTTGCGCTCCGTGATGTGCCGCGAGATGACCAGGTCCCGCTCCGCCTGGGCGGCGGAACTCAGCAGGACCTCGAGCGGGGATCCGGCCATTTCGACCCCGGAAGCCGCCGCTCGAGCTCGCATCGCGCCCAGCACGCGGTCCCGCTTCTCCCGGATACCCTTCTCCCGGAAATGCCCGGACAGCAGGGCGCTCGACAGGTCGGCCGATCCGGCATCGATCTCGGCTCCGGCGGCTTTACGGTTCGCGTTCATGCTCAAGAGCGTGGCTCCGCCCGCCAGCAGGTAAGGCCACATATTTAGTCCCCCACGTCCAGAGTTCCGCCGAGACACAGGATCGTCGCCGGCAGCGGTTTGTCCTGCACCACGATGATATCCGCGGCGTCGTCTATGCCCAGGTTCGACACCTTATAGTCCCCGGTGTAGGGCGCGATCGCCGTCCCCAGCGGGTCGGATCCGGACCGGAACGGCAGCTCGTCGCCGTTGACCGACAGCCCGTAGGTCTCGTACAGCCGCAGGAACACCTCCGTCCACTGCTTCGCCTTGCCGATCGTAGAGACGTTCTCAGAGACGAACTCCGGCCGGTTGGGCACCAGCTCCGATTCGTAGTGAAGCCCAACCACCACCTCCGAGGCCTCCGCGGGGAGCAGGACCCCCCCGCCGGAGACCGCCTCGTCGGGGATTACAAAGCCATCCGCGACAACGTCTACCGCTTCCCCTTCAAGATGCGACAGGCCGCCGACACAGGCCGTCGCCGCACCGTCATACAGGACGAACGAATCCGCATTCGGGCGGTCCGGATCCAGTCGCTCGATGAACCGCTTTGTGGCTCCGTCGATTGTCCGGCGCACCAGCAGCCACAGCTCGTCACGCAGGTTGACCGGGTCCGGGATGACGCAGATGCTCTCGACCGCCCCGGCGGTTTCGTGCCAGTGCCAGGCGGTAACCTCCTGCTGCCGGTTGTAGGTGCATCCCAGAAGCACCCCGTCGGACCGAACGCACCAGAGGATCGATCCGGGCTCCTGCTGGTACGCCATCTCGACGATTCCGCCTGCCGTGAGATGGTCGGACAGTTCGGTGAGGTCCTGCGCCAAGAAGGTATCCAGGTCGAAGTTGTAGGCGACCTCGAGGACTTTCCTGCCCGCGCGCTGCACGAACAGGATCTTGTACCGCACACGGACGGGAGAGACGTCGGCCGACCCGCACGCGTCCTCGTTCTTCGCGTCGACGTTGCCAGGGGTCAGCGGGCTGTCGCTTCCGCCCGTGATCCGGAACTCGCTTCCGGCGGTCCCCAACAGCAGGACCTTCGTCGGAAGCATCCACATCAGGTCGTTGACCTGGTTGGCGGAGAGCTTGTACTCCAGGGCGTCCGAATCGTTCGCCCCTACGCCGAAGGTCTCGTAATCCGCGCTGGCGGATCCCCATACGCTCGTCGGGAACCGCGCCGTGCCTCCAGCCATCAGCCGCTGTTCGAAGAAGCATCCGGCCCGGGGATAGCCGTCGGTGGCGTTCCAGGCCTCCGACTCGCAAGTCCACGACCCGCCCGCGGCAGCCACGAGGGGGTCGACGTCCAGGGCCACAAGGAGCCGCGCCTTCGCCACCGTTGCCGAGGTGACCTCCGTGATCTTCGCGACTCCGTTGAACATCCGCACATATTTCCCGACGTCTCCGTTCGGTGAGGCCCCCGTGCGCCACCCGTTGGAGGTCAGCGTCAGGGTGACGATGGAGTTGACGGGGGACTTCGCGCTCGGGGTGCAGTCGACGTTCGGGGACCCCAGCAGGAACCACTCCCCAGCGGCGATCGCCGTCGACTTGTTCCATGTCGTTCCGGCCGCCTGCTGCGCTCCGAACGTCGCGTCCACCGTGCAGACCTTCAGGTCGACTGGATCTACGGCGGTGACCCGGCGAATCGCCCCCGATTGGGCTCCGCTCGTGACCACGATGTAGTCCCCGACCGCGAGGCCGTGCGACAGAGAGGTGGTCACCGTGGTGCCGGCGACGTCCGTCTGCAGGGTCCCCGGCCCGGGCTCGATCAGGGAAGAGGCGAAATCTCCCAGGACGTCGACGAGAACCTTCTTCCGGTCGGTGTACGTCGTGATCGACGCCAGTCCGGCGACCCGCTTGATCTGCCTTCCCACGTCCGCATCGTAGAAGACGTCCGCGGAGGAGCGAACCTCCACTCCGTTCCCTGTTATCGCCGCCAGGCCGATGGTGATCGTTCCTCCGGATACGTCCATGTCGGGCTCGTACGTGGGAGGGGGCAGGAACGCGATCGTCGTCAACTGCCAGCTCGATCCGTCGGATGCAAGCCGCTGCAGCTTCCTTGGAACATGGTCCGCGTGGAAGATGTAGAGGACGTCCGCGGACTGGGTGAACCGCAGGGACCGCAGCTGCGCCTCCGTGTAGGGCGTGACGACTTCGACTGTACTCCCCCCGGAAGTCACCGGAACCCCGTTGGCGAAGAACCGGACGTAGAGGTTGCCGAACTCGAGGACGTAGGCCTGCTGCACCCCGAACTCGAACGGCACCAGGCGCGCCCGGGTCGTGTGGCTCTTGGCGCTGGCAACGTACCGCATGCCACCGCGCCGGTAGGCGGGGCCCCTGAAGTCCGCGATGAAGTTCTTCATCGTCCTGCAGCCGTTGCGGAACTTCGACAGGTCGAACCGGCCGTGGACGTACGGGGACATCTCCCCGCCGTTGAAGGAGGACTGGAAGGGATGAAGGGGCATCTAAAGCCTCGCATCCACAAGAGTGCGATCTTCGAGGACCTCCGGGGTGCCCTGCTGCCCGTCCGCGGCGATCGCCTGAGACACGACGCTCCAGTAGGCCGCCCATGCGGCGTCGACCACGGCCTTCTTCTTCGTCAGCGGCATGGCGATGTGCGCCGCCATGCGGGCGGCCAGGGTGGATTTCAGGCCGGAGGAATACTTCGCCACCGTCTCGTTCCGGTAGAGATAGACGATCTTCGCCGAGGAGTTGTCGGTCAGCAGCTTTCCGTCTTCGATCTCGTGCTCGGTCGTCGCCGGGTACATATCGAGGACCCGCAGGCAGTCGGTCGGCAGCGCGAACTGATACGACCAGCCAAACGCTGGGGCGTCGGCTTCCAGAGCGAGTTCCGCGCGCTTGCGGCAGCATTTCCAGCGATGCAGAGTGATTTCGTCCTCGAGAACGGTCTGCCACATGGCGTTGCAGACCCTCGCCCGGTCGGTAGAATCGCCCAGGTCGGTGATCGCCTCCGCCCCGATCATAAGAAGGGCGATATTGCAGATCTCCACCGGGGAGCTCGCAGTGACCGCCGCGGTGGCCACCGCCACCATTTCCAGCGCATCGGTTCCGTATCCGCCAGCCATGTCACTCGACCTCCAGCCAGATTTCCGGGCGGGTTCCGTACTTCTTGATCTTCCACACCGCCGAGCTGTACTGCAGCGGCTCCGGCGACTCGACGCAGGAGAAATGCTTCGGGTTGGAGCCCGGTCCCATCCGGAACTTCCCCTTGGCCGGCACGGAATCCCCCCCCTCCGACG
The DNA here is from genome assembly GCA_002327765.1 of bacterium UBA2219. GTDB lineage: Bacteria > Desulfobacterota > Deferrimicrobia > Deferrimicrobiales > Deferrimicrobiaceae > UBA2219. The sequence goes on along the minus strand of DCUH01000132.1, from coordinate 3,962 downwards.
TCAGCAGCATGTACGTGTGGACCGTGTGCGGGCGCTTCGCGGGGTCTGCGTTCTCGCTCGACGCGAAGATCCGGTTCTGGTCCCGGGCCCCCAGTGTCCCAGAGCCGATCGACACCAGGTAGTCCGCCTTCCCGGCGGCGTACGCCGTCCTGGCGATCGCCGTGACGTCGAACTCCATCCAGCCCTCCGTCAGCCGTACGGTCGTCGACGACACCGAGGCACCCGTGTACCCGGAGAAATTCGACCAGGTCACGTTGTCCAGGTTCACCGTCCCCGTTACCGGACGTACGTAGAGGACCATGTTGTCGATGCCGGCGCCGTCATAGTCGGTCAGGTACACCCGGTACACCGACCGCACGATGGAGGCGTTGTCTGGCAGCCCGGAGGTCTTCCCCTTGTCCAGGATGGTATTAGCCTCCACTCGCTCCGGCCAGACATATGAATTCAGGAATTCCAGCGTCGAGTAGTTCACTTCCGGGGAGCCCTGGTTGATGTAGGTGTCGTTGTCGGCCGGCACCGTCAGCGTGAACTGCCCTCCGGGAGCCGCCGGAAGTACCGTCAAAGAAAGCGCCTGGTTGTCCGTGGCGCTCTGGGCGTCGGTCGCCTCCAGTGTGATGTTGTACGTCCCCGCCTCCGTCGGCACCCCGGGGCCGAACCCCGCGCAGGCCGAGGCCAGCGGTATCCCGGGGGGCAGCGCCCCGACCGTGTTGTCGCACACATAGGGCGGCTGCCCGCCGGAGACTACGATCGGCGCAGTATATGAAACGCCCACGCGGGCGTCCGGAAGAGTCGTCGTGTCGATCGACAGGGCCACGGTGTTGTCGGGGGACACGGTGAAGGAGTACGTCGCTGAAAGCGTGTTCGCGGGGTCCTCAAGGTCCGCCCCGGTGATCACGCAGGAGACCACGTTGTCGGCGGCAAGCGAAAGCCCCGGGAAGGTGATCGTGTAGAGCGCCGGCGTCCCGGAGCAGGTCAGCGGGGCCGCACCGACCGCACCCCCCGACGCGCAGGTCTTCGCCGCGGGGGCGTACCCCGGGCAGGAGACCGACAGCGCCGAGAGGTTCGCCCCCGTCGAATAGGTGCCGGAATCGCCGTACTGGAAGGAGAACGAAGTCGTGTTGTCCGGCACACCAGTCGCCCCGTTGGCCGGGGAGAAGTTGGACACGAACGGCGGCGTGCCGTCGGAAGTCCAGGTCCACACGTTGGACAGCTGGGAATCCCGCTCCACGCCGTTGTCGTTGAACGCCTGCGAGACGGTGATCCGGACCGCCTGCCCCGCGAACCCGTAGGAGACAAACAGCGCCGACAGGTTGTTGTTCGACGGCCAGGAGGAGACTCCCACCGTCTCCCCCACGTAGTACCAGGTGCCGGTCTGATTCCAGCCTGTGGACCCCACGGAGTCCCGCGGGTTGGGCTTGTCGATCCGGACGTAGTATTTCATCGTCGCCATCTCGGCCGACGTGAACGTATAGCCGGAGGTCATCGTCGTGGCCGGCGTCCAGAACACCTGATCGGCCAGGGCGAGCAGCGGAACCGCCAGGAGCAGGACCGCGAAAGCCGCTATCTTTTTCATGCCACCGCCTCCAAAGACGCCCTCAGGCATTCGGGTTTCTGCCGCTTCGCCTGCTCGCACAGCTCGCAGGTCCGCTCCCGGGTGATCCCGTACACCTCCCATACCTCGAACCCCATCCAACAGAACCCTCCGGGAGGGGGAGGCCCCTTCTCGACCTTCCGTGTCGGCTCCGCTTCTTCATCCGAGATCTCTATCGGGCGTCCGATCACTTCCTCGATATGCGGATACACCGAAGGGAAAGGCCCGGAGGTCCGGAAGAACCAGCCCCGGGCGGCGTTTTCGGAAATACCGGACTGCACCAGGAGACGCTTTTCCTCCCGGGTGATCGATATTTTCGGATTGGCAGTGCGCCCCATCTACGGGGCCACCGTCAGGTCGGCGACCGTCCCGGCGTTGTCGTTGGTGACCCGCCACTTCGCGAGCGTCCGGTTGTACCAGATCAGCCCCGCGTTGTCGGCCGACGGGATGGTGATGTCGTTGTCGTTCCCCAGGTGCGCGTAGTGATCCCCGGACTCCGACCCGTTGAACTGCGGCGCGTTGACTTCCCCCGTGACCGTGAGGGACCCGGTGATCACCGCGTTTTCGTTGGCCGCCTTCGCGTTCAGCTGCGTCTGCAGCCCGGAACTGGCCCCGTCCAGGTAGGCGATCTCTGTCGCACTGACGGTGCCGATGGTGGTGGTCGCCGGCAGGATCACCGGCCCGGTGAAGGTCGGGGAGTCCAGTGGGGCCTTCGTCGCTACAGCCGCCTGCAGCGCGACGACCTGGGCGCGCAAGGAGACGATCTCCGCCTCGACGTTGCTCCCGGTGGTCAGCGGCAGCCTGGAGGCATTGAACGAGCTCAGCGGCAGCCCGGACGAGGTCACAGAGGTGCTGGTGCCCAGGGAAAAATCCTCGGTGTACCAAAGCCGGGCGCCAGCGACGGCCGCCGAAAACACCAGGATCATCATTACAGCGAGAATTTTCCAACGGATCATGGTCAGCGCCTCCTTCTGCGGAACGTCGGCAAAAACACGCTGGAAACCGTCTCGGGGACTCCGGTGCCGTAGGCCTGCCAGTAGCCGACAGTCCAGTACCCGGCCGGGAACGCCGCTGTATGCCAATAGCCGGCGGGCATCAGGTCAGATCCAGGACCACGGTGGTCCGGTTGCCGTTCTCATCCACCGTCGCCGTGATCCTCGCCTTGCTGTCCCCGAGGTCCTGGAAGGTGAGCGTATCCGTCCCGCCGCCGCCGCTTTTCCCGGCGAGGACCGACATGAGCGCCCGGAGCGCCTGCCGGAAGGTCGTGGTCCCCTCGAAGGCCTCGTCGAGGATCGCATCGACCGCGGCGGAGGTCAGCGCCATGGAATCCCCCGCCGCCGCCGGGGAGGCGGGCAGGTTGTCCGTCTTCGCCTTGATCGCGTCGACGATCCCGTCGACGGTCGCCACCGAAGCTTCTTTCGCCAGGACGGCGGAGGCCTCGATCTCGGAAAGTAGCGGCAGCGCGGCGATCCCCGCGTTATCGGGCGCGGTGTAGGAAGCCGCCTTCATCACTGTCGCGTCTTTAGCCACGGTGGAGTCGACGGCGAGACCGCTCTGGATCGCTGCAACCGCCGTCGCGTTAGGGGCGTTTACGAGGTCCATCTGAGATCCGACCGCCGCAGGGGCAGCCGGAAGGTTGTCGGTCTTGGCCTTCACCAGTGCCAGGTGCCCGCCGCCCGCCTCCAGGGCCGTCTTGATCTCGGCCGCGGTAGGAACATCATCGATCGCCGCGGGGATGGTCGTCCCCGTGTCCTCGAGGATCAGGGCGAGATGGCTCCCCGCCGCTTCGATAGCCGTCTTGATCTCCGCGGCCGCCGGCAGGGCGTCGAGTCCCGAATCCAGCTCCGCCTTCGTTGGAGGATCGTAGGCGTTCAGGGCGTCCGTGCACTCCGACTGCACCTCGGCGTCCCACGCCGCGTTCCACGGGACGGCCGACAGCCCTGCCCCCGCCGCGCCGATGACGTCGGTGTCTGCCAGGATGGCGTCGATGTCGGTCCACAGCTGCGCCCCCGCCTTGCCGGCGTCGGTGTGCCCCGCGGAGGCCTCGTCCCAAACGGCGTCCGCGATGGCGGCCGCCGTAGGCGGCGCCGAAGCGAGGGAGTACCCGCTCTTGTCGTTGTTCGTCGCCACGATCACGCCGGAGGTGCCGGTATCGACCAGGACCGCCGCCGTGTCGGACTTCACTGCGGCGATGTCTGCGCTCACGGACGCCCCCGCCGGAGCCCCCAGGCGGCCGAAGATATCCCCGGTGAGGTAGTCCACGAGGCGCTTCCCGATGCTGCCGGCCGTCGTCAGCGCGGAGGAAAGGGCGTCCCAGATCGCCTGGATCCCCGCCGAGGAGAGGGTATACCCCGTCTTGCTCGCGGCTGCG
>DCUH01000079.1 GCA_002327765.1 bacterium UBA2219 | reverse complement strand
GGCCGCTTTCCCTCCTGTTCCTCCAGTTCGAGAACTGGTCCTTCCTGATGGAGCAGACGCGGGAGAACGTCGTGTCGGGCGCCCTCGTATCGGTCATAGAGAACATGCGCAAGGCGTTGAGAGATTCCGACCTCCTCGCGCGGCAGGACGCGAACCGCTTCTGCATCGTGCTGCCGGAGACCGACGCCTACGGGGCGATGCTCGCCATACGCCGGCAGAAGAAGGCGATCCGGGAGAAGAGCCGGTTCCAGTTCCTCGGCACGGAGTTCACGATCCAGCCGTTCTTCATGTCCGCGACGTTCCCCAGGGACGGCAGAGATTTCCAGGAGCTCCTGCGCGTGGCGGAGGAGCGGCACGCGCGCCAGCAGAAAAGCCCGCTGAACCGCCTTCGCCTCTCGGAACGCACCTTCTGGGACGCCTTCGAGATCCTCGTCGGGAAGCCCGACCATTACGAGCTGCTCCGGAAGGGCGAGGACGTCTCCTACTTCCAGCGGGTTCGGCGCGACCTCGGACGCAACGGGTATTTCAGCATCCCGCGCGAGAACTACCTGCGGATCCTCGAGTCGGTGGCCCAGGATGCCGCAACCGACGGGAAGGACCGCGGCCTGGCCATCGTCGCCGGGCCGACGCCCGAGATCTACAAGCAGGTCTTCCTCTCCTACCGGTCGGATTCCTCGACGAACCGGAACATCTTCATCCTGGGGCAGGGGGGGACGACGCGGTTCGACTCCAGGAACATGCTGTACGTTTCCGCGGAGGACGACCTTCTGAAGGACCGCGAGGTGATCCTCTACCTCAAGGGGAACGGGGCGTACTGCCTCTTCGCCCACGACCGGGGGGCGGACGTGGAAGGGTTCAACTCCTCCGACGAGTGGCTCGTCGAGTCGATGATCGAGAAGTTCCAGGAGATGTACCTCCTGCAGAGGACTTTCTGATGGCGATCGCGGAGAAGCGGGTCATCGTCGGGGACCCCGTCGACAAGCACCGGCAGGCGCTGGCCCTTTTCCTGAGGGAAAAGGGGCTGGAGGTCATCGAAGTGCCCGACGGCAGCAGGGCCCTGGCCGAGACCCTGCTGCGGAAACCGGACGTCCTCCTTCTCGACCTGGCGGTGCCGATCCTGGGGCCGGAGCGCCTGGTGCAGATCCTCCGCAGCAACCCGAACACGAAGGAGATGCCCATCATCTTCTTAAGCGACCAGGAGCGCAGCATCACGGGGTTCCGGCCGGGCGTGGACCAGTTCATCCGCAGGCCGTTCCAGGAGGAGGAGGTTCTCCAGCGCATCCAGCGCATCCTCTACCAGGACCACATCTCCGAGGCCGTCGCGGGCGATTCGGAGATCAGCGGGAGCTTAAGCCAGTTCTCCATCCCCGACCTCTGGCAGATGCTGTCGATGAACCGGAAGAGCGGGATCCTCCAGGTGGAAGGGGAGCACGTCAACGGGTCGATCTACATCGAACGGGGGGATATCGTCTCCGCCTCGACGCAGAACCTCGTCGGTGAAAAGGCGCTCTTCCGGATGATCCCCCTGAAGGAGGGGAAGTTCCGTTTCGTCCCGGGAAAGGTCGGCGTCCGGCGAACGATCTTCACCCCCAACCAGCAGACGATCCTGGAGGGACTGCGCCACGAAGACGAGCTGCACCGGATCGGCGACGCCCTCCCCTCGCCGAGAGACGCCGTGGCGGTCGTCGGCGACGCGAAGGGGATCACGGCGGCTGAGGGGGCGGTCCGCGAGGTGCTGATGCTGGCGGGGTTCTGCAACTGCGTCGACGAGATCGTCAACAACTGCCATTTCCCCGACCTGGTGGTATACAAGGCGCTCCTGTCGCTGAAGGAGCGCGGGATCCTGGCGATCGGCTCCTTCGACTCGGCCCCGTCGAAGTGCGAGTTCCTGCCTCCCGAAGACCTCGCCGGGATCGGAGCGAAGCTGGTGGAGAACGCGGCGATGGGCGAGGACGGGACCTTCCGGATCGTCCTCTTCGTCCCGGACCCGGCGATGCTCGAGGAGCTCGTGCAGGCCCTCGGGAAGTTCCGGGATTTCGAGGTCGACCGGGTCTTCTTCTCCCTGCGGGGCAAGGAAGGGGTGCCGGTGGGGACTTTCGGGCGTCTGCGCCTGTCGGATGGCTGCTCGATCCTGCTCAACGCCTTCCCGTTCATGCGGTCCATATCCCCTTTGTGGTACAGCCTCGCGCCTTCCCCCATCGGGATCGCGGTGTTCCTGAAGGACGGCCTGACCGGCTCGCTGGAGAACCTGATGGCCGTTTCGGAGTTCACGCGGGGGACCTCCACCAGGGTCCTCCTGGCCTTGACGGGAAAGGCCTTCACGGATTTCGGGCTGGGAGAGAACACGCTCCGGTTGTTCCGCAACCGCGTCGAGCGGATGGGTTGTGCGCTCCAGGTGCGGGAGATGGAAGAGATCACTCCCGGGTGGATCCGGGACTCCCTCTTGTCCGTCATTCGGCAGTCGATGGAGGGGGTTGGAGATTAAAACGGGCTCTGGAATGGTATACAATAGCGTTTCATAAGAAAAAAAGGCGAGAGAGAGGCACTCAACGAATGGCTGAGAAGATCCGCTACACTCGGCGGGACCTGAAAGGCCCGGACGAGTTCATCTCCACGTTCGGCCGCATCGTGGCGTGGTGCAAGGAGAACGGCACGAAGGTCGCGACGGCGGCATCCGTCGTGCTGGCAGCGCTGGTCGTGGCGCTGGCGACGAGCGCGTATTTCCGTTGGCAGGAGTCCAAGGCCGGTGCCGAGATCTGGCCGTTCCTCGACCAGGCCCGCGAGATGCTGACGGCTCCCGCCGGGGCGGCGGCTCCCGGGGGCATGGCGGACATGGAGAAGTCGATCGCGTCGCTTGCGGAGAAGCACTCCGGGACCCGGGCGGCCCTCTACGCGCAACATTACCTAGGCTGCATCGCATTCCGACGGGGCGACTACGAGGCGAGCGCCGCCAGGTTCCGCGACGCCATCAGAACCGGCAAGGACGAGGGGGTCCTGAAGTACCTGCTTCGGAACGGTCTCGCGTCCTCCCTGGAGGCGAAAGGAGATTTCCAGGGCGCCGCCGCATCGTACCGGGACGCCGCCGAATCCGCCGGCCCCTTGCTGAAGGCGCAGGCGCGGTTCGACGAGGGGCGAGCGCTCGAGCTCGCCGGGAAGAAAGCCGACGCGGCCGCCTTGTACCGGAAGATCGTCGAGGAGAACCCGGAAACCCTGCAGAGGGACCTGATCGATATAAAGACGGCCCACATGGAGTAGTGCCCTTGAAGGTCTGTTTCCTGTGGCACATGCACCAACCGTACTACAAGGACCCGGAAACCGGGTCCTACACCCTGCCATGGGTTCGCCTGCACGCGATCAAGGATTACGTCGCGCTTCCGAGAATCTTCCGCGGCTTCCCGAACATCCGCCACACCTTCAACCTCGTCCCGTCCCTGCTGGTCCAGGTGAAGGATTACGTGGACAACGGCGCCAGCGACGTTTTTCTCGACGTCTCGCGGAAAAACGCCCTCGACCTCACCCGGGACGAGCGGGAATTCATCTTGAGGAACTTCTTCTCGGCGTTCGCTCCGACCATGATCCTCCCGCAGCCGAGGTACGCGGAGCTGTTTCGTGGCCACCAGGCGGCCCTCCGCTCTCTGGGAAACAACGGCGGGGGGGGCACGTTCGGCTCCTCGGACTACACCGACCTGGTCGCCCTGTTCAACCTCACATGGTTCCACCCGCTGCACCGGGACGAGGACCCGGAGCTTGCCCGCCTCTGGAGCAAGGGCGGCCGGTACACGGAGAAGGAGAAGCAGTACATCCTGGACCGGCAGATCTTCGTCATGTCGCAGATGTTCGACGAGTACAGGAAACTCGAGCACGAGGACGGCGGCGAGCTGTCGTCTTCCGCGATGTACCACCCTATCCTCCCCCTCCTGATCGACAACCGTTCCGCGCAGGACGCGCGCCCGGGCGCGACGCTCCCCAACCGGCCATTCGCGTATCCGCGCGACGCCCGCCGCCAGATCGAGGAGGGGAGGGAGGTCTTCCGCAACCTGTTCGGGGCGTACCCCAAGGGGCTTTGGCCTTCCGAGGGCTCCATCAGCCCCGCGACACTGGAACTGGCGGTGAAATCGGGGTTCAATTGGGTGGCCACCGACGAGATCCTCCTCTCGAAAGCGCTGAACAAGCCGATCGTTCGCGACGCCGACGGCGTTGCGCTGGAGCCGGAGTGGTTCTACCGGCCCTACACGGCCCGGACCGATTCCGGCGAGATCCGGATCGTTTTCCGCGATCACCACCTTTCCGACCTGATCGGCTTCGAGTATTCCCGATGGGACGCAAACGACGCAGCGAACAACTTCGTCCACACCCTCCGGATGCTCGCCGGGAAGCTGAAAGCCGCGAGCCCGGGAGCGTCCCACGACGATTTCATCGTCCCCGTGATCCTCGACGGCGAGAACGCCTGGGAGTATTTCCACGATTCCGGGACGGTTTTCCTGAAATCCCTGCTATATAAATTAAACAAGTTACATCCGGATATCGAATGTGTTTCTTTAAGTGAGGCCCTGGAAAAGACGAAGGATTCCGTGCCCCTTCCGTCGATTCCGACCGGCTCGTGGATCGACGGGACATTCAACATCTGGATCGGCCACCACGAGGACCACACGGCGTGGGACATGCTGTCGAGGGCGAGGTCTCTCTGGGAGTCCAAGGCCGCTCCGCTGGAGAAGGCGGGGGAGCCGCTGCCCGAATCGCTCAGGAAAGCGGAAGGGTACCTGTTCGTCGCGGAAGGGTCCGACTGGTGCTGGTGGTACGGCGACGATCACTTCACGCCGCATGGGCCCGAATTCGATCGCCTGTTCCGCAATAACGTCAAGGCGGCCTACCTTGCGATGGGAATGAACGCCCCGGACATCCTCGACATCCCGATCGTAAAGAGGGAGCGGGTCTCCGATGCGAAGGACTTTATCCCGGCGCCGAGGAGCTATATCCGCCCCAGCGTGGACGGGCTGGTGACCTCCTACCTCGAATGGAGCGCCGCCTCCGTCTACGTCCCCAATCCCGAGTTCGGCTCGATGCACCGGGCGGGGCGCCTGATCCTGTCCGGTTTCTATTACGGGTTCAGCACGGACATCCTGTATTTCCGCATCGACCTGGACCCCGTCGCCACCGAGTCCATCAAGGACATGCACCTCGAACTGATTTTCCCCAGGAAAGACCGGAAGATCTACGGCGAAATCTCGTTTTCCGAAGGCACGTCGAAATGGCAGTTCAACGAGATCGGGAAGACCCACGACACATCCGTCGAGGTCTACGCGGGGCAGGGCGAGCCCATGAAGGCGGCATACGAAAAGGTCATCGAGGTCGGTCTCCCGATGGACCTTCTGGATTGCCGGAAGGACGAACGCCTCGAATTCTTCATCACGGTCCAGCCGAAAGGGACGCTCGGCGAGCGATGGCCGTTGTACGGAACGTTTTCCGCGGAACTGCCCGGGGACGACTTCGAGGAGAGGAACTGGGCGGTCTGATATCCCGGATTATTTCACGACGAATCGGATGATCCGTCTTCAGTCTTAAAATCGGTATTTATATCGGTGTTCCCGATCAGGTGATCATTCGTCGCGCCATGAAGGCCCTGATTATCTGTCCCATCTGTCCCACCGTATCCATCTGTCCCAATCGTCGTCCGGCGAAGGTGGCGTTTCGTAACGGGAATCCGCCGAATGCAGCCAATCCTTGTATTTCAGGAGTATGTCGGCCGCAACTTCCTGCTTCAAGTTGTATTTTTTGCATATTTCGAGGATAGCCGCCTTTTTGTCTCCCGGATCCGCGTTGTATTCTTGAATCACTTTCCGGATGGTCGCGTCTTCCAGGTTGTACTTCAGTGAAAGCAAGGCGATCAGTTCCGTCTCACGCCGGGAAAACGATTCCCCGGAGATTTCCGCCGCGGTGTTGTCGTAATTTCCCCGGAAAGATCGGGCCAGATAATATATCGCCATGATCGCCGCGAAAAGGATCAGGCCGATGACCAGCGTTTTCAACGGATTGTTCGTCATGGCGACTCCGATACCCGGAAACGCGGGTTTTTTTTACGCAATAAAGCAAGCATATAAGCAAAGCGGTTCGCGATTCAAGCGGCATGGTCTTGAAGGAAATGCGCGAAGGCCCTTGCGAAACGCGGATACAGCGTCTGGTAATAGATATTATGTAAAATACAATCAGCTTGCCAGCCGCCGACCCTTCCGGGCCATGCAGAACTTCCAGCCCATGAAGACGGGCCCCGCCTTCCCTTCCAGCGTCGCGCAGATTTCGCGGATCTTCGGTATTCGGTCGAGGTACGGCAGTTTCGGGAAAAGCGTCGAGGATTGGGACGGGATCGAAAGGTAATCGAAAACGAACTCTTCGGCAGCCTCCATGCGAAAATCGACCCAGGTGGTCCGGAATTCCGGCATGGATTCGAAAAAGGATTCGGCCTCCTGGAACGGGACGGCGCCGGCATTGTGCCTGAAGTCGGGGAACGCCTTCTGAACGGGGTCTTCACCGTTTTCGCCGAAAAGGCCGGCGAAACCGCATATGGAGATCACCCCCTCGGGCACGAGAAGGCCGCTTGCCTGGCGGACCGATTCGCGGAAATTTGGGATATGGAATATGGACGGCGTATAGAAGATCCCGTCGAACCCTTCGTGGAAAAACGATTCCAGGTTGTCCGCGTCCCCACGGATGAAAAACAGGCCGGGGATGTTCCTGTATCTTTCCTTCGCCCTGTTCAGCATCTGCTCGCTCACGTCGACCGCGAAGATACGCGTCTGGCGATCCGAGGAGGAGAGCATGTTGCTGATCGTCATGGCGGAGATCCCGGTGCCGCAGCCGACGACGAGGATCCTGGAGGGGCGGGAAGGAACGATCAGTTCGACCTGGCGCTTGGTGAGGGATTCGAGGAGATGATGCTTTTCCTCGAACAGGTCGTAGACCAGAGGGCCCTGGTCCACGTTCCGGGCGACGACGTTTCCCAGGAAATGCTTTTCCGTGTTTTCCTGGACGCTCATGCACGCCTCCCCCGGTTCCGGATACAAACGATAATTCATTATCGGAAATGTGGTGAAAAATCTTAAACGGGAAAACGGGGTCAGAACAGCCCCGCGTATACGATCCCGACGAGGCGGCGCGCGGATGAAAGCCCGCTTCCGAGCCAATCCCCGTAGAAATCGGCGATTCCGTGGAACCCGGCCCTGGATGCGGGCGCCAAGAGGACCGGAAGAAGAAGGAGCAGCGAAAGGGCGACCACTCCTCCCGAAAACAGCCGCCCGCTGCGGCGCAAATCGGGTTGTCCCTGGAGGAAGCCTTCCAGCGAGAACACGAGGTGCATGGTGAGGAGGAACCCGCCCGCCGCAAGGTAGATTTCCCGGGCATGGACGTACTGCCCGCGGAAAAGCATCGCCGGGACGATCGCCGCGAGGCTGTACAGGGGGACCGCGTAGGGCGCCAGGTCGATCGCGACGTTCGTCCGGTCGATCACCACCTTCCCTCCCGTCCGCGACGTGATGTGGAACCCGTGGACCTGCCGCAGAAACAGCTTCGCGACGAGGAGATGCGTGAGCTCGTGGCCCCAGACGTACAGCCGCTCCGGCTTCCTCACGAGGAAATGGAAGATCAGGTAGACGACCGCGCCTCCGGCGAGTACCCCCGCCTGCAGGGCGGAGAACCGCCCGGCCAGGCGGGACGGCAGCGTGTACAGCAGGACGGCATCGAAGAGCAGCAGCGGGATGCCGATCAGGGAACAGACGAATATCCGCAACCCGCCCTCCCTTGCGTCACTCCGGTGTATTTACAAAAATATAACGATATGTTATTTTTTTCAGGATCATCGAGGTTCACCCCGAAGCGGAGGTATCCATGAACCTGGAAGGCTCGCCGGCTATAATGAAGACGCGCGACCTGGCCATCCTCCTCGACCTGAGCCCCGATACCGTCAACGACATGGCCCGCCGGGGTATCCTCAAGGGTTACAAGAGCGGAAACCAGTGGAGGTTCCGGCGCAAGGACGTCGAGCGGTACTTCGAAAAGGAAAGACTCCCCTCCTCCCCGACCGTCTGATCGGCACCGGTACCGCACAAGCTACATTTTCTCCGCCGTTCCCTTGGTCGACGTCCATTCCTTTGCCAGCCGTTCGGCCTCCGCGACCTGGTCGGGAGTCATCCTCGACGCGACGAGGTCCCTGTTCGCGATCGCCTTATCCCGCGTGACCTGCCCCTTCGCCGGCAGCCGTGCGGCCGCAAGCTGGAACCACATGTAGGCCAGGACATCGTCCTTCGGAACGCCTTTCCCGGAAGAGTACATGACGCCGAGGACGGCTTGGGCGTTCCCAAATCCCTGTTCCGACGCTTTCCGGTACCACTTTTCCGCCTCGGCGTAGTCCTGCGGCACGCCCAGGCCGTTGTAGTACATTCCACCGAGGCTGAATTGGGCGAAGGCGACCCCCTGGTCCGCCGCCTTCCTGTACCACCGGACCGCCTCCTCGTAGTCCTGCGGCACTTCCTGCCCGTTTTTGTACATGTGGCCGAGGTTGTTCTGGGCGTACGCCGAACCCTGCTCCGCGGCCATCCTGTACCACCGGATCGCCTCCGCGAAATCCTGCTCCACGACGATGCCGCTGTAAAACATGAGGCCGATGTTGTTCTGGGCGTCCGGGTGTCCCTGCTCCGCCGCCTTCCTGTAGCATCGGATGGCCGCGGCGTAATCCTGCTGCACGCCATGCCCGCCGTAATACATCTGGCCGAGCCGGTTCTGGGCTTCCGCCGACCCTTCCTCCGCCAGCGGCCCCAGGATGCCGAAGGCGGCCTTGTAGTCGCCCCGGTTGAACGCGGCGATCCCTTCCTCCAACGTTTTCCCCATATCCCACCTCGAGCGATGGATGTTTTTCGGACCTATCGGGAAGTGTACAACGGGGCGGCGGGAACGCTCAATCAAAGAAAGAACCGCGCCCGCGGCGCACAACATAAAGCAATGCTTTAATTAACATAGCGTAAATGCCTGTTTATGAACTATCTGCTATTTTTTTATTGCCTTGTATTTGCGGACACTATAATATGTCCGCTCCCGAAAAGTACGTTTTTTCCGGCGCCCTGCAGAACCACATCGAACAGAGAGGCGTGGCGGTGGCGGTTTCGGTCAAAAGGTGGGCCTTTATCCTGCTCGCGCTGGCGTTCTGCCTGCGGTTCCAGAGCTGCGCCGACGACAGCGAGATCTTCTCCGATGCGGGCTTCGTAAATGCCAGCGCCTCCTTCGCGGACGGCCTCCTGCTGAGCTGGGCGGCCCCGCGGCAATACACCGATTCGACCGCGCTGGACCCTCTCGAAGAACTCGACGTGTACGAGATCCACATCAACCGGACGGGGGTATTCTTCCCGGACGATGAGCCCTCGGCATACGTATCGGCCATCGATTCTCGCGGGATCGCCACCGAGGAGTTCGACCTGAGCCTCCTCGGATACCCCTTCGAGGTCGGGCAAACCTACCATGTCTCGATGCGGTCGGTATCGAAGTCGGGAAGCAGGTCCGACTACTCCCGGGTCTTCACGTTCACCATCCACTCCGATTCCGGGCCCGGAATCGATCAGTTCCTTTGCACTCCCTCCATGATCCTGAGAGTGCGGCCTCCGAAGGTATGAGGGGCGCCCTTCCGGGACGTTTCTCCGGGAAAAAGAAAAGGGTCACGGCACGGGCCGTGACCCTTTTCTTTTCATGGCGCCCCCGGGGTGACTCGAACACCCGGCCAAAGGTTTAGGAAACCTCTGCTCTATCCGCCTGAGCTACGGGGGCGCATCCCGTCAATCGTCGAACTGGATCAGCGAAAAGACCTTCTGGCCTTTCAGGCGTTCCCGACCTCTCAGCGCCGTCAGCTCCGCCAGGAAGCAACATTCTACAACATCGGCCCCCAGCTTTTTCAGCATGCCGAGCACCGCCGCCATCGTGCCCCCCGTGGCGAGGACATCGTCGGCCACCAGGATTTTCATCCCGGGACGGATGGCGTCCTCGTGGATCTCGAGGTTGTCCTTCCCGTACTCGAGATCATACGAGGCCGAGACCGTCTTGCGCGGCAGCTTCCCCGGCTTCCGGACGAGAAGGACCCCCGTCCCCAGCTTGTACGCCAGCGCCGCTCCCATGACGAAGCCGCGCGCCTCGATCCCCACCACGGCCTCGACCCCTTGCGCCAGGTAGCGGTGCGCCATCAGGTCGATGGCCTGCTGGAAGGAGACCGGGTCGGAAAGGAGTGTGGTGATGTCCTTGAACTGGATCCCCTTCTTCGGGAAATCGGGGACGTTCCCGATCCTTTTTTTCAGATCGCTCGAGGGCATGACGCTCCCTTCAAGGTTGCGGGAATTCGGGCCGGTGCGGCCTCGGGAGATTCTACACGAAACCGCCGGAATTGTCCGTAGCTCGAAACGCGGCGCGAAAAAAGCGGTGGGGCGTTCCTTCGCCCGCTACCGGGCGTCTCCCTTGGCCATCTTCATCGGGCAGGAAGCGGCCGATTTGGGGTCGTCGCAAGGGAAGGCCGGGGATACGACGAGGCGCCTCGACCCTTCCGGGATGCGGCGGCCTCCTCCTCTTCCCGAGGGCTTCGGCAGGACCCATTGCTCCCCGAGCCACCGGTCGAAGATCGGGCACCCGGTCGGGATGTTCATTCCCCCGCCGTACGGATAGATCGTCATCTCGCCCAGCGCGATGCCCTTGGTCGTGTTGTACAGGTCCACCCGGATGTAGTCCAGACCTTTCCCGAGTTTCTCTGCGGCAAGCACGATTTCACGGAAATCGCCGGGGATTTCATGGGGCGGATCCGGGAATTTATACTTGTAGTGCGTCAGCCTGAAGGGTTTCCCGTTCCGGTCGACGATCATTCCCTCGTTGTTCTTGAACATCGGGGAGTCTATTTCTACGGCTTTCACGACTCCGTTGAACGTGTGGCACCGGTAGTCGATAAGGAAATCCCCGCCCTTCTGCACCAGGGACTCCTCGATCAATATCATAGGCTCGATGTTCCGATAGGCCCATTCCCTGTGGGAGTATCTTTTCTTGAGCCATTTTTTGCATAGTGTTACGCATTCCTCTCGCGTGATCCTGCAATTCGCGTAATTCACATCGACATCCGCATCCTTACCGTACTTGAAATTGTAAAATTCCCCGTTTTTCCCGAACAGGTTCCACCCGCAGCCATGGTTTGCCTTGATGAAATACTCGTTCGGAAGAGAACCGAAATCTATCGTGTCCGGATCGTCGGTCACTTGATATACTTCCGCCGAAGTGACGCCCCGGGCTTTCGCGTACTCCTTGACCTTGTATTTGTCCTGTATTTCCGTAAACAATGGGTTCCTGTCGTTCCTCATGCGCCAACGGACCTTCCAGGAAAAATCCACGGGGGTTTTTCCAAGAATGTCCTTGATATAAAGGACAAACCATTGATACTGCAATTTATACGCGGCTATATTGTGTTCCATGCGGCGTTCCGTCTGACGGGATCCGGGTGGTTCATCCATCCTCCTGAAACGTTGTTGCTCCAACACAAAGTCCCTATCGGATGAAATGGCCGGATTCTTTAGACGGAAAGGGCGTAAATACCTTTGAGATTCAATAAAATTTTTTAGGTCGGAGGGCGAATCAGCGTTCCAGATACCTCAACGGGTCCACCGGCTCCCCGTCGACGCGCAACTCGAAATGGAGATGTGGCGTCGTCGCGTTGCCGGTCCTGCCGACGGTCCCCACGGGCTCCCCCGCCGGAACGAGCTCGGAGGGTTTTGCGCGGATCGTGTCCAGGTGACCGTAAAGCGTCCGGATTCCGTCCCCGTGGTCGAGGATCACCGCGTTGCCGTACCCGCGCATGCCGTTGCC
The DNA here is from genome assembly GCA_002327765.1 of bacterium UBA2219. GTDB lineage: Bacteria > Desulfobacterota > Deferrimicrobia > Deferrimicrobiales > Deferrimicrobiaceae > UBA2219. The sequence goes on along the minus strand of DCUH01000079.1, from coordinate 627 downwards.
GGAATAGGCCACGATGCCCCGTTCCGCCGCGAGGACCGGCGTTCCGGGCGGGGCGGGGATGTCGATCCCGTCGTGTCGCCCGCCGGGCCTGTGCCCGAAACTGGACGAGACGGGCCCGGCGACGGGCCGCCGGAAACTTTTCCCGGAGATCCTCTCGTCGTGTGTCCGGACGGGAACGGAGGAGCAGCCCGCGAGCAACGCGGCGGCCAGCAGGAGCACAACCCCTCCGGGGCCGTGCCTCATTCGGGGAATCCGTGCCTGCCGATGAGGGGAACGAAGATGCACGCGCCCAGGAACTCGACCCGCCGTTCCCCGCCGCTCTTCGTGACCCGCATCAGGTCCTGGCGGAAGCGTTCGCCGACCGGCAGGACGATGATGCCCCCTTCCGCCAATTGCTCCAGCCAGGGGGGCGGGACGGAAGGCGAAGCCGCCGCCGACAAGACCCGGTCGAAAGGCGCGTGCCCGGGGCACCCGAGGGTCCCGTCGCCCGTGACGAAATCCACGTTCGTGAAGCCGAGCTCGCCGAGCCGCCGGGCCGCGTCCGACGCCAGCGATGGAATCCGTTCCACCGTGACGACGCGCCGGGCGAGTTTCGCGAGGATCGCCGTCTGGTAGCCGGAGCCGGTG
>DCUH01000012.1:264-6637 GCA_002327765.1 bacterium UBA2219 | reverse complement strand
ATGTGGGCGATGATGGAGAAATTTCTTATGTTTTCGAGGCGCATTTTTACCTTTTGGCGTTCTTCAGCTTGTCGCGGAAATGCGCCAGCGTCAGCGCGAGCCCGTCGTCCAATAACATATTAGGATACCATCCCAGTTCGTCGTAGGCCAACCGGTTGTCGATTACCGACCGGCGCTGCTCCCCCGGCATCCCGGGGCCGTGGATCTCCTCCTGCCTGCTCCCCGAAAGGTCGCGGAGCTTGCGGAACAGCTCGTTCACGTCCGTCTCGAGCGCCGTCCCGACGTTGATTCCCAGTCCGTCGCCGCGCGTCAGCGCCTCGACGTTCGCCCGGACCACGTCGCCCACGTAGACGTAGTCGCGGGTCTGTCCGCCGTCCCCGTTGATGATGGCCGTCTGGCCCTTGATGAGCCGGGTGCAGAAGATCGCGACCACGCCCGCCTCGCCGTGCGGGTCCTGGCGGGGGCCGTAGACGTTCGCGTAGCGCAGCGCAGTGTACTCGAGGCCGTACTGCACCTTGTAGTAGTGCATGTAGTTCTCGACGCACACCTTCGCGACGCCGTAGGGCGAAACCGGCCTCAAGGGGTGCTTCTCGTCGGCCGGGAAATACTCCTGCTCCCCGTACCCGGCTCCCCCGGAGGACGCGAAGATGAACTTGCGGACGCCGTTCTTGCGAGCGGCCTCCAGGAGGTTCAGCGACCCGAGGACGTTCACCTGCGCGTCGAAGACGGGGTCCTCGACCGACTTCCTCACGTTGATCTGCGCCGCGTGATGGTTGACGACCTCCGGCCGGAACGTCCGGACCGCCTCCACGGCCGTGTCCGACTGGATGTCCCCGAAGACGAACCTCGCCCCTTCGGGAACGTTCTCCTTCTTCCCGGAGGAAAGGTTGTCGAGGACCAGCACCTCGTGCCCCGCGTCCACGTAAGCCTGCGCGACTTGGGACGCGATGAAGCCGGCGCCCCCGGTGACCATTACCCGCATAACGATACCCCCCGTCTCCGGAATTAATCCCCCGCCGACCCGATCCCCTTCAGGCCGAACATGAGCCCGTAGGTCGTGTCATCGGGGTGCGTGCTCTTCTTGGCGACGAAGCCCACGCTCCAGCACTCGCTTTTCGGGATCAGATTCACGCTCGCGGTGCCGTCCGTCAATTCGGAATTCCTCAAGGAATAATTCAGCTCGGCCTGCAGCCGCAGGGACCGTAAAGGCCGCCAGGCGAAGGAGGTCCGGACGTCCTCCGCCAGCTCCCGGGTCGTCCGGTACCCGACGGACAGCTTGTGGTCCCTGTCCTTCTCCCATCCCACGCTCACCGCCCCGAGCGGAAAGGTCCCGCCCGACGGGTCGTAGAGGGCTTCCCCTTCGAAGCTCCAGCGCTCGATGGGCTTGACGACCAGCTTGCCGTAGACGTCGGAGGAGCGGTCGGTCCGCAGCGTCCTGCCCGCCCCGAGGTCGATCTGGTCGCGCAGCACCCGGACGAACGGGGAAAGGGGGTCGACGTACGGCGTGTCCGACGGCTCCCTGCTGTTGATGTCATAGGCCCATTCGACATGCATATACGCGATTTCCTTGGGGGAACCGGATTCCTGCAGACGAAGGAACCGCTGGGACGCCGTCAGGACGAACTGGTCCTGGGGGGCGATCTTCGACCAGCGGTCGAAGACGGGCAGGTTGTCCTGGTCCACCCGGTAGACGTGGCGATACCCGATGTCCGACCCCACCACGTGGACGAACCCCTTCGAGTCGCGAAGGTAGCCCCTCTGCGCTTCGACAGAGAGCGTCACCCCGGTCGCCGGGACGATGCGGCCGGCGCTTTCCCAATCCTCCGAGGCGCCCTCGTAGCGGGTCCCGAGGAGGTTCGCCGAAACGTACGGCGTGATGGAAACGGAGGGAAACGGGACGAACGCCCGGGACAGGGTGATCGCTCCCCTGCCGCGCCCCGCCCGGTCTCCCTCCTCACGATAAAAATACGTCGCCGACGCCTCGCCCGCGACCTCCACCCCGCCGAGGGGCGTGCGGTACGGGAGCAGGGACGCCTGGTACTCCGGCAGCCGCTGGACGGTGTTGTCGTTGCTCCCCAGCTCCAGCTCCTCGTGCCACGTGGCCGACAGCTGCTGGGAATGGTTCTCCCCGGACCTGCCGACGAATCCCTGTGACCGGGCGTGCCGGGCGGACCGCAGCAGCTCGGTCTCTGCGAAATCCACATAATACTGGTTGTCCGACGGGACCTCGACCCGCGCGTTGGCCGTCCATTCCCCCGTGTGATAGACGTTCTCTCCGTAAACGCGCCACCGCTTGTCGTGCGTCTTGTTGTCGTGGAAGAACGAGCCGCGGACCGCCCCTTCCGACTCCCGGTTCGGCACGAACCGGTACTCCGCCTCGGGCCGGACCCCCCGCTCGGTCATCGCGTCGATCGTCAGCGTCGCGTCGCTCCACCGGTTGATCGCCCAGTAATACGGCAGGGAGACCTCGAAACCCCTGGAGTTCGAGTTGGAGATGGTCGGCATCAGGAACCCGCTCTGGCGTGTCGTCTTGACGGGGAAGACGGCGTACGGCAGCCAGAGGACCGGCACCCCCCGGACGCGGAAGGTGATGTCCTTCGACACGGCATAGCCGTCGATGACGACCCTGGCCCTGCGGACGTCGAATTCCCAGTCGGGCTTCGGGTCGCAGGGGCACGTCGTCAGCGAACCCTTCTCGACCCGGAACGACTGCCTGCCGGTCTTCTCGATCCTCTCGCCCGAGATCCGGTAGTTGTTCGTGCTGATCAGGATGTTCCCGTTGTACAGGACGCCGGTCTCCGTGCCGAGGTTGATCGTGATCCGGTCGAACGCGAACTGCTCGTCGGCGTCCCTGTACCGGACCTTCCCCGAAAGCTCCGCCTCGCCTGACCGGAAATTGTAGAGAATCCGGTCCGCCCGCATGGTGCGGGGCCCCAGGCGGATCTCTACGTTTCCCTCCGCCAGGGCGACCCCGTTCTCCTCGTCGTAGGTTAGGGTGTCGGCGTCGATGTTCACGGGGCCGTCCAGCAGCAACGCCCCGGCGCCGAACTTCGAGCCGAACAGACCGGAGGGCAGCCCGGACGGGAGCTCGCTCTGCGCGAAGCCGGGAGCGACCAGCAAGACCAGGATCAGGAGAACCCGCAGCGGGGGCGCGAGGAAGGTCGTCACGGCACGGATCCGACCCGTCGGCGGTACGCTTCCCCCGCTCCGGCCAGCGACCCGCAGACCAGGACCACGCCGCGCTCCCCCGCCGACCTCTTCGCTTCGAGGAAACCCTCGTCGAAACCGGCGGCCGCGCGGAAGGGAACGGCCCCCCGGCATGCCCGCTCGAGGGCTCCGACGTCCGCCGCCCTTTCGTGATCGAGCCGGTACGCCACGACGCCGTCCAGCAGGGGGGCAAGCTCCCTCATGTACCCGGCGGCGTCCTTGTCGGCCAGCATGCTCCACAGCGCCACCACCCGCGCGGCTCGTCCCCACGGCGGCGAGGCCGCGATCTCCGCCGCGAGGGCGCGCGCCGCTTCCGGGTTATGGCCGCCGTCGACCCAGCAGCGCGCGTTGCGCCGGAAGGGAAGCTTCGCCAGCCGGCCGGGCACGCGGACGGAAGCCAGCCCCTTTCGGGACGCGCGGGCGAAAACCGCCCGCGGTACCCCCTCGTCGCGCGCGAACCTCCAGGCGGCAGCGAGCGCGACCGCGGCGTTTTCCCTCTGGAAGCGTCCGTCCATGGCCACGCGCAGCCCCTCGAGCCGGATGCCGGGCAGCGAGATCTCGACGGTCCCGTCGCCGCGCTCCCGCCAGTCGAACTCGCGCCCCAGCTCCCACGAGGGGCATCGCAGCTCCCGGGCGCGTCGCCGCACGACCGCCCTGGCGGACGGCCGCAGCCGGCCGGTGACGAGAGGCACGCCCGCCTTCAGTATGCCCGCCTTCTCGGTCGCGATCTTCGCCAGGGTGCTCCCCAACCATTCCCCGTGGTCGTGCCCCACGGTCGTGATGACGGACACGGCGGGCCGGCACGCGGTGGTGGCGTCCCAACGCCCCCCCATCCCGGTTTCCATCACGACGAGGCGGGCTTTCGCCAGCCGGAACCAGTCGCAGGCGGCCCAGGTCATCTTCTCGAAATAGGTGAGCGGATCGTCCGCGTCCCCCAGTTTCCCCGCCGCCCGGAACCGGTCCGCCAGGGCGCGCGGTGTGATCTTCACGCCGTCGACCCGGATCCTCTCTTCGGGGGAGACGAGGTGCGGAGAAGTGTAGAGCCCCACGGGGCAACAGGCGACCGGTCTCAAGACCGCGTCGGCCATCGCCGCGGTCGAGCCCTTCCCGTTGGTCCCCGCGATGTGGATCGTCCGGAAAGACTCTTCCGGGTGCCCGGCCCGCTCGAGGGCCAGGCGGATGCGGGTCAGGCCCGGACGGACGGTTTCCGGGCCGAGCGGCCCCGCGGGCCGGGTCATCGATCCCCGGTGCCCGAAAGGTACTTCAGGAGCTGGGTCAGCGTGGCCTTCATCCGGCTGCGCTCAACGATCATGTCGACCATGCCGTGTTCGAGAAGGAACTCCGCCCTCTGGAACCCTTCCGGCAGTTTCTGGTTGATCGTCTGCTCTATGACGCGGGGACCCGCGAAGCCGACGAGCGCCCCCGGCTCGGAAACGATCACGTCGCCCAGCATGGCGAAGCTGGCCGCGACCCCGCCGGTGGTAGGGTCCGTCAGGACGCTGATATAGGGGATCCCGGCGTCGGACAGGCGCGCGATCGCCGCGCTGGTCTTGGCCATCTGCATCAGGGAGAGCGTCCCCTCCTGCATCCTCGCCCCGCCGGATGCGCTGAATATGATCAGGGGAACGCGCGCCTCGAGGGCGGCTTCGGCCGCCAGGGAGATCTTCTCCCCGACGACGCTCCCCATCGACCCGCCCTGGAACTCGAAGTCGAGGACGCCGAGCACGATGTCGGCCCCGTTGAGCTTCGCCTTCCCGATGATGGCGGCCTCCCGCCGCCCCGTCTTCTTCCGCGCCTCCTTCAGCCGGTCGACGTACTTCTTGGTGTCGGAGAAGCCCAGGGGGTCGACGGACTCCATGTCCTCGGCGATCTCCGCGAAGGTTCCCTCGTCGACGACGGAACGGATCCTCTCCGCCGCAGGGATGCGGAAATGGTACGTGCACTTCGGGCAGACGTTCAGGCTCCTCTCCACCTCGGGCTTGTAGATGATCTCGAGGCAGGCGGCGCACTTGATCCACATCCCCTCGGGGATCTTTATCTTCTTGTCGCTTTCGTCCTTCTTCCGGAACAGTCGGATCGCCATGGCGTCGCTACCTCAGGGCGGATTTGATTGACCGGACGAACCTGGAAAGCTCCGCGGGCCCGCGGGGGGACCTTCCGTTCCGTTCCACGATCTTCACGCAGGCGCTCCCCACCACCGCGGCGTCGGCGTGGCGCGTCGCCGCGCGTGCCATCTCCGGCGTCGAGATGCCGAAACCCACGGCCAGCGGAAGCCGGACCGCGGACTTCACCTTCCCGGACCACGATAGCATCTCCGGCGGCAGCGATTCCCGCGCGCCCGTCACGCCGGTGACCGAGATGAGGTACATGAATCCGGAGCCGGCGCGGTCGAACGCGCGGATCCGGTCGAGCCCGCTGGTGGGCGCCGCGAGCGGGATCCAGGAAAGCCCCCGCTCCCGCATCTCCGACACGGCGCCGCGCGCCTCCTCGTACGGCAGGTCGACGATGAGGAACCCGTCGACGCCCGCGACCCGCGCGTCCCTCCAGAGGGCCTCGTGGCCGTACCGGAAGAACGGGTTGTAGTAGCCGAACAGGACGACCGGCGTCGCGTGCGTCCTCCGCAGCCTCCGGACGAGCTCGAGCGCCCCGCGGACGCTCATGCCGGCGGAAAGCGCCCTGTGCGACGCGGCCTCGATCGTCGGGCCGTCCGCTGTCGGATCCGAGAAGGGCACCCCGACCTCCAGGATGTCCGCGCCCGCGTCCGCGGCCGCCCGGAAGTAGGAAAGGGCCGCCTCCGGGTCCGGGTCGCCCGCGGTCAGGTACACGACCAGCCCCTTCTCGCCCGCTTCGCGAAGCCTGCGGAACGCGGCGTCGATCGCCGTCATGACCCGGACCCTTTCCGCTCCATCAGGATGCCCAGGTCCTTGTCGCCGCGGCCGGAGAGGTTGATGAGCACGGTCTCGGACCTCCGCATGCGCCGCGCGAGGGCGTACCCGTACGCGATGGCGTGCGAGGACTCGAGAGCGGGCTGGATTCCCTCGTATCGCGACAGCAGGTCGAACCCTTCCAGCGCCCGGTCGTCGGTTACGGAGACGTACGTCGCGCGCCTCGTGTCCTTGAGCCATGCGTGCTCCGGCCCGACGCCGGGATAGTCGAGCCCCGCCGA
>DCUH01000012.1:0-132 GCA_002327765.1 bacterium UBA2219 | reverse complement strand
GCCCGATGACCGACTGGAAGTCGCGGACCATCTCCGGGTACGGGTGCGGCCCCGCGGTGGAGCCGATCAGGTAATAGGTGGTCCGTACGTTGGTGACCCAGTCGCGAAGCGCCTCGTTCATGGCGTCCTTCA
>DCUH01000013.1 GCA_002327765.1 bacterium UBA2219 | reverse complement strand
GCGAAGGCGGTCGTGCCGATGCACTACGGGACGTTCCCGATCCTGGAGCCGAACGCCGACCGGTTCGTCGCGGAGCTTGCGAAGGTCTCGCCCGGAACGCGCCCGATCGTACTGGCACCGGGGGAGGATACGACGTTGTGATGCAGGCGGCCGTGTAACGCCTATTCAGGAAGAATCCCTGCCGATAACGGAGGGGGGGATTATCGAAAGTTGTTGCATGGCGTTCAACAATTTTTCGGAAGGTATGCACGGGAAAACAGCAACCATAGCTTCTTATTAAGTGCTGGGCGGGGGACACTCTTCCCCTNNCCTGAACTGGGGGAGGACACTCTTTCCCTACGCCCGCGTAAAGCCAAGTGTGTCCCCCCCTGACCCGAAACCGCCTGCCCTGATATCGAAAGCTTTTCCGTATGTACTTCCCGTAGAGAAGTTCTCTCTGTGGCCTGTGGTTTTTGGGGTGGCCCTGGAAGTGTCGGCCGCAAGGATCGCTGCCCTGAAAGCGCACAAGGATGTCGCGTAAGCCAAAAAGGGTGTCCCCTGAACGGAGGGACGAAAGTGCGGAACCGGCGGAGACCCCGCCTTATTTATAGGTTGAAGCTTCCGATGATCGAAAAAGATGGCCGGAGGACGGGAAGACACTTATTACCACGCTTGCTGGTCGCAGCCGGGGAGCCGCGGCCCGCAGTGAACGGGGACAGCCCTTTTCGGCGTAAGCGACATCCTTGTGCGCTTTCAGGGCAGCGCCCCTTGCGGGTTAGCGCTTCCCGACGTCCTTGAACAGCAGCGTGTCCGTCAGCTCGCAGAGGAGATGGCCGACGACGATATGCGCCTCCTGGATGCGCGGGACGCTGCGGGAGGGGACCTGCAACGCGATGTCGGAGAGCGCGGCGGCCTTTCCCCCCTCTCCCGTGAGGGTGATGGTGGTCATGCCGAGCTTCTTCGCCGCGCGCAGCGCCTTCAGCACGTTGGTCGAGGAGCCGCTCGTCGTGATGCCGAGCGCCACGTCCCCCTTCTTCCCCAGCGCCTTCACCTGCTTGCTGAAGATCTCGTCGAAGGCGTAGTCGTTTGCGATGCTGGTCAGAACAGAGGTGTCGGTGGTCAGCGCGATCGCGGGCAGCGGCGGGCGCTCGATGAGGAACCGGTTCATGAACTCCGCGGCGATGTGCTGTGCGTCGGCCGCGCTTCCGCCGTTGCCGAACAGGAGGAGCTTGCGCCCCGCCTTGAACGCGTCGGCGATGGCTTCCGCCGCCGCGTAAATGCTCTCCCCCATCGTCTCCGCCATCTTCAGACGAAGCTCCGCCCCTTCTTTCAGCGACCTTGCGACCATTTCCTTCACGGGAAGCACCCCTTGGGAAGAGTACGAAAACGATAATCTTTTTACTTTGTTCCTGTCAAGGATGAGCGAACGGCCGCCGTCTATTTTCTTTGGGAAAAAACCGGAGTAGCATTATCGGCATCTCATTGACGGGAACCGCAGACATGGAAGAGCGAATAGAGAAAATACTGGCCGAAGCGAAGACCATAGCGATCGTCGGGCTCTCCGACAAGCCCGACCGCCCAAGCAACGAGGTGGCCGGGGTCCTGAAGTCGAAAGGGTACCGGATCATCCCGGTCAACCCCATGATCCGGGAGGCGTTCGGGGAAAAGGCGTACGGGTCGCTGTCCGAGATCCCCGAGAAAATCGACCTGGTCGACGTGTTCCGGCGCTCCGAGGACGTGCCTCCCATAGCGGAAGAGGCCGTCCGGATCGGCGCGCGATTCTTCTGGATGCAGGAAGGGGTCCGCAGCGAGCGGGCCTGCGAAATCCTCGACGCGGCGGGGATCCCTTGGGTAATGGACCGCTGCGTGAAAAAGGAACTCGCGAAACGCGGCAGATAAAACTCGACAACCAAGGAGAGACGACATGGCGGGAAACATCCTCGAACTGACCAGCGCGAACTTCAAGGACACCGTGGAGGGGCAGACGCCCGTGCTCGTGGACTTCTGGGCACCCTGGTGCGGCCCGTGCAAGGTGATCGCCCCCATCCTCGAGGAAGTGGCAAAGGAATTCGACGGGAAGGCCCGGGTCGCGAAGGTCAACGTGGACGACAGCCCGGACATCGCGTCCCAGTTCGGCATCCGGGGGATCCCCACGCTCATCCTCTTCAAGGGAGGCCAGATCAAGGGGCAGATGGTCGGGGTCAACCCCAAGACCAGCATCGTTTCCCTGCTCCAGAAGAACCTTTGAGGAGGATCGTCTTCGCGGTGCTGGTCGCCGCCCTGCCCCTTTGCGGGTGCGGGCCGAAGGCGATCACGGTGGGGTCCCGCCCGTTTCCTGCGGAAAAAGCGGTTTTCGCCGACGCGTCGGGGAAGGGCCTGCCGGACCTCCCCGATTCCGGGGAGCCGCTTCGGCTGGTACTGATCGATTTCCCCTGGTGCCCTCCCTGCGCGGAAGCCTGGAAATCGGTGCGCCCGGCGCTCGGGGAGGCGCCGCCGGGAACGGTCCGGGCGTACAGGATCCTCTTCGACCGGGAGATCTCGATCGCCGCCTCGGGGAAAACGGAAACGTCCCCCATGCGCCCCGCCCCGCCCCCGTGGCCGGAGGTCACCACCCTGACCGCCATCCCCGACGCGTTTCTGGAGTCGTTCCGCGTGAACCAGGCGCCGATGCTCCTGCTGATCGACCGGGACGGGAAGGTGACGCGGCGCTGGGTCGGCTACTCGACGAACCTCCGGGAGGAGCTCTCCGCCGAGCTCAGGAAGCCAGTTCCCCCCGGGCCCTCAAGCCCCCCCCGAAGGTGAACCGCGAACGCGAAAGGTTCGCCACCACGCCGAGCGCCAGCATGTTCGTCAGCATCGAGGAGCCCCCGTAGCTTACGAAGGGCAGCGGAATACCCACCACCGGGAACAGCCCGCACACCATCGCCAGGTTGATCATGGTGTGCGTCAGGAAGTACACCGCCACCCCGCCGCACGCGAAGGCGGCGAAGCGGTCCTGGGACCGCATGGCCAGGTGGAACAGGCGGTGGATCAGGAGCAGGAACAGCGCGAGCAGCAGGATCGAGCCGATGAAGCCCCATTCCTCCGAGAAGACGGCGAAGGCGAAGTCGGTGTGCTTCTCGGGAAGGAACCGGAGCGCCCCCTGGGTGCCCTTGAGGTATCCCTTCCCGAGGATCCCCCCGGAACCGACGGCGATCTTCGACTGGATGACGTGGTATCCCGCCCCGAGAGGGTCCCTTTCGGGATCCAGGAACGTGAGCACCCTCTGACGCTGATAGTCCTTCATGAAGAACCACAGGGCGGGGATCACCGCGGACCCGAGGGCCGCGAACAGCGCGATGACCCGCGCCTTCACGCACGCCATGACCGTCACGCCCGCCAGGATGAAAAGGAGCACCCCGGCCGTTCCCAGGTCGGGCTGGAGCGCGACCAGGAGGAACGGGACGATCACCATGCCGATGGCGGGCAGCGTCTCTTTCAGGCCGATCCCCCCGTACTGATATTTCGATGAGTAATATCGCGCGAGCACCAGGGCCGCGGCGATCTTGGCGAACTCCGACGGCTGGAAGTTGAACCCTCCCATCGAAATCCACCGCTGCGCGCCCCCGCGGATCTTCCCCACGACGAGGACCACGACGAGCATCGCCAGGACGGAGACGGCGAAGGCCGGCGTCGCCTCCTCGATGAACCCGTCGCTCAGGTAGTAGACGGCGAAGAACACGGCCAGGCCGACCGCGATCCAGATCGCCTGCTTGGCGAACAGGGCGGACGTCTCCCCGCCGAGGACCCGCGTCCCGCTGTAGACGTTCAGTAGCCCTACCCCGCACAGCAGGAACGTGATGAACAGGAGCGGCCAATCCAGCCGGGCGAGTTTCGACTGTCCGCTCATTCCCCCTCCTCCGGCGGCGGCGCCGCGGCCTGCGTCCGGAAGAACTCCTGCATCACCGCCTTCACGATGGGGGCGGCGGCCGACCCGCCGTGCCCCCCGTGCTCCACCATCGCCACCACGCAGATCTTCGGGTCCTCCGCGGGAGCGAACGCGGCGAACCAGGCGTGGTCCCGGATCTCGTACGCCAGGTGCTCGGACTTGATCATCTTCCCCTTCACCTGCGCGACCTGGGCGGTCCCCGTCTTCCCCGCGACGGTGATCCCGGGGAGCTTCGCGATGCCGCCCGTGCCGTAATCGTTCACGACCCCCGCCAGCGCCTTCCGTATGAACTCGGCGTTCTCCGGCTTCCATGGGAGCTTCCGCAGCATCTCCGGCTTCCGCTCGACGACCTTGCCGTCCAGCCCGACGCTCTTCGTCACCACGTAGGGCTTCATCACCTCGCCGCCCGTGGCCAGCGTGGAATAGCCGACCGCCATCTCCAGCGGGGTCAGGTGGACCGATCCCTGGCCGATCCCGAGGAGAAGGCTTTCGTAGTCCATCCACCGCTCCTTCGAGATCTTCTTCTTCCATTCGCGGTCCGGGACCAGCCCCCTGCGCTCGCCCGGCAAGTCGATCCCCGTGATCATCCCGAAGCCCGCGCCCCTTTCCAGCTCCGCGATCCGCTCGGGCCCGAGCCGCAGCCCCAGGACGTAGAAGTACACGTCGCAGGACTGCACCACGGCGCGGTACATGTCGACGGGGCCGTGCCCCTTCTCCTTCCAGCAGCGGAACGTGTGGTTGCCCAGGCGGTACGACCCCCCGCAGGCCACGCGGGCGGTCCGGTCGAGCACGTTCCCCTCGAGCGCTGCCAGCGCGATGAACGGCTTGACGGTGGACCCCGGCGCGTACGTCCCCTGGAGTCCCTTGTTCTGCATCGGCTTGCGCGGGTCCGTGTTCAGGGCCTGCCAGTCGGCCTTCCGGATGCCCCTCGCGAAGACGTTGGGGTCGAAGGCCGGCGCGGAGTAGAACGCCAGGACCTCCCCGGTTTTCGGCGCGAGGGCGATCACCGCCCCGGCCCGATTCCCCATCGCGTCCTGGGCCGCCTTCTGGAGATCGGCGTCCAGGGTGGTGTGGAGCGGCCCGCCGGTAATCGAGGGCACTTCCTCCACCATCCGCTGGTCGCGCCCCGCGGCGTCGACCTCGACCTTCCTCCCGCCGTTGATCCCCCGCAGGACGCTGTCCATCGCCCGCTCCAGCCCGTACTTCCCGACGAGGTCGCCCATCGCCAGCCTGTCGTCCTTCCTGCTGGCCTTCAGCTCCTCCTTGCTCACCTCGCTGACGTATCCGAGGGCGTGGGCGAAGGCGGTCCCGTAAGGGTAGCTGCGCTTGGCCTCCACCATCACGCTGAAGCCGGGCAGCCCCTCCCGGTTGAACTCGAGGACCGATACCTGCTCGAAGCGCAGGTCCCTGGCCACCGTGATGCTGGTGTACGGGTTCGTCTTCATCGCCTCCCGGATCTTCTCCAGGACCTCGTCCTCGTCCGTGTCGAACTCCACGATCTGCGCCAGGAACCGCACCTCGGCCTCCGGGTCCCCCATGTCCACGGGGGAACAGACCAGGTCGTAGGACCCCTGCGTCTCCGCGATCGGCCTCCCCTTCCGGTCGAAGATGGGGCCGCGCGGGGCGCGGACCGTCCGCAGGCGGAGCCGGTTGTTCTCCGACAGCGCCTGGTACTGGTCGTAGCTGACCACCTGCAGCCAATAGAGCCGGGCGCAGAGCAGCCCGAACACGGCGAAGGCCGCGTACAGGAGGACGCGCGCCCTCCTGGCGATGTCCGGGTCCTGCTCGCGTTTCCGTATGCGCTGGCTCAATCCTGCACCCGGCGCCACCGGCTCGAGAGGTCGAGGAACAGGGGAACGGCGATGAGGGAGGTCCACGCGATCCGGACCGCTTCCTGCGCCCCCCACAGGAAGGAGAAGGGATGGGAACCCCCGGCGGCGAGCAGCAGGACCATGGAAAGCGACTCCAGCGCCATCAGCGAAACCACCGCGATGAGCAGGGACGGCTCGTCGCGCAGGAGGAAGCGGCAGCCGATCTCGCGCGCCGCGAAATAGAGCGCCATCGACCCGAGGAACATCGACCAGGAGGGGGCGGAGGTCGTTATCTCGCGGATGAGCGCCGGGAGGAGCGCGCAAAGGAATCCGGCGGGACCCGACACGAACAGCCCAGCGAAGACGATCGACAGGAACGGGAAATCGGGAAGGAGGAACCAGGGGACCATCCCGGAGAGCCCCCAGATGCAGAGGGACGCGCCCAGGTACGAAATGGAAAGCAGCGCCAGGAAGTACCTCAACTCATTCCTTCCCCGACCGGAACGGTATCGTCGGGCGGGAGAGGATCACCAGCACCTCCTCCACGTCCTGGAAGTTCACCGCGCACTGCACCCGGACCTTCTGGAACAGGCTTTCCTTCGGGCGATCCACGCTGGCCACGGTCCCGAGAAGCGTCCCCTTGGGCATGGCGCCGTCGAACCCCGAGAAGACGATGCGGTCGCCCACCGCGACGTCGTGCACCGGGGCGACGTACTTGAGGCGGCAGAAGTTCCCGCCGATCCCCTCGGCGACGGCGCGCACCCGGTTCCGCTCCACCATGACGTCGGCCGCGAACCTGCCGTCGGTCGCCAGGAGCACCTCCGACAGGCCGGGGCGCGTCGCGTGGATCCTTCCCACGGCCCCCCGCGGAGTCACGACCGACATCCCCTGCTCGATCCCCGCCTCCGATCCGGTCCCGAGGAAGACCGCCTGGAACCATGGCGAGACGTCGTGTCCCACGACCCGGGCGCCGACGGACCTCCGCTCCAGGGTGCCCGAGTATTGCAGGAGATCCTTGAGGCGCCGGTTCTCGAGCTGCGCGTCCCGCGCCGCGTTCAGCTTCTCCTGGAGCTCCGTGACCTCTTCCCTGAGCCGCTCGTTCTCCCTCGTGGTCCCCACCAGGGCGATGTAGCGGTTCCACACGCCGAAGACGCCTTGCCGCAGGAAATCGATGCCGAGGTAGACGGGCCGGAAGAAGGCCGCCCCGACCGTCCGGGCGGGTTCCCCCTTCTCGAGCGCGGCGGAGGGGCGCACGAACAGCTGGATCGCGGCGGCGAGGAGCGCCAGGGCGATGAGGAAGCGCCACCATTTCCGGAAGAAGGATCCCATATCTACCGGTGACCGCCCGGGCCGCGTTTCAC
>DCUH01000091.1:1992-23290 GCA_002327765.1 bacterium UBA2219 | reverse complement strand
GTCATTTCATCTTGTGTCTTGGTGGCTTGCGACGCGGGTTGGTGGGGGGATAGGCCGCAATGGGTGCGTCGAGCGGATGACCTCCCTGACGACGCCGGAGGCGGTATCCGCGGGCTACGTGATCCGGTCGCCTTCGTCCGTCAGCGGGCGTACTGGAGGTAGAAGCAGAGCGCCGCGAGGGCGAGCGTGTAGGGGGCGAAGCGGTAGAAGCGGCCCTTCACGACCAGCCGCTCCACCACCATCAGGGCGATGTAGCCCGTCGCCATGGAGACGAGGAATCCCGCGGCGAGGACGCCCGGGCCGTAGACGTCGGTCAGGGTGAGGTCCTTCATCGCGACCACGGACGCCCCGAGGATCGCGGGGACGGAGATGAGGAAGGAGAACTTCGCGGCGCGCGACGGCGCCACCCCGAGCAGCAGCATGAAGATGATCGTCGAGCCGGACCGCGACAGCCCCGGGAACACCGCGAGCCCCTGGACGACGCCGACCGCCAGCGCCTCCCACCACTCGATCCGGTCCGGGTCGTTCTTGTGAAAGAACCGGATGCCGGTCGACAGGAGGGCGAGCGAAAGGACGAGGTACCGCGCGCCGACGCCCCAGTAGGTGATCCCCGCCTCCACCGAGTCCTTGAAGAGGATGCCGATGACGCCGGTCGGGATCGTCGCCAGGATCCCGAGCCACAGGTCGCGGCGCCCCCAGGTCGTCGGCGGCGACCACATGGTCGGCCGGGGGCGGAACAGCGCGACGAGGATCTCGGCGATCTCCGTTCGGAGGAAATAGACGACGGCCGTCAGCGTCCCAAGGTGGAGAAGCAGGTGGAACGCCAGCCGCGGCTCCTCGACGCCGAGCAGCCGGTTGGCGAGGAACAGGTGGGCCGAGCTGCTCACCGGGAGGAACTCCGTAAGCCCCTGGACCACCCCCAGGAGGATGGCCGCGAGAAGCGTCACGCGCCCGCCGCGGCGCGGGCGCGCGACACGGCCCCTTCCATCACGGCGCGTATCCGGGACACCGCCGCGCCGTCCCGCCCCTCGAACCGCAGGACGAGGACCGGCTGGGTGTTCGACGCGCGGACCAGCCCCCACCCGCCGTCGAAGAGTGCCCGGATGCCGTCGACGTCGATGACCTCGCGCGCCAGGGGGGCCACTGCCGCCGCGACGTCCTCCACCACGCGGAACTTGACCTCGTCGGGGCAGTCGATCCGTATCTCGGGCGTGGACACCACCGGCGGCAGGTCCGCCAGCAGGGCGCTCAGGGGGCGGCCTTCCTTCGCCATGATCTCGAACAGCCGGGCGGAGGCGTAGATGGCGTCGTCGAAGCCGAGGTACCGGTCGCCGAAGAAGACGTGGCCGCTCATCTCGCCCGCCAGCTCCGCGCCCTCCTCCTTCATCTTCGCCTTGATGAGGGAGTGCCCCGCCTTCCACATCACCGGGCGTCCGCCGCGCCGCCGGATGTCGTCGTAGAGGTTCTGCGACGCCTTCACCTCGGAGATGATCGCCGCCCCCGGCTTCCGGGAGAGGATCTCCCTCGCGAACAGGACGAGGAGGTAGTCGCCGAAGATGACGTTGCCGAGCTCGTCGACCGCCCCGATCCGGTCGGAGTCGCCGTCGTAGGCCACCCCGACGTCCGCCCCGGTCTCCCGGACCTTGTCGACGAGCGCGCCCAGGTTCTCCGGTATCGTCGGGTCGGGGAAGTGGTTCGGGAACCGGCCGTCGGCCTCGCAGAAAAGCTCGACCACCTCCATCCCCATCTCCCGGAACAGGGCGGGCGCCACCGCGCCGGCCGTTCCATTCCCGCCATCAACCACTACTTTAAGTTTTTTCGGAATCGGCAGGTTTCCATGCACGTATTCCCTGTAGGCCGGGATGACGTCGCGGCGGGACAGCTCCCCTTTCCCCTCGCGGAACGCCCCCTCCTCGATGAGCCGGCGCAGCTCCTGGATCATCTCCCCGTGGATCGACCCGAGGCCGATGCACAGCTTGAAGCCGTTGAACTCGGGAGGGTTGTGGCTGCCGGTGATCATCACCCCGCCGTCGGTGCCGTAATGGTGGATGGCGAAATAGAGCAGCGGCGTCGGGCAGACTCCCACGTCGATCACGGAGAGCCCGGTGGAGAGGAGCCCCTCGACCATGGCGTCCCGGAACGCCGGGGAAGACAGCCGGACGTCGCGCCCGAGGGCGACGGTGCGGACCCCCCTCCCCGCGGCGTAGGTCCCGTATCCCTTCCCCAGGAGCGCGACCGCTTCCGGGGTGAGGTCCTTCCCCACCACTCCCCGGACGTCGTATTCCCGGAAGATGAGCGGGTTCATCGCGGGCGTTCTCGCATCAGTCAAGGTGGATCTCCATGTAGTTTTTCGGGGTCCGGTGCGCGACCTTCGTCCGGTGCGCGGCCCGGGAAACCTCCTTGTCGACCTCGGACACGACCTTGCGGTTGAACACGGAGGGGATGATGTACTCCTCCGAAAGCTCGTCCTTCCCCACGCAGGAGGCGATCGCGCGGGCCGCCGCCATCTTCATCTCCTCGTTGATGCAGGAGGCGCGGGAATCGAGCGCGCCGCGGAAGATGCCGGGGAAGGCCAGCACGTTGTTGATCTGGTTCGGGTAGTCGGAGCGGCCCGTCGCCATGATCCGGACGTGCGGCGCCGCGTCCTCGGGGTGGATCTCCGGCTCGGGGTTCGCCATCGCGAAGACCATGGGGTCCTTCGCCATCTTCCGCACGTCCTCCACGGTCAGGAGCCCCGGCCCCGCGAGCCCGAGGAACAGGTCGGCGCCCGCGATGACGTCGGAGATCGCCCCCCTCTCCCCGTTCGGGTTGGTGTGCTCGGCGAACCACTCCTTGATGTAGTTCCCGTGCTCCCTGCGCCCCTTGTAGAGCGCCCCGGCCCGGTCCACGCCGATGATGTTGCGCGCGCCGGCGGCCAGGAAGATCTTCGTGCACGCGACGCCCGAGGCGCCCACGCCCGCCACCACGATCTTCAGTTCCTCGATCCGCTTCTTGACGATCTTCAGGGCGTTCAGCAGCGCGGCGAGGACGACCACGGCCGTGCCGTGCTGGTCGTCGTGGAAGACGGGGATCTCCATCCCGGCTTTCAGGCGGTCCTCGATTTCGAAGCAGCGCGGGGCGGAGATGTCCTCGAGGTTGACCGCACCGAACGACGGCTCGAGCGTCTTGACGATCCGGACGATCTCGTCGGTGTCCTTGGTCCCGAGGCAGATCGGCCAGGCGTCGATCCCGGCGAACTCCTTGAAGAGCAGCGCCTTGCCTTCCATGACCGGCATCGCCGCCTCGGGGCCGATGTCGCCCAGGCCGAGGACCGCCGTCCCGTCGGAGACGACGGCGACGGAGTTGCGCCGGGTGGTGAGGGCGAACGATTTCTTCCTGTCCTTCGCGATCGACATGCAGACGCGGGCGACGCCGGGCGTGTACGCCATGGACAGGTCGTTGCGGGTCTTGACCGGGATCTTCCCCCGGACCTCGATCTTCCCCCCCAGATGCATCAGGAAGGTCCGGTCGGACACGTTGACGATCCGGACGCCCGGGACCGCCTTGACGGCGTCGATGATCTGGTGGGCGTGGTCGACGCCGCGCGCGCGGACCGTGATGTCGCGAAGGACGGATTCCTTGAGGTGGCCCGACAGGTCCACCGCGCCGATGTCCCCCCCGGCGGCGCCGATGGCCGTCGTCACGGTCCCCAGCATCCCCACCCGGTTCGGGATCTCCACACGCATCGTGATGCTGTAGCACTCGCTCGGGCTGAGCGTTGCCGTCATGGCGTCCCCCTGTCTACCCCGCGAGACCCCGCCGGGGGCATATGGGTTCGAGTCCGCACGCCGCGCACCGCGGTCTCCTGGCCACGCAGACCGTCCGTCCGTGCCACCCCAGGCGCGTGGTGAATTTCCACCACTGTTCCCGGGGTATCTGTTCGGCCAGGTCCCGCTCGATCTTTAACGGATCCCGGGCTTCCGTCAGCCCGAGGCGGAAGGAAACCCTTCCCACGTGGGTGTCCACCGGCAGGGCGGGCACGCCGAAGCAGGCGCCCAGGACGACGGAAGCGGTCTTGCGGCCCACCCCGGGAAGTGCGGTGAGCTCCTCCATCGTCCCCGGGACGGCCCCTCCGTGCCGCCCCGCGATCGCGGCCGAGAGCTCCCGGACCGCCTTCGCCTTGTTCTTGTAGAACCCCGTGGGCCGGACGGCCTCCTCGATACGCTCCTGCGACGCGCACGCGAAGTCCGCCGGTCCGGGGAAGGAGCGGAACAGCCCCGGCGTCACCCGGTTGACCCGCTCGTCGGTGCACTGGGCAGCCAGGACGGTGGCGACGAGCAGCTCGAAGGGGTCGCGGTGCTCGAGGAGCACTCTCGCGCCGGGGTATTCCCGCCCCAGGAAAGCCAGGACCTTCTCCGGCGGTGCGCCCCCCTTCCCCCGGGTCATGCCGCCGGCTCCCTGCGATAGACGACGATGTCGAACCCCTGGACGTCCACCTCGAAGACGGCCCCCTCCACGGGGCAGGAATACAGGGCCCCCGACTCGGGCAGCTCCCCGGACTCGGGCGACTCCCCGGGCCCGTCCGTCCCGTCGAACACGCCCTCCCCCTCCACCCGGGGAAACGCCCCCTTGGCGTCGAGCCAGTCGATCATGGCCCGCACCTCGTGGAACGACATGTCCATTTCCGTCAGGATGTTGTAGATGCGGCCCTTGTGCAGTATCGGGTACAGCTCGAAATTCTCGGTTTCCATCCGCGCACCGTCCCCCCGGGCTGCACCCAGTTTACCACGCGGGATTGAAAGAACCGTCCCGGTCTGATACCTTCAACCCGTACGCTTCCGAAGGACGGAGGGGCCGATGATCATCCGTGACATCCTCGAGCACAACGCGCGGATCCATCCTTCCAGGGTCGCCATCTCCGCGAAAAAGGACGAGGTGACCTACCGGGAGCTGCACCGCCGCGTCCTGGACCGCGCCGCCGCGCTCACGGCGCTGGGGATCACCCGGGGCGACCGCGTCGGGGTCCTGGCCCACAACACCGTCAAGTTCGTCGAGCTCTTCTTCGCGGCGACCCACATCGGGGCCGCCGTCGTCCAGCTTCACCACATGTTCGTTTCCCGCGAGATGACCGTCATCCTCCAGGACGCCCGGGTGAAGGCGCTCTTCTACGAGGAGGACCTCGAGGACAAGGTCGGGGAGATCCGCGCCGCCCTGTCGGAGACGCCGGAATTCTACCGGATGGAGGACCCCAGGACGATCGCGCCGGAGGAAGGGGCGGAGCCGGTCGGGAATCCCCCCTTCCCCGACACCGAGATCGCCATGGTCATCTATACCACCGGGCCGGAGGGGCGCCCCCGAGGGGCGATGCTCTCCCACCGGAACCTCATGGCCGCGTCGGTCTACTCCGCGATGGAGCTGGGCTTCTCCCGTAAGGACGTCTTCCTTTCGTGCGCGACGCTTCCGTACCTGGGCGGCGTGGGCCGGATGCTCCGCTT
This sequence comes from bacterium UBA2219, assembly GCA_002327765.1. Classification (GTDB taxonomy): domain Bacteria; phylum Desulfobacterota; class Deferrimicrobia; order Deferrimicrobiales; family Deferrimicrobiaceae; genus UBA2219. The sequence continues at coordinate 17,816 of DCUH01000091.1, read as the reverse complement.
CTTCCACGTCGGGGCCACAATTATCCTGCAGAAGGAATTCGACCCGATCGAGGTGCTGCGCACCATCGAGCGGCGCTCCGTCACGCACGTCGTCCTCACCCCCACGATGATGTACCGCATCCTCGACGCCCCCGACGCGGAGAGGTTCAACCTGGCCACCCTGAAGCTCGTCCTGTACGGCGGCGCGTGGATCTCCGTCGACCTGCTCAAGCGGGCCATGGGCTTCTTCCGCTGCGGCCTCGTCCAGTCCTACGCCCACGTGGAGACCACCGGCGTCCTCACGTTCCTCCACGAGGAGGACCACACGATGGACGACAGGACGCCTTACATGAAGAAGCTGATGTCCGCGGGCCAGGAGGCGGTCGGCGTGCAGGTCCGGGTGGTGGACGAGGAAGGGCGCGAGGCGGAAGAAGGGATGCTGGGAGAGGTCGTCGCCCGCGGCCGGAACGTCTTCGCGGGGTACCTGAACGACCCGAAGAGCACCGCCGAGGTCCTGCGGGACGGCTGGCTCTACACGGGCGACATGGCGGCCCTCGACGAGGAGGGGTACCTCTACATCGTCGACCGGAAGCGGGACACCCTGATGGTGGAGAGCGTCACCGTGTCGCTGAAGGAGATCGAGAACATCCTCTGCGAGCACCCCTCCGTGAAGGAGGCCGCCGTCGTGGGGCGGCCCGACTACACCATGGGCGAGGTGCCCGTGGCGGTCGTCGTGCTGAAGGAGGGGGAGAAGGAGGATCCCGAGGCCATCCTCGAGCATTGCCGGCGGAACATGGCGCCGTTCAAGGTGCCCAGGGCCGTCGAGTACGTGAGCGTCTTCCCCAGGAACGCCCAGGGGAAGGTGCTCAAAGCCACGATCCGCGACCGGGTCGCGGCCCGGGGCCGTTAGCCCGAAGCCGTTTCCCCGCCCTCGGCCTCCCCGAACACCTCCGCGGTGAACGCCTGGAGCGTCGCCCCGCGGCGCCACGCGTCGGGGGGCAGGCCGGCTTTCACGCATGTCTGGTCCAGGAACGTCTCCCGGTCCCATCCCAGCTCCACGGGCACCTGCGGCAGCAGGAGCCCCCGCCGCCCCTGGTGCGAGACCATCAGGCCGTGGCGCCCCACCTCGACCTCCCCGGCCCGGATGGGAGCGAGCGGGGTGAGGACGGAGATCTCCAGGTCGATGGACGAAAGCTCGGCCGGGGTCACGGGCGGGAACCTCGGGTCCTCCGTAGCGGCGGCGACGGCGCATTCCTGGACGACCTTGAACAGCGGCGCCACGGCTTCCGTGTAGCCGATGCAGCCGCGCAGCCGCCCCTTCTTTTTCAGGGTGACGAACGCCGCCCCGGGCCCTGCGAGCCGGCCGGAGAGGCCGGAGACCGCGGGCACCGTGCGGTCCCGCACGTATTCCTCGACCGTCCGCCGGGCTACCCTGAGCAGCTCCTCCCGCTCCTTCGCATCGAGGTACGGCGCGCCGGGGCCGCTCATGATATGCCGCACTCCGCGGGGATCCGGATCTTCTCCCGGCAGGAAAGGAAGACCGAGACGATGCCCGGGTCGAACTGCGTCCCCGCACAGGCGCGCAGCTCCGCGACGGCATCCTCCGCCGGCAGCGCCTTCCGGTAGGCGCGGGTCGTGGTCATCGCGTCGAACGTGTCCGCCACCGCCATGATCCGGGACGCCAGCGGGATCTCGTCCCCCGCGAGGCCGCCCGGGTAGCCCCGGCCGTCGTACCTCTCGTGGTGGTGGAGGATGGCGGGCAGGATGGGGCGGAAGAAGGGGACCGGCTCGAGGATGTTCACGGAGATCCCGGGGTGCCGGGCGAACTCCCGGAACTCGTCGTCCGTCAGCGCCGCGGGCTTGTTGAGCACCGCCTCCCGGACGCCGATCTTCCCCAGGTCGTGGAGCACCGAGGCGCGCCGGATGTCCTCCACCTCCCGCTCGGGAAGGCCCATCTCCCTCGCGATCGCCACGGAGTAGATCGTCACCCGCTGCGCGTGGCCCCTCGTGTAGTCGTCCTTCGCCTCGAGCGCCTTCACCATCGCGTCGATCGACCGGACGTACATCAGGTTGATGACGTCGGTCTGCTCCTTGACCTTCTTCTCCAGGTTCAGCCGGTAATCCTCGACCTGCCGCTCGAGCTCCTTCTTCCGGAGGGCGTTCTCCAGCGTGATCAGCAGGACGTCGTTGCCAAAGGGTTTGGTGATGTAGTCGCAGGCCCCCAGCTTCAGCGCGGAGACGGCGATGTCGAGCTCGGCGTTGGCCGACATGACGACGCCCGCGGTGTTCGGGCTGCGCTGCAGCCATTCCCGCAGGAGGGCGATGCCGTCCATGATCGGCATCCGGATGTCCGTCAGGAGGATGTCGAAATCGTGGCCCCGGCCGTCGAGCTTCCCGAGAGCCTCCCGGCCGTCGGCCGCCTCCTCCACGGTGTACCCGGCCTGCTCCAGCCATTCCCGGACGAGGAAACGCAGGAACTCCTCGTCGTCGACCACGAGGACGCGAGCTCCCGCCGGGCCGGTCAGCAGCGATTCTTTCGGAACGTACTGGGTGATTTTCATTTTATGCGCACGGTTTTCTTGCACGGGAGGTTATCGGCAAAAGCCCCTGAAAACATTGCAGGAATAATTCCCATGTCTTTCAACGGGTTTTGCCCCTTCACACGTTGAACCGGACGTGGACGATGTCCCCGTCCTTCACGACGTACTCCTTCCCCTCGAGCCGCAGCTTCCCCTCGGTCTTCGCCTTCGCCATCGACCCGCACCGCAGGAAATCCTCGCTCGCGATGACCTCGGCGCGGATGAACCCCTTCTCGAGGTCGGAATGGATCCGTCCGGCCGCCGCCACGGCGGTGCTCCCCCTGCGGACATTCCACGCCCGGACCTCGTCCTCGCCCACCGTCAGGAAGGAGATGTACCGCATCGCGTCGAACGCGCCCCGGACCAGCCGGTCGCGCGCGGACTGCCCGGTCCCCAGCTCCTTCAGGAACTCGGCCTGCTCGGCGGGCGAAAGCTGGGCGATCTCCTCCTCCACCTTGGCGCACAGGCGGACCAGCGGGACCTTCGCCTCCTCCGCCGCCCTGGCGAGCTCGGGGAACGGATCCCCCTCCATCGCCTCCTCGCCGACGTTCAGGACGAGGAGCGCCGGCAGCCGGGTGAGGAACCGGAACCCCGAGACGGCCCGCTCCTCCTCCCCCGCCAGGTCGAGGTCGCGCAGCGGGAGCTCCTTCTCGAACGCCTCGATCGCCTTGTTCAGGGCGGTCCACTCGGCGTCCCGCTTGGCCTCCTTCGTCATCCGCTCGACCCTTTTCTGGGCCACGAGGTAGTCGGAGAGCACCATCGCGGACGCCAAAGCCCGGAACTCTTTGGCGGGGTCGAGGCCGCCCGGCGGGGCCGGGTGGTAGTCGTCCGAGAAGCCTCGCAGGACCAGCACGAGGACCTCCACGTTCTTCAGCGCGGCGACCGCCTGCGTCGAGAGCGGGTCGGGCTCCCCGGCGTCGATGTCGTGGAATGCGACCGTGATGTGCGTGACCTTCTTCGGGCGGAAGATCTCCGCCAGGCGGTCGACCCGGTCGTCCGGGACCTTGATGGCGCACACGCCGGCGCCCTTCCCCTGCGTTACGCCTTCACCGGGGCCGGCCAGCGCCCGGAACAGGGTGCTCTTTCCCGCGCCCGCGTTGCCGAAGATACCGACTTCCAACGTCTTTTCCCCTTTCCCTTTTTTTCTAGTCTTCCGGGACTCCCGCCAGCAGGTCGGTCTCGGGGAACGCAGGGCCGGGAAGCCACGTCCTGGCGAGGACATACGTCTCCTGCCGGATGAAGTCCCGGAAACCCGGGCGGGAGAGGATCCGCTCCACGTCCTTTTTCTGGGTACGATGGCACGGGAACGCACGCAGCTTCGTTTCCGCGTCGGCGGAGGTGTCAACGAAAGTGGTGAGCCTCGCCAGCGGGACCCCCGACAGCGGGATGCCCCATGTGTCGAGGACCTCGCGGGGGACCTCGAACTGGTAAAGCTTCCAGGGGACCCAGGGGCGCAGCACGCCGTCGCGGAAATGGCCGGGGTACCACCCGGGGTCGCCCGCCCGGTCGAAGGCGGAAAGCGCCACCTCGCACATCGCCCGGTGGTCGGGATGCCTGGAGACGCCGTCGGGCCCGAACCCCACTATCACGTGGGGGCGGACCCGGCGGATCGCCTCGACGGCGCATTCGACCAGGAGCTCTCTCGGGGTCTCCGCGAGCTTCCCGTCGATAAAACCCATGTAGTGTACCTTCGCGGCGCCGAGGACCGCGGCCGCCGCCTCGAGCTCGGCGGAGCGGACCTCCCCGAGATGCTCACGGTCGGTCACCGGGGGGTCGCCCAGCATCCCTGCCTCCCCGCGCGTCGCCGCGAGGAGGTGCACCTCGTGCCCTTCCCTTGCGTACTTCGCTATGGTCCCGCCGGGGCCGAACGTCTCGTCGTCCGGGTGCGCCAGCAGGAACAGGATCCGTTTCGCCATGCGCCCATATCTTCCCTTCCCGAAGATACGGGTAAGATACCACTAACCGGCGGTCAGCGGGTGTAGCCCGCCTCGCCGTGCTGGGACAGGTCGAGCCCCATCGACTCGTGCTCGGGGTCCACCCGCAGCCCCATGACCTTGTCGAGCGCCACCAGCAGCCCATAGCTGACGCAGAAGGCGTAGACCATGGCGACCCCCGCCGCCAGCGCCTGGACCAGGAACAGCTTCGGGTTGCCGTAGAAAAGCCCGTCCGCGCCAGCGGGGTTCACCGCCTTCGTGGCGAACAGACCCGTGGCCAGCGCCCCGAACATGCCGCCGACGAAGTGGACGCCGACCACGTCCAGCGAGTCGTCGTACCCGAAGCGCCCTTTCAGCATGATGGCGCCGTAGCAGATCGCGCCGACGGCCAGGCCGATGACGATCGCGGCCATGGGCGTGACGAACCCGGCGCCCGGGGTGATCCCCACCAGCCCCGCGACGCACCCCGACGCGGCGCCCAGAACGGTCGGCTTGCCGCGGTGCAACCACTCCACGCAGACCCACGACAGCGTCGCCGCGGAGGCGGCCAGGTGCGTGGCGACGAAGGCGCCGGCCGACAGCTCTCCCGCCGAAAGGGCGCTGCCGGCGTTGAACCCGANNGCGCCGAGCACCGTCATCGGCAGGTTGTGCGGCGCCATGTTGTCGGCGCCGTACCCCTTCCGCTTCCCGACGACGAGGGCCGCCGCGAGCGCCGAGATCCCCGAGGTGATGTGGATGACGGTCCCCCCGGCGAAGTCGAGCGCCCCGAGGTTGCGGATCCATCCCCCGGTCCCCCACACCCAGTGCGCCACCGGGTTGTACACGATCAGCGCCCACAGCAGCATGAACACGACGAACGCGGAGAACTTGAACCGCTCCGCGAACGCCCCGGTGATCAGCGCCGGGGTGATGACGGCGAACATCATCTGGAACGCCATGAACGCCAGGTGCGGCACCGTGGCGGCGTAGTCCGGGTTGGGGGCGAGCCCCACGCCCGACAGGCCGGCCCAGGAAAGGTCCCCCAGGACGCCTCCCAGGTCCGGGCCGAACGCCATGCTGTAGCCGACAAGCGCCCACTCGACGCTGATCAGCCCGATGACGATGAACGACTGCATGATCGTGCCCAGGACGTTCTTGGAGCGCACCATGCCGCCATAGAACAGCGCGAGCCCGGGGGTCATGAGCATGACCAGTGCGGCCGATACGAGCAGCCAGGCGGTGTCGCCCGTGTTCATTGAGGTTCCTCCTTCACGCCGCGTGATGGGCCGTCTGCGGCCCTGCGGCGGAAGGAGCAACGGGCGTGCCATGCGGGGAACCTTGCGGAACGGCGGGGGAATCGGCGAAACGCCCCAGGCGGAGCACGGACATATTTGTCTTATTTACGACATTTCGGAAGGACGGGCATCGTGGAAATGTCGCATCCCGGAAAAGCGCCGGGGCGGGGTCAGGCGGGCGGGGTGGCGTCCAGGGCCTTGCGGACCGTCCGGGCCAGCACGTCGGCGCGGTACGGCTTGGGAAGAAACAGGGCCCCGCCGATGTCTTCCGTGGGGGTGTGGCCGCTGGACAGGACGACCCTCGCGGCGGGATCGATCGAGCGGATCTCCCGCATCGCCTCCAGCCCGGAGCGCTGGGGCATCGTCATGTCCAGGATGACGAGGTCCACGCGCCCCCGGTTCGCGACATACCGGTCGATCGCCTCCTTGCCGTCGGCCGCGAGGAGCACCGTGTAGCCGAACGACTCGAGCACCATCCGGCCGAGGTCGCGGATCAGCCCCTCGTCGTCCGCGAAGAGGACGGTCTCCTTCCCCTCCACCGGGCGCGGCGTCTCCTCCCGGAGAGGCGCCTCCTCGACCGCCCCTTCCGCCTCGGGGAAATAGGCGCAGAAGGTCGTCCCCTTGCCCGGGTGGCTGTCGAGGTTGATCCAGCCGTTGTGCTGCTTCACGATGCCGTACACGGTGGAGAGCCCCAGCCCCGTCCCTCGTCCCATCTTCTTCGTGGTGAAGAACGGCTCGAAGACCCGCCGCTGCAGCGCCTCGTCCATCCCCGCGCCGTTGTCGCCGATGGAGAGCCGGATGAACCGCCCCATCCGGGCGTACGGGAAGAGGCGGCAATACTCGTCGTCGACCAGGACCTTCTCCGCCCGGACGTAGATCCAGTACCCCGTCAATGGCCGCGCCCCCTTCGCGTCGTTCGCGTCGAGCGACTCGAGGATCGCGTCGCGGGCGTTGACGCAGAGGTTCATCAGCACCTGGTGCACCTGGTTCGGGTCGACGAGAGCGAGGGGAAGCCCGTCCTCGATGGACGAGGTGATCTCGATGCGGCGGTCGATCGTCTGGGAGAAGAGGGTAACCACCTCGCGGACGACGTTCGCGAGGTTGACGGGCCGCCGCTCCGAGGGCGACCGGCGGGAGAAGTCGAGCAGCTGGCGGATGAGGGCCACCGCCCTCTCCGAGGCGCGGATGGCGTCGGAGATCGGGCCCGCCGCCCCCGTGCAGTCCGTGGGGATCGCCCGCTGGGCGATGTCGAGGCTCCCCAGGATCCCCGTCAGGATGTTGTTGAAGTCGTGGGCGATGCCGCCGGCCAGCGTCCCCACCGCCTCCATCTTCTGCATCTCGATGATCGTCTCCTCGAGGCGGCGGCGGTCGGTCACGTCGATCCCCGTGGCGATGACGGAGGCGATGCCGCCGGACGCGTCGCGCAGCGGCGCGTATTTCCAGGAGACCGTCCTCTCTTCGTCGCGCGCGGTGAGGATCCGGCTCTCCAGGGGGGGCGGGAACCGCCCCGCGACGACCGTCTGGAAGGCGGCGTCGTGCAGGCCGCGCATCGGCTCCGCGACCAGGAACTCCGTCATCTTCTTCCCGGCGACCTCGGCGGCGCACCAGCCGGTGGTCTCCTCGCACTGCCGGTTGAACAGCAGGATCTCCCCCTCCATCCCGAGCTGGAGGACGAGCGCCCCGGAGACCTCCAGGATGCGCCTCGAGAAATCGCGCTCCGTGCGGAGGTCGTTCATGATGCGGACGCGGGCGGTGACGTCCCGCAGGATCATCATGCCGAGCGGGCCGCTGCGCGGGGGCACGAAGGTCTCCTTCCGGTTCTCGCGCGCGATCCAGGTCATGGCGATCTCGCCGGAGAACGTGGCGCCGTCGCGCCGCCGGACGGTCGTCTCCCACTGGCCCTGCGCCCCGTCCGGCCCGGGCCCGCGCAGCGCGTGGCGCAGGGCCGGGGGCGCGTCCCCCTCGACCAGGATCGACCCGGGGTCCAAGTCGAAGAGCAGCTCCGGGTACGGGTAGCCGAGCATGGATGCGGCCGCCGGATTGGCGCGGACCACCTTCCCCTCGCGGACCAGGAGGACGCCGTCCCGCTGGCTCCGGAGCAGGTCGTCGTAGGACGACTTCGCGTTCGCGAAAGTCTCGTGGCGCCGCGCGCCCTGGATGGCGTCCCCCATCCGGCGGGCCATCGCCGAGAACGCGGCGGTCTCCGCGGAATCGAAGGCGCCCGGGTCGTCCGAGTGTGCGGTGAGGACCAGGGACTGCGGGGCGGACGGGTCCGCCGGCGCCGAGATGCAGCTTTGCAGGCCGAAGCGGCGGAGCGCGTCGCCCGCGGTCGCGTCCCAAGGGCCCGGCTCCCCTTCCCGCATCGCGCAGGGCGCGGCCGTCCTCGCGGAGACCCCCGGCGGCAGGCGGCCCCAGGGAGTGTCGTCCCACCGGAAAGGCGTGCCCGAAAGGGCGTCTGCGCGGGGCCCCGACGCGCGGATCACGCGGATCGACCCGTCGGGCTCCGGGACCCCCGCCCAGGCAAAGAGGTACCCTCCGGGCCTCGTGAGCACCTCGCACGCCCGCGCCAGGATCCCCTCCTCGTCGAGCGCGCCCGCGAGGCAGCGGTCGGCCTCGGAGAGCAGGGCGCACCTGGCGTCGAGGCGCTCCTTGCGGCCGAACCACTTGCCGGAGAGAAAGAAACCCGCGGCGAACAGGCCGGAGAGGAAAAACTCCGCGACCGGCCCCGGCAGCCACGGAAGGACGGACGGCGGATCCCAGGCATCGTACAGGGCGGCGTAGACGGAAAGCGCCCCCTTCAGCAGGAACGCGGCGAACACGAGGACCCAGACCCTGCCGATCCGCTTTTTCAGGACGAAGGACATGGATATCCACGCGGAGACGAGCTGGAACAGGGCCGATCCGATGTGGATCAACGCCAGCGGCATAATGAGGAAGTTCCCTCCGCCCGGAATATTACCAACTTTTCCGCCGATTCGGAACAGCCGGGTTGCCTTCCGCCTCCGGCTTCAACGCAGCAGGAGGACCGCCAGCGCCTCGACGTGGTGGGTGTTGGGGAAGAAGTCGAACATCTGGAGGAGCCGCAGGTCGTAGCGGTCGGCGAGGCTCGCGACGTCCCGGGCCAGCGTGGAAGGGTTGCAGGAGACGTAGCACACCGCGCCCGCCCCGACCCCCTTGACGAGGGAAAGCGCCCTGGCCGAAAGGCCGGCCCGGGGGGGGTCGAGGATCAGCACGTCGAACTTCCCCTCCGGGCGGAACCTCTCGACCCTCGACCGCACGGCCCGCACGTTCCCGACGGCGTTCCTGCGCAGGTTCCGGCGAAGGTCCGCGAACGAGCCCGCGTCCTCCTCCACCGCCACGACCTCCCCGAACCGCGACGACATCGGGAGCGAGAAGTTCCCGGCGCCCGCGTAGAGGTCCAGCAGGCGGCCCGACGGCGATTCCTTGACCAGCTCGAGGATCCTGCGGACGAGCGTGAGGTTCATCCGCCAGTTCGCCTGGAAGAAGCTCCCCGTGGAAACGGCGTACGACAGCCCCTCCAGGTCGAGGGTGATCCGCTCCTTCCCCCAGGAGCGGTCCTCGAAGCGCGCCCCCGACAGGAAGCCGCGGATCCGGTCGACGATCCTGCGGTCGAAGCGCACGCCCGGGAACCAGGCGACGGCCTGCGCGCCGTCCGTGGCCACCTGGATCTCCGATATCCCGGGAACGACCCGGCCCAGCCCCCGCAGCGCGGGGAGGGCGACGCTGATCCGGCCCACCATCAACGGGCACCGCGACACGGCCACCAGGCGTCGCGACCGCTCCGCGAAGAAACCGACCCCTTCGCCGTCGGTCTTGAACTGCCCGCGGAACCGGTAGCCGAACTGCGGCCCGGGGGGTGCCAGCGCCGGGACGGCGTCCGTCCTACCGATGCGCCGGAACGCCTCCTCCAGGATCCCCCGCTTCATCTCGAGCTGGTACAGGTAGGCCGCGTGCTGGAGCTGGCAGCCGCCGCATTCCCCGAAATACATGCACGGGGGGTCGACGCGGTACGGCGAGGGGGAAAGGACCTGGATCGTGTCGGCGAAGGCGTAGTCCCTCTTCCGCTCCCCCAGGCGCACCTCGACCTCCTCCCCGGGCAGCGCGCCCCGGATGAAGAGGATCCCCAGGTCCTCCGTCCGGGCGAGGGCGAATCCCCCGTAAACGGGGGTGAGCGTCGTCACGATCCTGCGTTCCAAAGGTTGCCTCCGGACGCCGCCGGGATTGCGCGGGCGGCCCCTGCGTTAGGATAAGATTACCATTATGGACCGGGATGTCCTCCGCAACATCCGGGAGTCCTTCAGGGCCTCCCGGGAAAACCTCGCCTGGCTTCGGGCGAACATGGAACCGGCCTTCTTCCGGATCCTGCGGGAGGAGCCGGAAGCCCTGGGCGTCCTCTGCCTCCGCATGCGGCAGCTCTCCGTCGGCCGGCAGCTCGTCCTGGACGACCGGGAAAACGCGCTGATGACCGCCCGCCTCTCGGTCCCGGGCTCCCTCTACGAGACCCTCCAGTCGCTCGACCGCGAGGTCGCCTGCTGCGAGATCGTCCACTCCCGCGCCCCCGTCCCCGGGACGGGCAGGGACCTGGAGTTCCAGCGGTACGAATTCGCCCGCAGAGCCGAGCCCGGCGTCCCCGCCGCCCCGCAAGCGCCGGTCCCGACCCGCCTGCGCCGCATCGTCGCCGCGGGGCTGAGGGAAACGGGCGCCGGCGTGCCCCCGGCGGAGCGGGACCGGCTGCTCGGCGTCCTGTGGCGAAACAACCCGGGGTTCGTCCGCCTCTCTCCGCCCGACCGGGTCGCCCGGATCCTGCGGCTCCTCCACCGCGCGACGGGCGGTCCGGGAGTGCACATCGAGGTCGGGGACGCGGAGGCGGGGGACGCGGGGGCGCCCGCGGAAAGCGACGTCCTTGTCGGCGTGGAGAACCCCCCGCAGAGGGACTACCTCCGGCAACTGATGGAGGTGTTCAACCGGCTCGACCTCGGCGTCCGGTCGGCCTTCTCGATCATCGTTCCCTCGGGGGGACTGCCGTATTTCCTGGGCGCGTTCCGCGTCGTCCGCCGCGACGGGGGGGGCCTTGAGAAGGACTCCCGCCTGCACCGCCGCCTTCTCGGCGAGCTGTACAACGTCCAGCTCCTGTCCAACGGCTCGGAGACGTACCGCCGGTTCGTGCAGGGGCGGCTGATGACGGGCGCGGAGGCGACGCTGGTGGAGGCCCTCATCGGCTTCTGCCACACCAGCCTCGTCCACAACCAGCCGCACCGGTTCACCCTCGAGGACGTGGCGCGCGCGTTCCATTCCCACCCCGACGTCTCCCTCATGCTCGCCCGCGCCTTCGCCCTGCGGTTCGACCCGGAGGTCCCGGACCGAGGCCCGGCCTGCGATTCGGCGCTATCCGCGGCGGCGAAGGAGATCGAGGAGTACAACACGGGGCACCGGCAGCTCGACGGGTTCCGCCGGGAGGTCTTCCGCGCCGCCCTCGCGTTCATCCGGCGCACCCTGAAGACGAACTTCTACGTGCAGGAGAAACAGGCGCTGGCCTTCCGCCTCGACCCGGAATACCTCTCCGACCTGGGGCCCGCCTTCACGTCCGACCTCCCCCCGCGCCGCCCCTTCCGCGTCACCTACTTCTTCGGGCGCAACGGGCTGGGGTACCACGTCGGGTTCTCCGACATCGCGCGCGGCGGATGGCGGACCGTCCTGACCCGGTCGCGCGACGACTACGTGACCGTGGCCAACGCGGTCTTCCGGGAATGCTACGTCCTGGCGCACACGCAGCACCTGAAGAACAAGGACATCTACGAGGGCGGCTCGAAGATGGTGGCGGTCGTCCGGGCGCGGAGCCAGGACACGAGGGAGCTGGAGGAACAGCGGCTCCACAAGGTGCAGTACGCGTTCGCCAACGCCTTCTTCGACGTCTTCGTCACTTCGGGGGGAAAGGCGAAGGACCCGCGGGTGGTGGACTATTACGGGGAGGACGAGCCGATCGAGCTGGGCCCCGACGAGAACATGCACGACCGGATGATCGAGGCGATCGCGCGGCTGTCGGCGGCCCGGGGGTACGTGCTCGGCATCGGCGTCATGTCGAGCAAGAAGGCGGGGATCAACCACAGGCAGTACGGCGTGACCTCCACCGGGGTGGTCCGGTTCGCCGAGATCGCGATGCGGGAGGCCGGGACGGACATCCGGTCGGACGCCTTCTCCGTGAAGTTCACCGGCGGCCCGAACGGCGACGTAGCGGGAAACGCGATGCGGATCCTGCTCGAGAGGAGCCCGGGGGCGTCGATCCGCCTGATCCTCGACGGGTCGGGGGCTCTATGCGACCCGGAGGGGCTCGACCGGGAGGAGCTCACGCGCCTGCTCCTGCGGCGGGACGTCGAGGCGTTCCGGCCGGAGGCGCTCCACCCGGGGGGCTTCCTCCTCTACCGGAACGAGCGCCGGACGGAAGGGCTGCGCGAGCTGTTCAAGCGGGCCGACCGGTCGGCGGAGGGAGTGTCGATTTCCTGGGTCACGGCGGACGAGTTCAACCGGGAATTCGACATGCTCGCCTTCACCGTTCCCGCGGACCTCTTCATCCCCGCGGGAGGGCGTCCGGAGACGGTGGACGGGACCAACTGGCGGGCGTTTCTCTCCGGCGGCGGGACCCCGTCGGCCCGCGTCATCGTGGAGGGGGCGAACTCGTTCTTCACCCCGGAAGCGCGGGAGCGGCTGCAGGAGCACGGCGCGGTCATCCTGAAGGATTCCTCCGCAAACAAGTGCGGCGTCATCTCCTCGTCGTACGAGATCATCGGGAACCTGATGATGACCGAGAAGGAGTTCCTCGCGAACCGGGAGGACTACGTCCGCGACGTGCTTGCGATCCTCGAGCGGCGGGCCGGGGACGAAGCGGAATGCATCTTCCGGCGCAGGCGCGGGAACCCGGGGCGCTCCTTCACGCAGATCTCCGACGCGATCAGCGGGGAGATCGACGAGCGGTACGCCCGGCTGTTCGAATTCTTCCGGGAGCGCCCGGGGCTGTCGCTCGCCCCGCCCTGGCGCATGGCGCTGCTCGCCCACCTGCCGGCCTTCCTGCGCGACCGCGCCCGGTACCGCCGGAGGGTGCCGGGGCTCCCCGCGAAGTACCTCTGCGCGATACCGGCTCGGGAGATCGCGGCGACCTCGGTCTACCGGGGAGCGGACGGGTGGTGGTCCGCCCGGGATTTCGAGGGGGAGCTGCGCCGGTACGTCGCGGAAACCTTCGGACGGGGACGGCCCCGCGCGGGCGGCCCGCGGGATTGACTTGCGATCATCCCCCGCTCTATTGTGCTAATTTATAGTCTGTTCCTGAAATCGCCGCATCGCCCGAACGCGCCGCACCTCCCGGGAAAAAGGCAAAAGAGCATGCAGATCCTGATGAATTCGGTGGTACGGAAGACGCTGATGAGCCTCACGGGGATCGCCATGCTCGCGTTCACCACCGTGCACCTGCTGGGGAACACCCTGGTCTTCAACGGCCCCGACGACATCAACGCCTATTCCGCCGGGCTGCACTACCTGCCGACCCTCCTCTGGGCCGTGCGGATCGGCCTGGCCGGCGCGCTCGCGGTCCACATCTTCTTCGGCCTCATGCTGACACTGGAGAACTGGAGGACCAAGCCGCACAAGTACGCCGTGAAGCGGATGCTGAAGGCCTCCTTCGCCGGCGAGACGATGATCTGGACCGGCCTGCTGACCCTGGCCTTCCTCGTCTTCCACCTGCTCCACTTCAGCTTCCGGCTCGTCCCCGGCTCCGTGCCGGCCCCCGACTTCCAGGGGCGGTTCGACATCTTCTCCATGGTGCGCGACTCCTTCCGGAGCGGGCCGATCTCGCTGGGGTACCTCGTCGCCATGGCGATCCTGGCGCTGCACCTGTCCCACGGGATCCAGGGGATCCTCCAGACCGTCGGGCTGAACAACGAGATGTCCATGCCGTGGGTCCGGCGGCTCGGCAAGGGCTCCGCCCTTTTCTTCTTCGTCGGGTACGGCGTCATCCCCCTGCTCGTCCTCGCCGGCGTCGGCGTCTTCGCGGGATGAGGGGGGCGGCATGATCCTCGACGGAAAAGCGCCGACCGGCCCGATCGAAACGACGTGGGAGCGCCACCGGTCCGACATGAAGCTGGTGAACCCGGCGAACAAGAGGAAGTACAGGATCCTCGTCGTCGGCACCGGCCTGGCCGGCGCCTCCGCCGCCGCGACCCTCGGCGAGCTGGGGTATAACGTCGAGGCGTTCTGCTACCAGGACAGCCCCCGTCGCGCCCACTGCATCGCGGCGCAGGGCGGGATCAACGCGGCGAAGAACTACCCCAACGACGGCGACAGCGTCTTCCGCCTCTTCTACGACACCATCAAGGGCGGCGACTTCCGGGCGCGCGAGGCCGACGTGTGGCGGCTGGCCCAGGTGAGCAACAACATCATCGACCAGTGCGTGGCGCAGGGCGTCCCGTTCGCGCGCGACTACGGAGGCCACCTGGAGACCCGCTCCTTCGGAGGCGCGCAGGTCTCCCGGACCTTCTACGCCCGCGGTCAGACCGGCCAGCAGCTCCTCCTCGGGGCCTACTCCGCCCTCTCGCGCCAGATCCGCGCGGGCACGGTGAAGATGTACCCCCGGACCGAGATGCTCGACCTCGTGGTGGTCAACGGCGAGGCCAAGGGGATCACGCTGCGCGACCTGATCACCGGGGAGGTCCGCTGCCACGCGGGCGACGCGGTCGTGCTGTGCTCGGGCGGGTACGTCAATGTGTTCCACCTCTCCACCAACGCCATGGGGTGCAGCGTCACGGCCATGTGGAAGGCCTACAAGAAGGGCGCCTTCCTCGCCAACCCCTGCTACACCCAGGTCCACCCCACCTGCATCCCGCAGGCGGGCGAGTACCAGTCGAAGCTGACCCTCATGTCCGAGTCGCTCCGCAACGACGGGCGCTGCTGGGTCCCGAGGAAGCGGGAAGACGTCGGGAAACCGCCCGACGCCATCCCCGAGGACGACCGCGACTACTTCCTCGAGCGCAAGTACCCGAGCTACGGGAACCTCGCCCCCCGCGACGTCGCCTCCCGGGCGGTGAAGGAGCAGTGCGACGACGGGCGCGGCGTCGGCCCGACCGGCCGCGGGGTGTACCTCGACTTCAAGGACGCCATCCGGCGGCTGGGCGAGCACGAGCTGCGCGAGCGCTACGGGAACCTCTTCGAGATGTACGAGCGGATCACGGACGAGGACGCCTACAAGGTGCCGATGCGGATCTACCCCGCGCCCCACTACGCCATGGGCGGGCTCTGGGTCGACTACAACCTGATGAGCAACATCCCGGGGCTCTTCGTGCTGGGCGAGGCGAACTTCTCCGTCCACGGCGCGAACCGGCTGGGGGCCAGCGCGCTGATGCAGGGGCTGGCGGACGGCTACTTCGTCATCCCCTACACGATCGCCGACTACTTGGCGCGCACGAAGCCGGGCAAAGTCACCGCCTCCCACCCCGAGTGCCGGAAATCGATCGAGGACGTGAAGGCGCAGGCGAAGAGGCTGCTCTCCGTGCGGGGCGACCGCTCCGTGACCGATTTCAAGCGGGAGCTGGGAAACCTGATGTGGCACAACTGCGGGATGCTCCGCAGCAACAAGAGCCTCTCCGAGGCGCTCTCCACGATCCCGGCGATCAAGGAGGAGTTCTGGCAGCGGGTGCGGGTCCCCGGGACGTCCGCGGAGTTCAACCCGCAGCTCGAGAATGCCGGCCGGGCCGCCGACTTCATCGAGTTCGCCGAGCTGCTCTGCCGCGACGCCCTGCACCGGGACGAGTCGTGCGGCGGCCACTTCCGGGTGGAGCACCAGTACGAGGACGGCGAGGCGCGGCGCAACGACGCCAGGTTCTGCTACTCGGCGGCCTGGGAATACAAGGGCGAGGGCGCCCCGCCCGAGCTCCACAAGGAGCCGCTGCGCTTCGAGCACGTCCACCTCATGGTGAGGAGCTACAAGTGATCCCCGAGGAGGGTTCCGGTCGCAGGACCATGAACCTGAAGCTGATCGTCTGGCGGCAGAGGGA
>DCUH01000091.1:0-1978 GCA_002327765.1 bacterium UBA2219 | reverse complement strand
TCCTTCCTCGAGATGCTCGACGTGGTCAACGAGGACCTGATCCGGGAGGGGAAGGAGCCCATCGCGTTCGACCACGACTGCCGCGAGGGGATCTGCGGCATGTGCTCCGCGGTGATCAACGGCGTCCCGCACGGCGGCTTCGAGCGGACGACCGTCTGCCAGCTCCACATGCGGAAGTTCAAGGACGGCGACACGCTCTACATCGAGCCGTGGCGCGCCCGCGCCTTCCCCATCCTCCGGGACCTGGTCGTCGACCGGGGGACGCTCGACCGGCTCATCCAGGCGGGGGGGTACATCTCCTGCCACACCGGCGGCGTGCCCGACGGAAACGCCCTCCCGATATCGAAGGGGGGCGCCGACTACGCGATGGACGCGGCGCAGTGCATCGGGTGCGGCGCCTGCGTCGCGGCCTGTCCCAACGGGGCGGCGATGCTCTTCGTGGGGGCGAAGGTGGCCCACCTGGCGGTCCTCCCCCAGGGGCAGGTGGAAGCGCCCGAGCGGGTCGCGGAGATGATCCAGGCCATGCGGGACTGCGGGTTCGGGAACTGCTCCAACCACTACGAATGCGAGGCGGTCTGCCCCAAAGGCATCAGCGTGAAATTCATCGCCAAACTCAACCGCGAATTCCTGAAAGCCCTCATCCTGGCGAAGACCGGGCCGTTCAAGTCGAGCGACTGATAGAGCCGGGGCGATCCCGGGAAGCCGGAGGGGGCGGGAGGAGGTCGTCATGAAGAAACCGCTCCAGCCCGAACAGCTCCGGCGGATGGACGCCTACTGGCGGGCCGCCAACTACCTTTCCGTCGGCCAGATCTACCTGTACGACAACCCCCTGCTCAAGGAACCGCTCACGATCGCGCACGTCAAGCCTCGCCTCCTCGGGCACTGGGGGACCACCCCGGGGCTCAACTTCATCTACGTCCACCTGAACCGCGTCATCAAGGAGCGGGACCTGGACATGATCTACATCACCGGGCCGGGACATGGGGGGCCAGGTCTCGTCGCAAACACATGGCTCGAAGGGACCTACAGCAAGTTCTACCCGGACGTCTCGCAGGACGAGGAAGGGATGAAGCGGCTCTTCACGCAGTTCTCCTTCCCCGGGGGAATCCCTTCCCACGTCGCCCCCGAGGTCCCCGGCTCGATCCACGAGGGGGGCGAGCTCGGGTACGCCCTGAGCCACGCCTACGGCGCCGCCTTCGACAACCCCGACCTCATCGTCGCCTGCGTCGTCGGGGACGGCGAGGCCGAGACGGGGCCGCTGGCGACCAGCTGGCACTCGAACAAGTTCCTGAACCCGGTCGGCGACGGCGCGGTGCTGCCGATCCTCCACCTGAACGGCTACAAGATCCAGAACCCCTGCATCCTCGCCCGGATCCCGCATGATGAGCTCAAGCAGCTCTTCCTCGGCTATGGCCACGACCCGATCTTCGTGGAGGGGGAGGAGCCGGAGCCGATGCACCGGGCGATGGCCGCCGCGCTCGACGAGGCGGTCGACAAGATCCGGAAAATCCAGAAAAAGGCGCGCGCCACGGGCGACGCGTCGCGCCCCCGGTGGCCGATGATCGTCCTGCGCACCCCGAAGGGATGGACCGGCCCGAAGGAGGTGGACGGCAGGCCGACGGAGGGCTGCTGGCGCTCGCACCAGGTCCCGCTCTCCGCCATGGCTTCCGACCCCTCCCACGTGAAGCTGCTCGAGGACTGGATGCGGAGCTACCGGCCGGAGGAGCTGTTCGACGCGCAGGGACGGCTGCTCCCCGAGATCGCCGCGCTGGCCCCGGAGGGGAACCGGCGGATGGGGGCGAACCCGCACGCCAACGGCGGGCTGCTCCTCCACGACCTGCGCCTGCCCGACTTCCGCGACTACGCCGTCCACGTCCCCGCCCCCGGGACGGTCGAGGCCGAGGCGACCCGGGTCATGGGCGCGTTCCTGCGCGACGTAATGAAACGGAACGCCGACGCGCGGAACTTCCGCGTCTTC
>DCUH01000036.1:1431-2574 GCA_002327765.1 bacterium UBA2219 | reverse complement strand
GGAGTCCGCGGACCGGTGCCTCGAGTCGGCCGCCGCGTTGGCGCGGTAGGAGCGAAAGACCCTCTCCGGATGAGGCGGACCCGCCGGAGAAGCGGCTACGCGGCGAACTCCACCCGGTTCTTCCCGGAACTCATCGCCCGGTAGAGCGCCTCGTCCGCCTTCCGGATCACCGCCTGCAGCGATTCCGCGTACGTCCTGCCGGAAAGCGACGCCGGATCGAACGCCGCCAACCCGAAGCTCGCGGTGACGCTGATCGACCCTTTCCCGCCGGCAGGTATCCCCTGGCGTCCACGGGCCGGGAGAGATCTCCCCTGCTGACGGCGATCAGGGTGTCCCTCAACGCGATCATGTCGGCGTAGAGCTCCGGCAGCCCCTCGATCCCCGACAGCCCGGGGGGCAATTCGCCGGGCGGGGTTTCGATCGGAGGTACTCCCGGAGAAGGGCGGCCAGGCGCGCGCCGTCGCCGCCCGTCACGTCGAAGTCCCCGGAACCAGCGCTTCCGCGCTGAACCGGCAGGTGCGCTCCCCCGTGCACCAGCAGTCGATTTCCCTCACCGTGAATTTCCGCCCGCTGAAGCCTTCCAGCAGGCCGGCGATGAACCCCTCGTCGTACACGCAGACCTCGTGGCCCGTCTCCGGAAGGCCGGAACAGTCGAGGTCCTCGGAAACCGTGAGCACGAATTTCCAATCGTCCAGGTCGGACTTTTCCATGCGGAGCAGCCCGATCCCCATTTCCCTCAGCGACCGCAAAAAACCGTATTTTCTGTCGGACATGCCGGCTCCAAAAAGTCTTAATGTTATCAATTGTTTAAGGCCAGACGCCCCCCGGCTACGCGCAAATGCCATTGTTTCCCGTAATATATATCCCAACCAATCCCCGGTTCCCCCGATGATCCCTGGGGAAACGGAAGTCCCCGCGGAACCGTTTCCCTTTATAAAATGCAGAAAACATTTAAATAATTGGACACGGAAGGCCGAAAGATCTCTTGTCATGATTCGGCGCTTGCTGCTCCCGAAGATGCTGGCGGCGGGGATCCTGCTCCTGTTGGTGATGTCGCACGCGGGAGCGGAAGAATCGCCGCGCGTCGTGATCCTCAACTCCTACCATCGAGGGTACTCCTGGTCCGACGCGGAGGAAGCGGGC
>DCUH01000036.1:741-1424 GCA_002327765.1 bacterium UBA2219 | reverse complement strand
CCCGGCGATGGACCTGCTGACGCGCCACCGGGAGGAGCTCTTCCCCGGGGTCCCGGTCGTGTTCTCGGGGATCAGCGACTACCGGCGATACATGGAGAGCGGCCGCGGGAAGATCACGGGCGTCGTCGAGAAACATGACGTCCGGAACACCCTGGAGACGGCGCTCTCGTTCCACCCCGGCGCGAAGGAAATACTGGTGGTCAACGACAACACCTCCTCCGGCATCCTGGGGCGCCTGGAGGCGGAGGCGGAGGCGCCGCGCTTTTCCGGGCGGGCCGCCGTCCGGTTCCTCCCTCCCTCCACGTTCGACGAGGCGCGGACGGCGATCGGGGATCTTTCCCCGGACGCGATCGTGCTGATCCAGTCCTTCACCACCGACCGCGCGGGAAAGACCCTCTCCGGGCCCGAAGGGGTCCTCGCGCTCGCCTCCGCCGCGAGGGGGCCGGTGTACGTCGTGCACAAGAGCCGGCTCGTGCCCGGCGTGATGGGAGGGTTCCTGCTCGACGGCGAGAAGCACGGCCGGGCGGCCGCCGACCTCGCCCTGCGCGTCCTGATGGGCATGGACACCTCCGAGGTCCCCGTGGAGGACGCGTCGTCTTCCAGTCCCACGTTCGACTTCACGCAGCTCGAGCGCTTCGGCATCCCCCTCGACCGGCTTCCTCCCGGCAGCATCCTCGTCAACA
>DCUH01000036.1:297-629 GCA_002327765.1 bacterium UBA2219 | reverse complement strand
TCCTGTCGGTCAACGAGTCGATGTGCGGGATCCTCGGGTACGAAGCCGGTGAACTGACCGGGATGCGGGTGTTCGACTTCAACCTGACGCTGACTCCGAAGGTGTTCCTGGAGCACCGGGAAAAAGTGTTCACCGTCGGCTTCCGCACGTTCGAGGCCGTCTACCGCCGGAAGGACGGGTCGACGTTCCCCGTGGAGGTCACGACGAACCACCTGGACTACAAGGGAAAGCGCATTCTGTACTCCTTCGTCAAGGACATCTCGGAGCGCAAGGCGGCGGAGCGGGAACAGGCCAGCCTCAAGGAGCAGCTGTTCCAGTCGCAGAAGATGGAG
>DCUH01000036.1:0-218 GCA_002327765.1 bacterium UBA2219 | reverse complement strand
ACCGGAAGAAGCTCGAGCAGATCCATCAGGCGGCGGACCTGGCGAAGGCGCTTACGATGCGCCTGCTCGCCTTCAGCCGGAAACAGATGCTTCGGCTCGAGGCGGTAGACGTGGGGGACATCGTCCGGGGGCTGGAGCCGGTGATCCGCCGGACGATCCGGGAGAATATCCGGATCGAGACGGTCGCGGGGGACGGGCCGGCGACGGCGCGCGCGGAC
>DCUH01000011.1 GCA_002327765.1 bacterium UBA2219 | reverse complement strand
CGCACATGGCGACGAGGTCGATCCCCACGGTGTCGAACTTTCGCGCCATCGCGGCCACCTTCACCTTGGTGCCGGCCCCGTCCGTGCCGGAGACGAGCACGGGATCGCGGTACCTTCGGGAGGGGAAACGGAAGAAGCCGGCGAAGCCGCCGATCCCGCCGAGGACTTCCTTCCGGTTCGTGGTCCGGACGATCGGCCGGATGAGGGAAACCAGCCGCTCCCCCTCGTCGATGTCGACTCCGGCATCCTTGTACGTGACGGTATTTTTCAAGGCCGAAGCTCCTTTTCGGGGTGTACCCCACGTTATCGGGAGGGCGATTCGTATGTCAATGATTTTCGCCTGCGCACGGCGTAATATAGGATGATTCCGCTGCGGGGGAGCGCATGGCCACCAGGGTCGGCGTCGTCATACTGGGGGACGAGGTCCTCAAAGGGGAGGTACGGGAGGCCAACATGGCCTACATGCTTCCCCTGTTGAACGATTGGGGGGCGGAGACCGTCCTGTGCGCGGTTCTTCCCGACAGGATCCCCGTCGTCGTCCGCCACCTGAAGGCGTACCTCGAGGAGGCGGACCTGCTGATCGTCGCCGGCGGCATCGGGCCGACGCCCGACGACATCACCCGGGACGCCGTCGCGGAGGTCGCCGGGGTGCGGCTGGTGCTGAACGAGGAGGCGAGGGCGGCGCTGGAGGCCCATCCGCACAGGGGGGGCGACCCCCGGTACCGGATGCTGATGGCGCACGTGCCGGAAGGGGCGGAGCTGATCCCCAACCCCCTTTCGGGCGCCCCGGGGTTCCACATTCGCCGCATGGCCGTTTTCCCGGGGGTCCCGCTGCTTCTTCAGGCGATGTTCCCGTGGGTGAAACCGCTCGTCGCCGGAAGCCGCAAGACCCGGATCGCCCTGTACTCGATGGCGGGCGAGTCCGCTTTCGCCGGGATCATGGGGGAGCTGATGGCATCGTACCCGGACGTCGGTATCGGTTCGTACCCGCTCACGGAGGGCGGGTACCGTGTCCGGGTGGTGTTTCGCGGCGACGGCTACGCCAGGACGACGGAATGCGCCGCGCGTTTCGAAGAAAGGCTCTCCGGGGCGGGGCATCGCGTCCTGCGCCGCGAGGAGGAGAGGGGAGACGATGCGTAACCCGGCCCGGTCGGCGGTGACGGCTTTCCTCGCGCTGGCCGCGTCGCTGCTGGCGCCGGTCCTCCTGCATTCCGCGGACGAACCGACGCACGGATGGCGGCGGTCCGGAGACGGGTTATGGGGAAGTCGGCCCGAAATCCACGCCGGTTTTTCCGAAAAGGGGATCGCCCTGGAGATGAAGCTGCCGCCGGGGACGGACGTCGCCTACTCCAGGGACGGGTCGTGGGCGGCGGACAACGCCTCGGTGACGATGTCCACGGAGCCCGTCGCCCCGGGGGGGAACGAGTACCGCCCCGGCGAGGCGGAGTTCCCGGCGTCGGTTACCTTTGTCTTCGGCAGGGATTCGCTCCCGATGGGGAGGCTGGCGCGGATGGCGGCCTTCTTCCGGAAGCTGCGGCACGGCTTCAGGCCGTCGGGCATCCGCCTGACCTACGCGTGGGGGACCCGCGTTCCCGTCGGCTCCATGTACCGCCTGTGGGAAGAGGAGACGGTCTTCATCCTCGCCGGGCGCGAGGAGGCGGGGAAGAGGATCGACGCGGTCCGCAGCCTCGCTGCCGATTTCCATGCGGCGTACGGACGGCCGCCCAGGGGGCCGGTGACGAAGGTGCTCGTGGAGGCGGAAAGGCCGTCCGGGGAAAAAACTCCCGCAAACACCTCGATCGCGGTCCGCTTCCCGCCCGAGTAGGACGGCCTACTCGTAGCGAAGCGCCTCGATGGGGTCCATCCGCGAGGCCTTGCGGGCGGGGTAGAAGCCGAAGAAGACGCCGACCCCCGCGGAGAAGCCGAACGCGAGCAGCACCGCCCCGGCCGAGATGGACGTGGACCACCCCGAGAACCGGCTGACGAGGAGCGCGCCGGCCGTCCCCAGGATGATCCCCACCGCACCTCCCGTGATCGCCAGAAGCACCGCCTCGATCAGGAACTGGGACAGGATGTCGCGCTCGCGAGCGCCGACCGCCATGCGGATGCCGATCTCCCGGGTGCGCTCCGTCACCGAGACCAGCATGATGTTCATGATCCCGATCCCNNGCTCATGGTGCGGGCGGCGGATTCCGCCAGGTCGAGCATCTCGGACAGGTTCCGCACGGTGAAGTCGTCCTCCTGCCCCGGCCCGATCCGGTGGCGCTGCCGGAAGAGGACGGCCACGTCCTCCTCCGCCTCCTTCACTCGGCTCCCGTCGACCGCCTGGACGAGGATCGCGCCGATCGATCCCGCGTGGGCGGTCCCCGAGAGCTTCTTCAGGAGGGTCGTGACGGGGAGGATCACCGTGTCGTCCTGGTCCTGCCCGTTGGGGGACTGCCCTTTCCGGTCCAGGACGCCGATCACGGTGAACGGAGCCCGCTTGATCCGGATGATCTTCCCGACGGGGTCCTCGGCGCCGAACAGGTTCTCGGCGACCGTGACGCCCAGCAGGCAGACCTTGGAGGACGCGTCCATCTCCTGCTGCGTGAAGACTCTCCCGGAGGTGATCTTCCAGTCGCGGATGTCCAGGAACTCGGGCGACACCCCCTGAAGGATCGTGCTCCAGTTCTGGTTTCCGTAGACCAC
>DCUH01000034.1:6839-7794 GCA_002327765.1 bacterium UBA2219 | reverse complement strand
ATCGCCACGGCCTACATGGACTCCATCCCGATCGTCGTCTTCTCCGGGCAGGTCCCGTCGCTCCTGATCGGCAACGACGCGTTCCAGGAGGCCGACATCGTCGGCATCACCCGGCCGTGCACCAAGCACAACTACCTGGTGAAGGAGACGAAGGACCTCCCGAGGATCATCAAGGAGGCGTTCTACATCGCCTCCACGGGAAGGCCGGGGCCCGTCCTGGTCGACATCCCGAAGGACGTGCTGACCTCCTCCGCGCAGTACCTCCTCCCGAAAGAGGTGAACCTGCGGGGATACCACCCCAATTACGAAGGGCACCCGAAGCAGGTGGAGAGCGCCATGCGGCTGCTCCTGGCCTCGGAGCGGCCGGTAGTGTACGCGGGGGGCGGCGTGATCCTCTCCGACGCCTCCGATGAGCTCCGCGAGCTGGCCCACCTCCTTTCCCTCCCGGTCACCACGACGCTGATGGGGATGGGCGCCTTCCCCGGGAGCGACCCTTTGAGCCTGGGGATGCTCGGGATGCACGGCACGTACCAGGCGAACATGGCGATCTCCACCTCGGATCTGATCCTGGCCGTCGGGGCCCGGTTCGACGACCGGGTGACGGGGAAGATCGACGAGTTCGCCCCGCACGCCAAGATCGTCCACATCGACATCGATCCCACCTCGATCCAGAAGAACGTCCGGGTCGACATCCCGATCGTCGGCGACCTGAAGAACGTCCTCCGGAAGATGACCAAGGCGGCGAAGGGGCGCAAGGAAACGGCCACGTACCGCGAGAGGACGGCGGGGTGGGTGAAGCAGCTCGACATCTGGGCGAAGAGCCACCCGCTCACCTACAAGCCGTCCACGGGCAAGATCAAGCCGCAGTACGTCGTGGAGCAGATCTACAAGATCTCGAAGGGGAACGCGATCATCACCACGGAAGTAGGGCAGAACCAGATGTGGGCCGCCCAGT
>DCUH01000034.1:5957-6798 GCA_002327765.1 bacterium UBA2219 | reverse complement strand
TGAACATCCAGGAGCTGGCCACGGCCGTCCAGTTCAAGGTCCCCGTCAAGGTGGTGATCCTCAACAACCGCGCGCTGGGGATGGTGCGCCAGTGGCAGGAGCTCTTCTTCCAGGGGAAATTCTCCGAGACGATCCAGCCGAAGATACCCGACTTCGTGCTGCTGGCGGAGGCGTACGGGGCGAAGGGGTTCCGCGCGACCCAGACCGAGGAGGTCGCCTCCGTGCTGAAGAAGGGGTTCGCGGCGGAAGGGCCGGTGGTGATCGACGTGGAGGTGGACCCGGAGGAGATGGTCTATCCCATGGTCCCGGCCGGCGCCCCGCTGTCGAAGATGCTGCTGGTCTGAAAAAGGGGAGAACGATCCGATGCGACACACCATATCGATCCTGGTCGAAAACGAGTTCGGGGTGTTGAGCCGGGTCGCGGGGCTGTTCTCCGGGCGCGGCTTCAACATCGAGTCGCTGTGCGTGGCGGAGACGGAGGACCCCGGGGTCTCCCGCATGACGGTCGTCACGGAGGGCAACGACCAGATCGTCGAGCAGATCCTGAAGCAGCTGAACAAGCTCATCCCGGTCCTGAAGGTCGTCGACTTCACGGGCGTCGACACCGTGAACCGGGAGCTGGTGCTCGTCAAGGTGAAGGCCGACAACGACACCAAGCCCGAGGTGCTGCGACTGATCGACATCTTCCGCGCGAAGATCGTCGACGTGGCCCCGCGCTTCTACACGATCGAGATGACCGGGGGGGAGGGGAAGGTGAACGCGTTCCTGCAGATGCTTCGCCCCCTGGGGATCAAGGATATCGTCCGGACGGGCAAGATCGCCATCGCCCGGGGGATGTAGG
>DCUH01000034.1:0-5904 GCA_002327765.1 bacterium UBA2219 | reverse complement strand
GGGAAAACGATCGCCATCCTCGGATACGGCAGCCAGGGGCACGCCCACGCGAACAACCTGAAGGAGAGCGGCTTCACCGTGATCGTCGGCGAGATTCCCGAAGGCCCCAACGCGAAGAAGGCGAAGGAGGCGGGGTTCGAGGTGTCCGACGCGGCGGCGGCGGTGAAGAAGGCGGACATCGTCGTCATGCTGCTCCCGGACGAGCTGCAGGGGGGAATCTACCGGGCCGCCGTCGGGCCGAACCTTCGCAAGGGCGCCTACCTCATGTTCGCCCACGGGTTCAACATCCACTTCGGGCAGATCGTGCCCTCGCCGGACGTCAACGTGTTCATGGTGGCCCCGAAGGGGCCCGGGCACCTGGTCCGCGCGCAGTACCTTAAAGGGGAAGGCGTGCCGGCGCTCATCGCCGTCCATCAGGACCCCGCGGGGAACACCAAGGACGTGGCGCTGGCCTACGCGGCGGGGATCGGCGCCGCCCGCGCCGGGGTCATCCAGACATCCTTCCGGGAAGAGACCGAGACCGATCTGTTCGGAGAGCAGGTCGTCCTCTGCGGCGGCGTCACGGCGCTGGTGCAGGCTGGATACGAGACGCTGGTCGAGGCCGGGTACGCGCCGGAGATGGCGTACTTCGAGTGCTGCCACGAGCTCAAGCTCATCGTCGACCTGATCTACGAGGGCGGGATCGCCAACATGCGGTACTCCATCAGCAACACCGCGCAGTACGGCGACCTCACCCGCGGCCCGCGGATCGTCACCGAGGAAACGAGGAAGGAGATGAAGCGGATCCTCGAGGAGGTACAGAACGGCTCCTTCGCGAAGGAATGGATGCTCGAAAACAGCGCGAACCGGCCGGTCTTCAACGCGCTTCAGAAGCGCGGCGAGGCCCACCCGATCGAGGAAGTCGGCAAGCGTCTCCGGGCGTTGATGCCGTGGCTGTCGAAGGGGCGTTTAGTCGACAAGACGAAGAACTAGACGCATGTTCGCGCCGGAAGGCTGGCCCTTCATCCTCGGCGGGGCGGCGTTCAGCACCGTCGCGGGGCTCGTGTGGCCGCGGTGGATGCCCCTCGTCGCGGTCGGGGTTGTCTTCACGCTGTTCTCCCTGTGGTTCTTCCGCAACCCGGACCGCACGCCGCCCTCCGGAGAAGGGATCGTCGTCTCCCCGGCGGACGGCAAGGTCGTGTATAGCGGGGACGCCCCGCCCGGCAGGTACACCGCCGCTGCGGGGAAGAGGATCAGCGTCTTCATGTCCCCGCTCGACGTACACGTCAACCGGGCGCCCGTCTCCGGGCGGGTCGCCTCGGTGATGTACAACCCGGGGAAGTTCCACGCCGCCAACGTGGAGAAGGCGTCGCTTCTGAACGAGCAGAACGGCGTGGAGATCGTCACGGCAGGAGGGCGCTCCGTGACCTACGTGCAGATCGCCGGGTGGATCGCCCGACGGATCGTGTGCGACGTGAGGGCGGGCGACGAGGTGCGGGTCGGGCAGCGGGTGGGGATGATCCGCTTCGGCTCCCGGCTGGACGTCTTCCTCCCCCCGGACGCGCAGCTCCGCGTCGCCCCCGGCGACCGGGTCCGGGCGGGGGAGACGGTATTGGGGGTGCTTCGATGAAGAAGCAGGAGTTGCAGGAACACGACAGCGTGCGGCGCGGGGTCTACGTCCTGCCGAACCTGCTCACCTCGGGCTGCCTGTTCATGGGGTTCTATTCCATCGCCGCGACCTTCAACGGCTCCTTCGAGAAGGCGGCGATGGCGATCGTGGGGGCCGCGATCTTCGACGGGCTCGACGGCCGGGTCGCCCGGATGACCGGGACGACCACGCGGTTCGGCGTCGAATACGACTCCCTGGCCGACGTGATCGCCTTCGGTGCCGCCCCGGCGTTCCTCGTCTACGGATGGGCCCTCTCCGGCTTCGGCCGGTGGGGGTGGATGGCGTCGTTCCTGTACCTCATCTGCGGGGCGCTGCGGCTGGCGCGGTTCAACGTGCAGGTCAACACGGTGGAGAAGGGGAAGTTCAACGGGCTCCCCATCCCGGCCGCGGCGATCTGCGTCTCCTCCATCGTGATGCTCTTCTACTACCTGGGCGGCTCGGGAGGCTTCAAGCACCTCGCCGTCCTGCTCACGATCTACGTGCTCGCCTTCCTCATGGTCAGCACGGTCAAGTTCAACTCGTTCAAGGACCTGGAGCCGTTCCGGCGGCGCCCGTTCAACACGCTGGTGGTATTCGTCTTCCTCGCCCTGCTGCTCGCAATGGAACCGCAGGTGATGATCTTCCTCCTCATCACGGGCTACATCGTGTCCGGGCCCGTGGGGGAGATCGTCTCGATGGTGCGGCAGAGGGGGAAGACGGAGGAAAGCGAGAAGAAAGACGATGGGTATGACGCTGAGCGAGAAGATACTCGCTGAAAAAGCCGGCCGTCCCTCCGTTTCGCCCGGGGAGCTGGTCATGGCGAAGGTGGACCTCGCACTCGGGAACGACGTGACCAGCCCGATCGCCATCAAGGCGTTCCGGGCGGCGGGCGCGAAGAAGGTGTTCGACCGGGGGAAGATTGCCCTGGTGGCGGACCACTTCACCCCGAACAAGGATATCGCCTCCGCCGAGCAGGTCAGGACGATGCGGGAGTTCGCCCGGGAGCAGGGGATCTTGCATCACTACGACGTCGGCCGGATGGGGATCGAGCACGTCCTGCTGCCCGACGAGGGGATCGTCGGCCCCGGGGACCTCGTGATCGGGGCGGACAGCCACACCTGCACTTACGGCGCCCTGTGCGCCTTCTCCACGGGGGTGGGCAGCACCGACCTGGCGGCCGCGATGGTCTCGGGGGAGGTGTGGCTCAAGGTCCCCGAGACGCTGCGGATCGTCCTCACGGGGCGCCCCGGGAAATGGGTAGAGGGGAAGGACGTCATCCTCCACATCATCGGGAAGATCGGGGTGGACGGCGCGCTGTACCGGTCCATGGAGTACGCCGGGGACGGGATCGCGCACCTGCCGATGGCGTGGCGGTTCACCATGACGAACATGGCGATCGAGGCGGGGGCCAAGAACGGGATCTTCCCGTTCGACGAGGTGACGCGCGCCTACGCCGACGCCCGCTCGAAGCGTCCCTACAAGGTCTTCTCGGCCGACCCGGACGCCCGGTACGCCGACGAGATCCGCGTGGACCTCTCGTCCCTCGAGCCGGTCGTGGCGTTCCCGCACCTGCCCGAGAACACGCGGCCCGTGTCCCAGGCGGGGAACGTGCCGATCGACCAGGTCGTGGTGGGGTCCTGCACCAACGGGCGGATCGAGGACCTGCGCAGCGCGGCGGAGGTGCTCCGCGGCCGCAAGGTCCACGACGGCGTCCGGATGATCGTCTTCCCGGCGACCCAGGAGATCTGGCTCCAGGCGGTGCGGGAGGGGCTGATGGAGGTGTTCGTCGAGGCGGGCGCGGCCGTGTCCACCCCGACCTGCGGACCCTGCCTCGGCGGGCACATGGGGATCCTGGCGAGGGGCGAGCGCGCCATCGCGACGACGAACCGCAACTTCGTCGGCCGGATGGGGCATCCCGAGAGCGAGGTCTACCTCTCCAACCCTGCGGTCGCGGCGGCGTCCGCGGTCCTCGGCCGGATCGGCGGGCCGGACGAGCTCGGAAGGAGGGAACGGTGATGGAGCTTCGCGGGAAGGCGTGGAAGTACGGGGACGACGTCGACACGGACGCCATCATCCCCGCGCGGTACCTGAACACCTCCGACCCGGCGGAGCTGGCGAAGCACTGCATGGAGGACATCGACACCTCGTTCGCGGCCTCGGCCGCGAAGGGCGACTTCATCGTGGCGGGGAAGAACTTCGGGTGCGGCTCCTCGCGGGAGCACGCGCCCATCGCCATCCGTGCCGCCGGGGTGTCGGCGGTGATCGCCCGCTCCTTCGCCCGCATCTTCTACAGGAATTCCTTCAACATGGGGCTGCCGATCCTGGAGGCCCCGGAAGCCGTCGACGAGATCGCCGCGGGCGACCTCCTCGCCGTGGACATGGGGGCCGGGGTGCTGCGGAACGAGACGAAGGGGAAGGAGTACCGGTTCACCCCGATCCCCCCGTTCATGCAGGAGCTGGTGGCCGCCGGCGGCCTGATGAACTTCATGACGACGAAGCGGAAAGGGGAGGGGGCGTGATGGCCGTGCGGAAGATCTGCGTATTCCCCGGCGACGGGATCGGGAAGGAGGTCATGCGAGAGGCGCTGGCCGTCCTCAAGGAGCTCGAGGGGCTCTCGGACCGGTGCCGGTTCGAGACCGAGGAGGAGCTGGTCGGCGGCGCGGCCATAGACGAGCACAAGGTTCCCCTGACGGACCGGGGGCTCTCGCTGGCCCGGTCCTCCGACGCGATCCTCCTGGGGGCGGTGGGCGGCCCGAAGTGGGACGACCTCCCCTTCGAGGTTCGCCCCGAGCGGGGGCTCCTGGCGCTGCGGCGCGAGCTCGACATGTACGCCAACCTGCGCCCCGCAAAGGTCTTCGCCCCCCTCATCGACGCCTCCCCGCTGCGCAGGGAGATCGTCGAGGGGATCGACCTAATGGTGATCCGTGAGCTCACGGGGGGGCTCTACTTCGGGAAGCCCCGGGGGATCCAGATGATCGACGGTGTGGAGACCGGGATCAATACCGAGGTGTACACGCGCCCGGAGATCGAGCGGGTCGCCCGCGTCGGCTTCGACATGGCGCGGAAAAAGGGCGGCAGGCTGACCTCCGTGGACAAGTCGAACGTGCTCGAGTCGTCCGTGCTGTGGCGGCGGGTCGTCACCGGGATCGGGGCGAAGGAGTACCCGGACGTCCCGCTGTCGCACATCCTGGTGGACAACTGCGCGATGCAGCTCGTCCGCAACCCGCGCCAGTTCGACGTGATGGTGATGTCGAACCTCTTTGGCGACATCCTGACCGACGAGGCCTCGATGATCACCGGCTCCATCGGCATGCTGCCGTCGGCGTCGCTCGGGGGGAAGGTCGCCATGTACGAGCCGATCCACGGCACCGCGCCCGACATCGAGGGGAAGGGGATCGCCAACCCGCTGGCGATGATCCTTTCCGCCGGAATGATGTTAAAGTACTCGTTCGACATGCTCCGGGAGGCCGCCTGGATCGAGGGGGCCGTGGAACAGGTTCTCGCCGACGGGTACCGGACGGCCGACATCTGGCGCGAAGGCGGGGGAACGAAGGTCGGGACGGTCGAAATGGGCGAACGGGTCCGGGAAGCCGTCCGGAAAATATCGCAGAAGGGGTGAGGCAATGAGCGGCAAGAGGTTCAACGTGGCCGTGGCCGGCGCGACCGGCGCGGTGGGGGAAGTCTTCCTGCAGATCCTCGAGGAGCGGAAGTTCCCGGTGAAGAACATCCGGCTCCTGGCGTCGGAACGCTCGGTGGGCAAGCGGCTGAAGTTCGCGGGGGAGGAGTTCCCCGTCGAGCTGCTGTCGAAGGACGCGTTCAAGGGGATCGACATCGCTCTGTTCTCCGCGGGGGCCTCGCGCAGCAAGGAGTTCGCGGGACCGGCCTGGGAGTCCGGCGCCGTGGTGGTCGACAACTCGTCCGCCTTCCGGATGGAGCCCGACGTGCCGCTGGTGGTACCCGAGATCAACCCGGAGGCGATCGCGCAGTATAAAAAGCGCGGGATCGTCGCGAACCCCAACTGCACGACGATCATCTCGATCATGCCGCTCAAACCCCTGCACGACTACGGCACGCTCAAGCGGGTCATCGCCTCCTCGTACCAGTCCACCTCGGGCGCGGGCGCCAAGGCGATGGCGGAGCTGATCGCGCAGACGAAGGCGTACGCCAAGGGCGAGCCGCTCGAGGTGTCCGCGTTCAGGCACCAGATCGCCTTCAACGTCATCCCGCACATCGACGTCTTCCTCGAGAACGGCTACACCAAGGAAGAGATGAAGATG
>DCUH01000020.1:1562-8658 GCA_002327765.1 bacterium UBA2219 | reverse complement strand
CCATCACCTCGTGGATCATGGTGAGCTCGAGATGGGTGTCGGGATCGTCGACGGGGATGCGGGCGTTCTCGGCGAGGAAGACGATGCAGAGCGACGCGACCGCGAGGTAGATCTCCGGGCCGCCGCCCAGGAGCGCGATGTAGCCGACGGCGCCGTAGACCTCCGAAAGCGACTGCCCCGAGGCCTGGTTCAGCAGGGCCGCGAGGGCCAGCAGGAGCGCGGGCTCCGCCAGCGCCGAGAACTGGACCTCGCGGCTGGCGCCCATCCCCTCGAACGCGGAGCCGGTGTCCAGGGCCGCGAGGACGGTGAAGAACCGCATGAGCCCCAGGCAGTACGCCAGGAGGACCAGGTCGCCCGCGAACGAAAGGGGCGCCGGCGCCCCTCCCAGGGGGACGATCGCGAGGGCCCCCAGGACCGCCGCCAGCCCGACCACCGGGCCGGCCCGGAACACCAGGGTCGTGGTCCGGCTGTACACCGCACCTTTCCGCAAGAGCTTCGCGATGTCCCGGTACGGCTGCAGGAAAGGCTGGCCGCGCCGCCCGGCGACCAGCGCCTTCGTCTTGTTGATGACCCCGAACAGCAGCGGCGACAGCGCCAGGGCGAGGGCGAATCCCGCAATCGATGTGACGATGCGCTCCGCCGTCATATGTCAGCCGAGCCTCCAAAGGAGCAGCGCCAGGAGGGTCAGCGCCACGTAGAGCACGTAGACCTGGATCCTGCCGTGCTGTATCCCCCGGACGCGGGACAGCAGGCTGCCGACGCCGGAAAACGCGGGCCGCCAGAAGTTCTCCTTGAACACGTCGGGGGTATGGGTGGCGAACCCGGCCTCCGAGGGAAGCAGCCCCGCGGGGCGGGTGAATTCGCGCCGCGAAATGCGGAGGAACCGGAACATCCGGACGATCGGCTGGGCGAACGACGAGGCCGTGTACTGCATCCTCGGGGTGGGCCGGGAGTAGCCGCAGTCCCACGTGCCCCCCACCTCCACCCTGCGGCCGGCGAGCAGCAGGCGGCGCAGGCCGGCCAGGGCGCCCGCCAGCAGCAGGAAGCCCAGGCCGAAGCCCGTGACGAAGCGCAGCGACCCCGCGCCGGCGCGGAGCCCGTCGGCGATCTCCGCCTCGGGGATCGAGGCCGCCGAGGCGATCACGTCGCCCATCCCGCCGACCAGCAGGGGGCCGGCAAGCCCGCAAAGGACGCAGGCCGCGGCGAGGATCGCCATGGCCGCGCGCATCGGCGCCCCGCATTCGTGCCCCGCGCGGGCGTTTTCCTCCCTGGGCTCCCCGAGGAAGACGATCCCGAAGGCCTTGGCGAAGCACGCGGCGGCCAGCCCCCCGATGAGCGCCAGCCCCCCGACGACCAGCAGCCCGGGGACCGACAGGAAGGTCGACACGGACGAGGACGACCGGTAGGACGCCAGATAGATCAGGAACTCGCTGACGAAGCCGTTCAGCGGCGGGAGGCCGCAGATGGCGGCCGATCCGACCAGGAAGGACGCGGCGGTCCACTTCATGCTGCGCGCCAGTCCGCCGAGCCGGTCGATCTCGAGGGTGTGCGCCGCGTGCTGCACCGCCCCCGCACCCAGGAAGAGTAGCCCCTTGAACAGCGCGTGGTTGGCCACGTGGAGCAGGCATCCGGCGTACGCGAGGGCGGCGACCGGGCCGTTCCCCGCGCTGCGCCCCAGGAGCCCCATGCCGAGCCCCAGGGTGATGATCCCGATGTTCTCCACGCTGTGATAGGCCAGGAGACGTTTCAGGTCGTGCTGGGCCAGGGCGAACAGCACGCCCAGCACCCCCGAGAGCAGCCCCATGGCGACCAGCGTCCAGCCCCACCACGTCTCGGGCGTGCCGAGAAAGGTCAGGACCCGGAGCAGCCCGTAAATGCCGGTCTTGATCATCATCCCGGACATCAGCGCCGACACGTGCGAAGGGGCCGCCGGATGCGCCTCCGGAAGCCAGATGTGCATGGGCATCAGCCCCGCCTTCGTCCCGAAGCCGACCAGCGCCAGCAGGAAGGCGACGCCGAGCGTCGCGGCGCCCGACCCGGCGAATCCCTCGTAGTCGGCGAATTCGAGCGACCCGGACGGCCCCGCCATCAGCACGAAAAGCGCCAGCAGGCAGACCGTGCCGAGCTGGGTGGCGACCATGTAGGTCCAGCCCGCCTTCCGGACTTCCGGCCGCTCGCTCTCGAACATGACCAGGAAGTAGGACGACAGCGACATGGCTTCCCACGCGATGAGGAACAGCAATGCGTTGCGCGCCAGGCAGACCATCGCCATGCTGGCCACGAGGAGGTTGAAGAAGAGCCAGGAGGGGCCCGTGCCCTTCCTGCCGTCCCAGGCCGCGAGGTACCGGGCGCCGTAGAGCGCGCAGACCGCCGAGATCCCGAAGACGAGCAGGAGGAAGAACGAGGTCAGACCGTCGGCCGCGACCGTGAACGAGCCCCCGAGCGGCGTGTTCCAGGGAAGCGTCCACGAAGGGCCGGGGCCGCCGGCGGCGAGCAGGAGCAGCGCGCCCGCGAAGCCCGAGGCGCAGGCGGCGACGCAGGAGCCGGCCCCCACGGCGTTTACGAGGCCGCTCCTCTTCCACGGGAGCAGCGAAGCCAGCCCCCCGGCGAGCAGCAGCATCGGCGCAAGGAGGACGAGCGTCACGGTTCCCCCGGCAGGACCGCCTTTTCCAGGCGGGACAGCTCGGAAAGGATCGCGGGACGAAGGGGTACTTCATGGAGGAAGGCGGTCAGCGAGTCTTCCCGGAGAAGCCGGACCAGCCGGGCCAGCGTCCGGAGATGCTCCTGCAGCGTCTTCAGGAGCAGGAGGAACACGATCGAGACCTTCTCCCCGTCGACGTATCCGAAATCCACGGGGCGCTCCAGGAAAAAGAGCCCGATGCACGACGGGATGTCCGATCGGGGCGCCCACCTCGGCACGATCGGGTGGGGCGCGGCGATGCCTTTGCCGATGCCGCTCGAGCAGAGCGACTCCCGCTCCCAGATCGCCTTGAACAGCGCGGGGCGTACGGCCGCCGGCACGCAGGGGGTCTCCTCGACGACTTCCCGCAGGACCTCGTGGGGGCTGTCGCCCGCGATCCGGTAATGGATCCCGCCGATGTCGATCAGCTCGCGGATCGACGCGCCGCGGGGCGGGGGCGAAAACCGGGGGGACGCGGCCACGCCCGAAGGAAGGAGGTCCGCAAGGCTCTCGACCGGGAAACGCCACTGCCCGCCCACGCGGATCCCTTTCAGCTCTCCCCGCCAGAGCATGCGCCGGACGGTCTTTTCGGAGACCCGCAGCTCGCGCGCGACTTCCTGGATGGACATCATGGGACACAAATGTACAGAATTTGCCAGAAAAGGTCAACATGCGCCGTTCATCCGGTGGAAGCGGCCCCGGAAGCCTTTTCTCGCGGATACTTCCCGAAAGGCGCCCTGACAATTAAGATTCTTTTTCAAGAATTCCCTTTGGAAAACCGATATGAATGACAATCGACGCGGAAATCGCGATCGGATCGACGGCTCTGCAGCGCCAACCGAACCCGCTGGAAGACGGGGGAGTTGATGGCAAAGACACCTTTCGGCATCCAGGCATACCGCAAGGTCCCGATGCGGTTCCTCCTCCTGCTTCTCGCCGCCCTGGCGGCCGTGCCGGCGAACGCCGCCGGCGCTGCCGACCTGACCGGGATGAGCCTGGAATCGCTGATGAACGTGACCATCGTCGGGGCTTCCCGCTACGAGCAGAGAGTGAGCGAGGCGCCCACGTACGCCAGCGTCGTGACCGCCGAGGATATCCGAAAGTACGGCTACAGGACCCTTGCGGACCTCCTCCGGTCGCTGCCCGGCATCTTCGTCACCAACGACCGGAACTACAGCTACGTGGGGATCCGCGGGTTCCAGCCCGCGGGGGACTACAACACCCGGGTCCTGCTCCTCGTGGACGGCCACCGCATAAACAACAGCATCTACGACCAGACCCCGATCGGGAACGACTTCCCCGTGGACATCGACCTCGTGGAGCGCGTGGAGGTCGTCCGCGGCCCCTCTTCGTCCCTTTACGGCTCCAACGCCTTCTTCGGCGTCATCAACGTCATCACGAAGCGGGCCTACCATATCGACGGCGCGGAAGTTTCCGGCAGCGCCGGAAGCTGGCGGACGTACAAAGGACGGGCGACGGCGGCGAAGGATTACATGTTGAACGGCCCCGCGATCCTCGTCTCGGGAACGGCTGCCGACAGCCGGGGGCAGGACCTGTACTTCCCGGAATACGACGATCCCGCGACCAACAACGGCGTCGCGGAAGGCGACGACAGGGAACGGTACGACAGCCTGTTCGCAAAGGTCTCCTGGGGCGATTTCACCCTGGCAGGGGCGCGCGGGAACCGCACGAAACGTTTGCCGACGGCATCCTTCGGCACGGTCTTCGACGCGGACGGGACATACACCGGCGACCGCACGGGCTTCCTGGACCTGCGGTACGAGAAGGACCTTGACGGCGGGCTGAACCTGATGGCGCGCGCCTATTACGACGAGTACTACTACTGGGCGGACTACATCTTCAACTACGCGCCGGGCGATCCCGACGTGATCAACAAGGACTACGCGAAGGCCTCCTCCTTCGGCGCGGAGCTGAAAGCCGTCAAGACGGTCCGGGACCGCCACCGGCTGACGGCGGGCGTGGAGCTCCGCAACGATTACCGCAAGGACCAGCAGAACTACGACCTCGGCTTCCCGCCCCCTTACGTCGACTCGCGCCAGTCCTCAAAAGAGTGGGGGGCGTACCTGCAGGACGAGATCCGGTTCCACCCGAAGCTGATCCTGAACGCGGGGGTGCGGTACGACCGCTACAGCACCTTCGGCGGGACGACGAACCCGCGACTCGGCCTGATCTGGATGCCGCTGGAAAAGACGGCCGCCAAGCTGCTCTACGGAAGGGCGTACCGGACACCCAACTGCTATGAGCTGTATTACGGGGACAACCTGACGATGAAGCCGAACCCGGACCTTCGCCCGGAGACCATCCGCTCGATCGAGGCGGTCCTCGAGCAGCGGATGGAGGGGCTCGGCGGCTCCTGGAAGGCGACCGCCTCCGTCTTCCACAACCGCATCGACGATCTCATCACGATACAGCCGGACCCGTCCGACGGGCTGGACCACTTCGAAAACAACGAGTCGATCGAAACGAACGGCCTGGAACTGGAGATGGAAGGGAAGCTGACCGGCGGCATCCAGGGGCGCGCCAGCTACGCCTGGCAGAGGGCGGAGTACCGGCACGGGGGAGGCACGTTCCCCAACTCGCCGAAGGACATGGCGAAGCTGAACCTGTCCTTCCCCCTGCTCCCCGGCAGGCTCTTCCTCTCCCCGGAAGCGCAGTACATCGGCCCTAGGAAAAACCTTCCGGGCAAGGCGCAGAAATCCGTGGGAGGGTACACGGTTGCGAACGCCACGCTCCTCGCGCGGAAACTCCCGGGGGGGCTGGAGCTGTCCGCGAGCGTGTACAACCTGTTCGACAAGCGCTACGCCGATCCGGCGGGCACCGAGCACCTTCAGTATTCCATCCCGCAGGACGGCCGCAGCTACCGGATCCAGGCGACGTGCAGGTTCTGACGGGGAGCCGGGGATGACCGACCGACGGCGACACAGGGCGCTTCGCCTGCTCCTCGCCCTCTCCCTGTTCCTCGGGACCGCCCTCCCGCGCCCGGCGCTGGGGGAGCAGCCGTCGACGAAGGAGTACGAGGTCAAGGCCGCCATCCTGTTCAACTTCACGAAGTTCGTGACCTGGAGCGACACGGCGCCGGCGGACGCGGGCCAGCCGTTCGTCATCGCCGTCGTCGGCGACGACCCCTTCGGGGAGGCCCTTTCGGTCCTGGAGGGGAAGGCCGCCCATGGGAGGCCGATCGTCGTGCAGAGGGTGTCCGGCATCGAATCCTTAAGGAACTGCCGCATGCTGTTCGTCTCCTCGTCGGCGGGGAACCGCCTCCCGTCGATCCTTCGCGCCGCCCACGCGCGGAACATCCTG
This sequence comes from bacterium UBA2219, assembly GCA_002327765.1. GTDB lineage: Bacteria > Desulfobacterota > Deferrimicrobia > Deferrimicrobiales > Deferrimicrobiaceae > UBA2219. Next base: position 2,657 of record DCUH01000020.1, on the reverse strand, counting down.
ACCGTCGGCGACATGGACCGGTTCGCCCAACGGGGCGGCGTCATCGGGCTAGTCCTCGCGGGCGACCGGATCGGCTTCGAGGTCAACACGGAATCGGCGAGGCAGGCGGGGCTGACCATCAGCTCGAAGCTGCTCTCCCTGGCCAAGGCCATACACCGCGAAGGCGCAAAATAAGCGCATGCCGAACATTTACCGGAAAGGGCGGATCAAGAACAAGCTGACGGCGGGATTCATGCTCTCCATCGCCGCCGTGCTGATCGGGGTCTTCCTCGCCTTTGCCGTCCTGGGAACGATCTCGTCGCAGAGGGCGGTCCGGCAGGACCTCTCCTCGATCGCGGAGGTCATCGGCAGCTCCACCATCGCCGCGGTGCTGTTCGACGACAAATCGGCGATCCAGGAGTCGCTGAACGCCCTGAAGACGCGGAGCGACGTGCTCTCGGCGTACGTCGTCGACTCCAACCTGCGGATCCTCGCCCATTACACCCACGATTCGGACCGGGGACACCCCATCGTCCACATGAACCTCGAGGACCCCGGGGCCCCCGCATGGGCCGACCCCAACCGGATCGCCTCCCTCCGGTTCGAATCGGGCAGGATCCTGATCCTCGGCCGGTCGCTCACCGTCGTCGAGGACATCGACATGGAGGGGGTCCGCCTGAGCACGATCGTGATCCAGGCTTCCACCGACAAGTTCCGGGAGCTGATGTCCTGGTTCGGGACCGCCATGGTCGGGATCCTGGCGGCGGCCTCCCTGCTGGCGTTCCTCCTCTCCCGGTACCTGGCCCGCCTGCTCTCCCGGCCGATCGTGAGCCTCGCGAGCACCATGAACGCGGTCCTGGAGAGGAAGGACTACTCCGTGCGCGGCGTCAAGCAGGACGACGACGAGCTGGGCTACCTCTTCGAAGGCTTCAACAACATCCTCGACCAGGTCCAGGAACGCGACCGGAAAGTGAACGCCCGCACGAGCGAGCTGCAGGAGGCGCTATCCAACCTCCACGCCGCGAAGGAGTCGGCCGAGCACGCCAACCGGGCGAAGTCGCAGTTCCTGGCGAACATGAGCCACGAGATCCGCACGCCGATGAACGGCGTCCTCGG
>DCUH01000020.1:0-1557 GCA_002327765.1 bacterium UBA2219 | reverse complement strand
CATCATCAACGACATCCTCGACATCTCCCGGATCGAGGCGGGGAAGCTCGTGCTCGAAAGCATCCCCTTCGACCCGCACCTGCTGATCGAGGAGCTCGGGGACTCCTTCGCCCAGCGGGCGCACGCCAAGGGGATCGAGCTCATCTGCCACGCGACGGAGGACGTCCCGCGCCGCCTCGTGGGGGACCCGGGGCGGCTGAGGCAGGTCCTCCTGAACCTCCTGGGCAATGCCATGAAGTTCACGGACCGGGGCGAGGTGGTCCTCCGCATGTCCCTCGGGCAGCCGGGCGAGGACCCGGTCCAGGTCCGCTTCTCGGTGAAGGACACGGGGATCGGGATCGCGCCCGAGGCGCAGAAGAGGATCTTCCAGCAGTTCGTCCAGGCCGACGGCTCCACGACGCGCAGGTACGGCGGGACCGGGCTGGGGCTGCCGATCTCGAAGCAGCTCGCCGTCATGATGGGCGGGGAGATTGAGCTCGATAGCACGCCCGGGAAAGGGTCCGAGTTCCGCTTCTGCGCGCGCTTCCGGCGGGACAAGGAAGCGGAGGCCGCGGCGGAGGAGCCGGCGGCCGCCCCGGAGCTGTCCGGAGTCCGCGCGCTGATCGTCGACGACAACGAGACGAACCGGGACATCCTGGAGCAGCACTTCCTGCGTTGGGGCATCCGGAGCCGCTCCGCCGCGGAGCCCGGGGAGGCGCTGGAGGCGATGCGCGCGGCGGCGAGGGAAGGGGTCCCCTTCGGTCTCGCCGTCCTCGACCGCCAGATGCCCGGGGGGGACGGGCTGGAGCTCGCCCGGAAGATCCAGGAGGACCCCGCGATCCGGGACGCGCGGCTCGTGCTCCTTTCCTCGGTCGACCTCGACGCGGAAGCGAAGAGCGCCCTCGAGGGAGGGATCTCCGGCTACCTGACGAAGCCGGTGCGGCCGTCGGCCCTGCTCGACTGCATCCTGACCTCGCTGCGAACGGCGCCCGCCGCAGTCGGAGGTATGTCGCAGGAGCCGCCGCCCGGAACGGCCCGCGCGGCCATGGGGGCGTCCGTCCTGCTCGTGGAGGACAACCCGGTGAACCAGACGGTCGCCCGGAGCATGCTGGAGCTGCTCGGCTGCCGCACGACGATCGCGTCGGACGGCCGGGATGCGGTCGACGCTGCCGCCGCGGCGTCGTTCGACCTCATCCTGATGGACTGCCAGATGCCGGTCATGGACGGGTACGAGGCGACCCGCGCGATCCGGGCCCGGGAGCTCTCCCGCACCCCGATCGTCGCCCTGACCGCGGACGCGATGCCCGGCACCAGCGAGCGGTGCCTGGCCGAGGGGATGGACGGCTACCTCAGCAAGCCGTTCACCCTGCCGCAGCTCCGCGGGGTCCTGGAGCGGTTCCTTCAGCCGCCCCCGGCGTGAAGCACCCGGCGCAGGAACGTCCCGGTGAACGACCGGGGGTTGCGGGAAACCTCCTCCGGGGTGCCGCACGCCACGACCTCCCCGCCGCCGTCGCCTCCCTCGGGGCCCAGGTCGACGATGTGGTCCGCCGACTTGATGACGTCGAGGTTGTGCTCGAT